>JAZOTR010000001.1:0-5911 GCA_045657745.1 Acutalibacteraceae bacterium
CCTTCGCGGCGGCAAAGTCTGCAAACTGCACCGGTATATCTTGCCATCTTTTACACCTCCAAATTAATTTGCAGTATGACTGCAACAAATGTTTATTGATTATACACGTCTTCTCTTGGGAGGACGGCAACCATTGTGAGGAATCGGGGTAACGTCTTTAATCATGCTTACCTCGAGACCTGCTGTCTGTAAAGCACGGATAGCAGCTTCACGTCCTGCACCTGGACCCTTAACATATACTTCAACGGTTTTAAGACCATGCTCCATAGCAGCCTTAGCAGCTGTTTCAGCAGCAGATTGTGCTGCGAAAGGAGTAGATTTTCTTGAACCGCGGAAACCTAATTCACCGGCAGATGCCCAAGAAAGAGCATTACCTTGTGTATCGGTGATGGTTACAATAGTATTGTTGAAGGTAGATTGGATATGAGCGGCACCACGTTCAATATTCTTTTTCTCACGACGACGGCGTGTAGCAGTCGACTTTTTAGCAGTAGCCATTTATTTCCCTCCTACTTATTTCTTCTTGTTAGCGATAGTCTTCTTAGGACCTTTACGTGTACGAGCGTTAGTCTTAGAACGTTGACCTCTTACAGGTAAGTTCTTGCGATGACGCAAACCACGGTAGCTACCAATTTCGATAAGTCTCTTGATATCAAAAGCGATTGTGCGACGACGGTCACCTTCTACTTGAAGGTTACGGTCAATGTACTCACGCAACTTTGAAATATCATCTTCAGTTAAGTCCTTACATCTGATATCAGGGTTGATACCTGTATCGGCAAGGATTTTTTTAGATGTAGTAAGACCGATTCCGAAAATGTATGTGAGTCCGATTTCAACTCTCTTATTATTCGGAAGGTCAACACCAGCAATACGTGCCATTTATCAAAGCACCTCCATTTTTTTCTCGTTAAGCGTATTAACCCTGACGTTGCTTATGCTTAGGGTTCTCGCAAATTACCATGATTTTGCCTTTACGCTTAATTATTTTGCATTTTTCGCAAATCTTTTTAACAGAAGGTCTGACTTTCATTAGGTTTATACCTCCTTCAAATTTTGACTGTTATTTCGAACGCCAAGTAATGCGTCCTTTTGACAGATCGTACGGGGACATTTCAACTGTTACCTTATCGCCGGGAAGAATTCGTATAAAATTCATACGAAGCTTACCGGAAATGTGTGCGAGTATTTGATGTCCACCTTGGATTTCTACTTTAAACATTGCATTAGGCATTGCTTCAACAACGGTGCCTTCAAGCTCAATCATGTCTTGCTTAGACATTACGGTTCCTCCTTAAATTTTGCGGTATCTCTATACACCGCAAGTGCCTTTTTTAATTGTTTGTTTGTTTTATAACTTTCGTTTCCAAGAACGGTATTTGTAAATTGTAAATGCTTTATGTTTTTACGTTTAGGACGTTCTAAGGGTCTTTCCTTACCGTCACAAACAAGAACATAATTCTCTTCACTTTCTACAACGACCATAAAATAGCCTTTGTCCCGTCCCGCTTTAGAACATACTATTCTTCCTACCATACTGCACCTCAGATTAAAGTCATAATCTTCGGACCGTCCGGTGTGATTACTACTGTATGCTCGAAATGAGCCGAGAGCGAACCGTCTTGGGTAAGAACAGTCCATCCGTCCGGTAAAACCTTAACATCGTAAGAGCCAACATTTACCATTGGTTCTATTGCTAAAGTCATTCCGGGCAAAAGGCGGATTCCTCGTCCCGCCGCGCCGAAATTCGGCACCTCGGGTGCTTCATGCAGCTGGGTTCCTATTCCGTGGCCGACATATTGCCGTACAACCGAAAACCCTGCCGCCTCGACAGTCCTCTGTATAGCGTTGCTTATATCGCCGATTCTACTGCCTACACACGCCGCCTTAATACCCTCATAGAGAGCATTCTTTGTCGTGTCCATCAGCCGCTTTGCTTCAACGGAAACATCTCCGCAAGCAAAAGTGGCAGCATTGTCGCCGTTATAGCCGTTAAATCTGGCACCAAGGTCAACACTTACTATGTCACCCTGACAGATTTTACGCTTACTCGAGGGAATGCCGTGAATAACCTCGTTGTTTATAGATATACAAGCGGTAGCAGGATAGCCGTGGTAATTTTTAAAATTAGGTTCGCCGCCTTGGCTTCTGATATAATCTTCAGCCAATTTGTCAAGCTCTAATGTTGTGATACCCGGCTCCACCGCTTTGCCTACTGTTTGTAATGCTCCTGCCGAAATTCTGCATGCTTCTTTCATAATGCCGAGTTCACGACTTGTTTTGAGCACTACCATAACTAATTCTCCAACGCACTGAGAACTAAACGGGTTGTATCTTCAACCTCGTCTTGTCCTTCAACGATTATAAGCTTACCGCAAGCTTTGTAATAATCCTTCAAAGGCTCGGTCTGTTCATGATAAACATTAAGTCTATTTAAAACAGTTTCAGGCTCATCATCCTTACGAATAACAAGTTTGCCTTCGCAGAAATTACATACGCCTTCCTTTGCGGGCTTCTTATATTCAGTGTGATAACTAGCACCGCACTTTTCGCAAACGCGTCTGCCAGACATACGCTTAACAATCTCACTGTCTGCCACTTCAATAGAAAGAGCAACATCGATGTTAAAGCCTAAAGTGTCAAGCGCTTCAGCCTGCGGAATTGTACGGGGGAAACCGTCAAGAATGTAACCGTTTTGGCAGTCACTTTCTGCTAAGCGTTCCTTGATGATGCCTATTACAACATCATCGGGAACAAGGTTTCCTGCGTCGATATAAGACTTAGCCTTTAAACCCATTTCTGTACCGTTTTTAAGTGCAGCACGAATAATGTTGCCGGTAGAAATGGTGGGGATATTGTACTTTTCGGAAATAATTTCCGCCTGAGTGCCTTTACCTGCACCAGGTGCACCTAAAAGTATTAACTTCATTTCAAATCTCCTTAATCGAGGAATCCCTTATAATGACGCATCATCATTTGAGATTCAAGATTACGTACAGTATCAAGAGCAACACCAACCATAATAAGAAGTGAAGTACCACCGAGTGAAATGTTGATTCCGCCGATAGAACCTACAAGTATGGGGAGTATTGCGATAACGCTTAAGAATATAGCACCCATAAGAGTTATTCTTGACAAAATTTTAGAAATGAAATCAGATGTGGGCTTACCGGGACGAATACCGGGAACAGCGCCACCGTTTTTACGCAAGTTGTTAGCCATTTCAATAGGATTAAATTGGATTGTTGCATAGAAGTATGCAAAACCGATAATCAAGAAGAAATAAACTACTGCGTAGAAAACACCTTGTACACTGAAAAGTGAAAGGAATTTATACCATGATGTAGTTGTATTCTTGGTGAATGAAAGAATTATGGTAGGAAGCATGAGAATTGATGAAGCGAAGATGATTGGCATTACACCGGACATATTAACCTTAATCGGAATATGGGTGTTTTGACCGCCATACATCTTGTTACCAACAACACGCTTAGCATACTGAACAGGGATTCTGCGTTCTGCGTGGGTCATCCAAACAACGAACATAATAACTACTAAGAAGATGAGTATTATGCCGATAACTGCAACATATTGCTTAAGTTCAAAGAAATATGCCCACAATGCGCGGAATGCTTGAGGACCGCGGGAAAGAATACCTGCGAAAAGTAACATTGAAATACCGTTGCCGATACCCTTTTCGTCGATACGCTCACCGAGCCACATAACAAGTGCCGAACCGGCGGTAAATGCAAGTACAATAACGAAACCTGCAAAAACAGTTGCGCCGCCCTTAACACTTAAGTAACCGCTGTTCTTAAGATAGATAAAGTATGCTGTACCCTGAATTAATGCTAACACAACGGTAGCAAAACGGGTAATTTGAGCCAACTTTTTCTGGCCTTCTTCGCCTTCCTTGGAAAGTCTTTCCAAAGCGGGAATAGCAACACATAAAAGTTGAATGATAATTGATGAGTTAATGTACGGGGTAACCGACAAAGCGAAGATTGCACCGTACTCAAGTCCGCCGCCTGTCAAGATAGACAGGTAACTGAAAAATTCGTTTACGCCACCTGCTTCGCTTCCCATAGCAGCTTTTAAAGCAGCTACATCGATATACGGAACAGGTACAACCGAACCAACACGGAAAATTAAAATAATAAAGATAGTAAAGAAAATCTTATTACGGATTTCTTTAATTACCCAGGCATTTCGGAGTGTCTCTAACATTAGATCACCTCAGCCTTTCCGCCGGCAGCATTAATTTTTTCAGCAGCAGATGCAGAATAAGCATTAAGCTTAACTTCTAATTTCTTAGTAAGGTTTCCGTTTCCTAAAACCTTAATTGGAAGATTTGCTTTTTTGATTATTCCCTTTTGTGCTAAAGCAGCAGCGTCTACAACAGTACCATCCTCGAACACGTTGAGAGCGGCAACATTGATTGCTGTCCATTCTTCAGCAAAAATATTATTGAAACCACGCTTCGGAACACGTCTTTGTAAAGGCATTTGACCGCCTTCAAAACCTGCTCTGATCCCACGGCCTGCACGTGCTTTTTGACCCTTATGGCCTTTACCTGCAGTTTTGCCTTGGCCTGAACCGTGACCTCTTCCTATACGCTTTGACTCTTTTGTTGAGCCGAAAGCAGGAGCTAATTCATGCATTTTCATTGTTCGCACCTCCTTGCTTAATTCACGGGGTTAAAACCGTATTGTCACTAAAGTGACTTTTTAGCGAACTTACGCTTTTACTTCTACTGCTTCAACAAGGTGACAAACCTTATTGATTTTGCCTCTTGTCTGTGCATTGTCAGGTTGAACAGAGCTGTCGCCAACCTTCTTAAGACCGAGAGCGTTTACAGTAGCGATTTGGTCCTTTTTAGAACCGATTGTACTCTTAACGAGTGTTACTTTGAGGCATGCAGCCTTCTTTGTTGCCATAATGCTGCTCCTCCTTAACCTACGATTTCCTTAACTGACTTGCCACGGATAGCCGCAACTTGTTCAGCGCTACGAAGTGATGCAAGACCTTGAATGGTTGCACGTACTACGTTGCAAGGATTGTTTGAACGTAAAGCTTTTGTACGGATATCGCTGATACCCACCATTTCAACAACTGCACGAACTGCACCGCCGGCAATAACACCGGTACCGGGAGCAGCGGGCTTCATAAGAACGCGGCCTGCGCCGAATTCACCGATAACCTCGTGCGGAATTGTTGTACCTTTTAAAGAAACTTTAATAAGGTTTTTCTTAGCGTCTTCGATTCCCTTACGGATAGCATCCGGAACTTCGCCTGCTTTACCAAGACCGAAGCCTACGATGCCGTTACCGTCACCTACTACAACCAAAGCGGCGAATTTCATAATACGACCGCCCTTAACGGTTTTAGAAACACGGTTAATGGAAACTACACGCTCTTTTAAATCTAATGTTGATGCGTCAATATTTGTAGCCAAAAGTATTCCTCCTTCTTAGAACTTGAGGCCGCCCTCGCGGGCTCCTTCGGCAAGCTCCTTGACACGGCCGTGATAAATGTATCCGCCGCGGTCAAAAACAACCTCGGAGATGCCCTTTTCAGCGGCACGCTTAGCAATTAACTGTCCAACCTTGCGAGCACCCTCTTTATTGCCGCCGTTTGCATCGAAATCTTTTTCGTTAGAAGCAGCTGCAGCGAGAGTAACGCCGTTTACATCGTCGATAAGCTGGGCGTAAATATTGCTGTTGGAGCGGAATACATCGAGGCGGGGACAAGCAGCAGTACCGCTAATCTTAGAACGTACGCGGATATGACGCTTAATTCTAGCCTGATTGCTATTTGGTTTTGTAACCATGGTTTATACACTCCTTTTTTATTTCTTACTACCCTTAGCGGCTTTACCTTCTTTACGACGGATGTATTCGCCAACGTACTT
>JAZOTR010000002.1:0-16162 GCA_045657745.1 Acutalibacteraceae bacterium
TTTTCATAAGCTCGTTTCTTGCGTCATCAAGCGGCATATCCTTTAATGAATTCAAATTAATTTCATTATTAGCCACCTTTTGCGCGGCATCAAGCAAATATTTTGCTCTGAATCCGCTTCGCAAAACCGCTAAATCATCGAGCGTAAGATTTGCTAATTTTTCGGCGGTAGGAAAGGTATAATAACCATCTTTTTTCTCGCCAAAATTTTCGCAAAGCCTTTCAATTATGCCCTTGATACGCTTAATATTGTTATTTTGAGAAATAATAAATGAACACAATGTTTCAAAGGGTTCTTGGTTTAAAATTCGTATACCGAATGAGTATTCACACGCCTTTTTAAGTGTTTCATTTTCACTTAAAACATCAATGATTTTCGTGTAATCGCGTTCTAAATCGAAATAATCTTTCCAAATATTTTCATAATCTTCTTTATTTGTGTTATAAAGCACAACAGTGCCGTCTTCAAGCTTTTCAAGGGTTAATTTCTTACCAAACGCAACACCGCTCCAAAGGCCGTTTTCATCCGTTTTCCAACGAAAAGCCTGACCGCAATCAAGTGAATGCGGAAGGTCAAAATCTTCAATTCCTTTTATGTAAACATTGCTGTTTTTAAATTCTAAATTCATTTTTATCACTCCGATATTTGCATTATACTTTTTTTGTGTTATAATAGCAATAAGAAATATTATGAAAAGGAATTTTTTATATGCGTCAAGATATTTGTACAATACCAATTAGTGAGGTTTTTGAGGTCAATGACGGTTGTCCGATTTGCAGAATGAGGGAAACTGTTGAAAAGAGAATTATTGAATACATAATGGGTGCCGCTATGATGGAGCCTGATATTCGAATTGAAACCAACCGTTTAGGATTTTGTGAAAGACATTTCGATATGATGCTAAATTCTCGCGGAAGGCTTCAATTAGCTTTAATGCTTGAATCCCACGTTGCTGAAATCAATAAAAAGATTTTTGATAAAAAGCTCTTTAATCCTACTTCTAAAAAGGGAAATAATGCTCGTAAAATTTCAGATTCGTGCTTTGTGTGCGATAAAATCGAGTGGGGCTTTTCCCGTATGATTGATACTATTTTCCGTTGCTATGAGGATGATAGGGAATTCAGAGAAATGTTTAACGGTCAGTCTATGTTTTGTCTTAAGCATTATGAATTATTATTAAATTCACCGTCTAAAAAAATTCTTAAAAGATATAATAGTGATTTTAATGAAAATTTAAGCAGAATTACAGGAAATTATGTTTCTGAGCTTCATTCCGATTTAAAAAAATATTATTCAATGTACGATTACCGTTCCTCAGGCGGAAAGGGTGATTGGGGTAACAGTAAAAATTCGGTAGAACGAACTATTGCATTTTTAAATGGCAGAAGTTTTAGCGAAGAATAACTTTACATAATCTGTCGAAATTCCACGAATGTTAATTACTAAACCCTTATTTTATGCGAGTTTTTCCACTTTTCCACCGACTTTTCCACATTTTTATGTAAACTTGAATAAACTATCCAATATTTGTTAAACCTATTACTAAATACAGTAAAAGGGGTAAAAATATGGTAAAAGGTGTTAGTAAAACAATTATTGAAGTTAATAATACAGGCAGTAAATTTTTTGAAAAAATTGTATTTTATGTAACTCCTGAATACGGAACCTTAAATGCAAAGCATTTGAAAAAGGCTGCCGCAGAATTTGCATATTGCTACAATAATTCCACTAATAAAAAACCGTTAAGAAAGTATTATAAACGCAAGAAAATTATTACCTATCTATGTATTGGAGTTACTTTTTTAGCTTTGCTTGGGGTTTCGTTGCTCTTGATTTTATGAATAAACAATTAATAAATGCAAGATTAAGTTATTTTTCTTGCATTTATTTTAATTTTACAATATAATGTTTTGTATATTATGTTCGCAGGTGTTAAAAATGAAAGATATTTTAAAAAAGAGTTTAAAGGTTTTTTATTTAATGTTTATTGTAAACATTATGTCGTTCTTCCTAATAATTTCATTTAGTGTTATTTCTGTTGTTGCCTTTACTGAGCAAATCGGTTACACTGCTTACGGAACAATGGAAGGCAGTGAAGAACAGGTTAAGCTTTATGATTATTATTATGAAGACGGTGAGGATACAAAGAAAGCAGAATACGAAGCAAAGGGTTATACTTTAAGCACTCCGTCACTTCGCTCTAATCCCACCAAAGCTGAGGATATTGCCACAAAAGCAGTCGCAGGTTCGATTTGTATAATAATGATGATTGCTATTATATATAGCGAAATGTGGAAATTCGGTGATAAAGATAAAACCGCCGTTAAGTATAAGGGCCAAAAAGAGCAAACAAAAAAAGGATTTATTGTTGGCGCGGTTGCTTCTATACCGGCTGTGCTTTTGTTGTTTGTGTTTACAATTTTAAAATCAGGCTTTGCAAAAACATTTCCGTTGTTAGTTTACGGCTTACTTAATACATATTTATTTGATTTTATTTACATTGTTGCAAACGGTGTTACTGAATTCGGTGCTTTTGCTTGGTGGCAAATTTTAATAATTTTCTTAATGCTTACAATTGTTCCGATTATTTGCGGAATATCATATTTTTTAGGTTATAAGTCAATTTCAATTGGCGAAAAATTTGTTTATAAGAATAATAAAAAATAAGGATACGGTGTAAAATGGCAGGTTTTTTTGGTTTATTTAATTACGAAAAGGAAGGTCCCGGAATTTCTAAAAACGGACCTAAAAAGAAAACATTTATAGTGTTTTTTGAAACCTTTTTCAGAAATATTTGGAAATTCATCCCTATAAATTTAGTTTATTCATTAATTACATTACCGGTAATTACAAACGGTATTGCAAGTGTTGGTTTAACCAATGTTGCAAGAAACACAGCAAGAGATAAGCATTCTTTTGGTCTTAGTGACTTTTTTGAAACAATTAAAAAGAACTTCAAGCAATCACTTATTGCGGGAATAGTAAATACATTTGTATATGCTTTAATTTTCTTTGCAGCTTGGTTTTATTATACAAGCAAGGGTACATTTGCTACTGTTGGTCTTGGTATAACATTTGCAATGTTCTTTATATTTACAGTAATGAATTTCTTCCTTTGGACACTTATCATTACCTTTGATTTTACATTAAAGCAAGCGTATAAAAACAGCTTTAAATTTGTTTTTATTAATATGAAATACAACTTACTTTGTATATTGGTCAACCTTTTAATTATTGCTATTAATGTTGGTATTTTATTCTTAGCGCAAGGTTATTGGTTAATAGCTTTAATGATTGAAGGCGTAATCTTTCTTTTAACATATCCTGCGTTTAATGCGCTTTTAATTCAATTTTGCACTTTCCCGGCAATTAAAAAGTTTATAATTGACCCTTATTATGCCGAGCATCCTGATTTAGACATTGAAAAGCGCCGTAGCTTAGGTTTAGAGGTAGAAACCAAGCCTAAGAAGAAAGAAAATACCGAAAACGGCGAAGAAACCGATGAAGAAGATTCTGATGTAATTTTTGAAGACTAATTTTTTGAAGATTTCAAGCATATAATTCCATATATTTCTTTTGGAGTGGTGTTGTATGACTTGCAGAATCGCAGACCTTCGCAACAAGCAGGTTGTTTGTGTGAAAAGCGGCGAAATCTTGGGCTATGTTTCAGATGTTGAATTTGATACTGCAAATGGTGCGCTTTTAGCTGTAATTATATTTGGAAAGCCAAAGTTTATGGGGCTTTTAGGTAAATATGAGGATATTGTTATTCCTTGGGTGGATATTGAGGTTATCGGTCAAGAAACAATACTTGTTAAAAACAATTCACCGTACTGTTTAAAATAAAATTTTGTCAATATTAAAAAATCACTTTCTGTACAAAATAGTATAGGAAGTGATTTTTTTTGAAATTTGCAAGAAGCTTAATAAAGATTTTTTTCTTTGTTTTGGTAATTTTCTGTATTTTGATTTTTTCGGCAGTCATTTACCTTAACGGTAGTATAAATAACAATTTTAAAATTAAAAAAGGCGAGTCATTAAATATAACTTCACCGTTGCCTGTTACGGCTGTTTATAATGGTGTTAAGCTTTCACAAGTAAGCGCAAGCAAACAAATAGGTGAGGAATTTTCGGTAGATTTAAAGGCCTTTGGTTTAATACCTGTTTCAAAGGTTTCGGTAGAGGTAGTTGACGAATTGCACGTCGCCGTACTTGGTACGCCTTTTGGTATGAAAATTTATACTAAAGGTGTTTTAATTACCGAAATTAGTGAGGTTGCAACCGAAAACGGTAGTGAAAACCCCGCCCAAAAAGCAGGTTTAAAGCAAGGCGACTATATAGTATCAGTTGATGGCATAAAAGTTTACACAAACGAAGATTTAGTTAGTATTGTTGAAAATAGCGGCGGTAAAAGATTAAAGTTTGAAATAATGCGTGAGGAAACTAAAATTTATATAAATATTACCCCTGTAAAATCAACCGATACCAATAATTATAAAATCGGCATTTGGGTAAAAGATAGCTCAGCAGGAGTTGGCACGCTTACTTTTTACAGTCCTTCAAACAATGTGTTGTGTGGTTTAGGACACGGTATTTGTGATAACGATACAGGCGACCTTTTAAAGCTTAATTCCGGTGAAATTGTGACCGCCGAAATTTTATCAATAGAAAAAGGTCAGGTAGGTAGCCCCGGCAAGTTGACAGGTAAACTAAATTATAAGACCTTGGGCGATATTAATCTAAATTGCGAAATAGGAGTATATTCGCTTTTAAAAGGAAACCTTAAATTTGAAAAATTAACCGAAATAGCATTAAAGCAAGAGGTTAAGGATGGAAACGCGGAGATATTATGTACAATAGATAATAACCCGCCGCAAGTATATTCTTGTAATATTAAAGTCCGTAACTCCAATTACCATTCAAAAACTCAAAATATGCTTATAACTGTAACAGATAAACGCTTGATTGAGGCAACAGGCGGTATAGTGCAAGGTATGTCGGGCAGCCCAATTTTGCAAAACGGTAAGCTGATTGCAGCTGTTACGCATGTATTAGTCGATGACCCAACCAAGGGATACGCCATATTTGCTGAAAACATGTTGGAGACTGCTCAAAGTGTAGCAGAAGAACAATTAAAAGAAGCGTCATAAAAGAAAATTAAGGCAAAATCATATTGGTTTTGCCTTGTTTTTTTATTCTTTAAATATTGCAATGAATATGCGTTTATGTTATAATTTGTTAAACGTTTGGGGTGATAGAATTGAAAAGAGATACATACTATGAGTTTAAATTAAAACTTTTTGCGTGGTTAGATGAGGCTTTAAAAAACGTAATGCCTGAAAATGCTGTTGCGCTTTGTTTTAATATATATGAATGTGAAAATTGCGACTGGCGTTTGGAATTAATAGCAGCCGATAATTATGACAAAAATAATGATGATTGGGCATGTAGTGAAGTGTTCGATTTCGGTACACACGATAAGCCTTTTGTTTGGGCTGAACTTCCACGTTCAACATTTGAATTTGTTAAATATAAAGTTGTGTTAGCATTAAATGAATATCTTAAAAATGGTAAATATGCTAACGTTTTCGAGTCTAAAAAGTGTGTAGCGGTTGGGTTTGTTGATGGTGATTTAACTGTTATACATACTAAAAAACAAGAAAAATTATATATACCAAAACATTTAATATTGGCAATAATTACACTAGCAGTTGCTGTTGGTGTATATTTGCTTGACATATTTGTTTTTCAAAATTCTTACCAGCAAAACATTTTTCGATTCATATTACTGTGTGCATCAATAATAATTTTTTACGTTAAATTTTCTATAAGTAAAAATAATGAATTTTCCGCTATTGAAAAGGATTATTCGGATGAAATCGGTTTTGCGTTTAAATACGATAAAAAAAATAAAATTAAATTACTAAAAGCAATAAAATATTACAGTAAGGGCAATTATATAAATTATTTAAAATGTATTAATACACTTAATAAACTCTATAAAAAAGTAGAAAATTCGCATGATAACCAAGCAATCGAACTTATTTTAGCTATGACATGTGAGGAAATTGACAGTGTTGACCAAGCAATACAGACCTATAATTTTGTTTTGCAAGAAAATCCCTTAAATCTTACTGCGCTTCGTAACTTGGCTGCAATTTATGCATCCAAGAAAGATTACGAAGGCGCAATTAACTATGCTACTACGGCAGTTAACGCTTGGCGCGACCCTTATGCGTATGCAATATTAGCATCTGCATATTTGAAATTATTTGATTTAGAAAAATCAAAAATTAATGCACATAAGGCTTTTGAGTTGAAACCTGATTTAGTTCAGGCAATAAAAGCTCTTGCTGTCGCTTATGCTTTAGAAAACGATGAAAAGTCCGAAGAATTCATTAATATGGCGGTTAAGTCGGGTGCAGACAGACAAAAAATCATTTCTGCAATAGAACGTTATAGAGATAGTTACGAAGAACACAAAAAACAAAAGGAAAGAATTGCCTTACTTTTAAATAAGTGGCGAGAATTCACCTTAAAGCAAACAATTGCCGTAATGCTTAGTGATGAGAAGAGTAAAAGTATTATCGGTGGTAATATAAATGAAAAACCGCCCGTTTCTAAAAGTGGGGAAGAAATGAGATTGTTAGCAGCGATATTTTGTTCGGAATTGCCGAAAAACACTATTATGCCCCAAAAAGGGGTTTTAAGATTTTATATTACACCCGACGAATATTACGGCGCCGATTTTGATAATTTGAATTTAAATAAACAAAACAATTTTAGGGTTTTGTTTGATGAAAATGAAGAAAATTATATAACAATACCTTCAAATGAAGTTAACGATAATTTTCCAATTCTTCGCAGCAGGTATTTATCCTTTGCCCAAGTTTATGAGGGTATGACGTTATCTGATTATAGGTTTGAAAAAAACTTTGAAAAATTGCTTAAAAAATTGGATATTGAAGTTGCGGAAGAAGATTTAGCTATTTTTGAAGAACAAATTAATTCGTTTGAGCACAAAATTTTAGGCTATCCTTCCTTTACACAGTACGACCCTCGTTTTGAAACATTTAAAAAGTATGATACCTTGCTCTTCCAGCTTGCGAGTGAAAGCGTTGACGGCGATGATGAGATAATGTTTGGCGATTCAGGTGTGATGCAATTCTTTATTCCGTCTGAAAAATTGGAAAAATGCGATTTTTCCGATATTCTTTATACTTGGGACTGTTATTAAAGGAAAACATATAAAAGCTTTTCTTGCGTTTAAATTTGTAACACCCGACCTGATTTTTCAGGACGGGTGTTTTTATAATGTTAAAATATTGTTGGTCCTATATTGACACACACGTGTTAGGAAAAATTTTCAAACTACCACTTGAATTTTTTAGAAATATATGGTAATATAATACCAATGAGGGAGTAGCAAGCGTTCCTTACGTAACAAGTCAACATTCCTGACTTTTAGTCTGGCTTGTTTTAAATTGCGAGACTCATGTATAACATTGGCTATGCATGGTGTCTGAATATTAAATATTTTCACCCCAAGTATAGCAAAAGTTATACTTGGGGTTATTTTTATAAAATTTTTTATTATACTATTTATGAAAGGAGTAATTTTATGAAAATATGTGTATTTGGTGCTGCAAGCTATGAAATTAACGAAAAATATATTAAGTTAGTTGAAGAATTAGGCGAATTAATGGCTAAACGCGGGCACGAATTGGTTTTTGGCGCAGGGGGTAACGGATTAATGGGCGCCGCCGCAAGAGGAGTTAGACGTCAAAACGGCAAGATTTACGGTATAATCCCGTCATTCTTCCGCGACGAAACTATTGAAGCGATTTACGATAAGTGCGACCAATTAATCTATACCGAAACAATGGCGCAAAGAAAGGCTAAAATGGAAGATTTGGCTGACGCATTTATAATTGTACCCGGTGGAATTGGTACATTTGAAGAATTTTTTGAGGTTTTAACCTTAAAACAACTTGGAAGACATACGAAGCCAATTGTAATATATGATATTGACGGATATTATAAAAAACTTGAAGAATTTCTTGATTTTTCAATAAGCGAAAAATTTATTAAAGATAATTGTAAACAACTTTACGGATACGAAAATGACCCAATAAAAGTTCTCGATTATATTGAAAATGATAAGCAAATTAAATTTGACGTTCACGAAATGAAACAAGGTTAATTTTGGAGGAAAATAAATTGTTATTTCATAATTTATCAAAAGAAAAGGTATTAGAAACACTAATGACTGATGAAAAAAACGGTCTGTCACAAAAGCAAATAACCGAATTAAGAGAAAAATTCGGTTACAACAAGCTTAACGAGAAAAAGAAGAAAACAACCCTACAGCGCTTTGCAGAGCAATTTAAGGACGTTATGATTTTAATTCTTTTGGTTGCGGCGGCTGTATCCTTTGTTATAGCTTGTATAGAAGGTAATCCAAAAGAATTTTTTGAACCGTTACTTATTCTTTTAATTGTTGTACTGAATGCAATAATGGGCGTTATGCAGGAAAGCAAGGCAGAAAAGGCGTTAGACGCTTTGAAAAATATGTCTGCACCCCATGCTCGTGTTATCCGTGACGGCAAGGAGACAGTAATTGATGCCGCCGAGCTTGTTCCTGGTGACATTATTAAGCTCGAAGCAGGAGATTTTGTTCCTGCAGATGCAAGACTTTTGCACAGTGTTAGCCTTAAGTCCGAAGAATCTGCGCTTACGGGCGAATCGGTTCCAAGCGAAAAGGATGCAAGTCTAGAGGTTCAAGAAAATGCACCGATAGGCGATAGAACAAATATGGTATTTTCTGGTTGTACAATTACCTACGGTACTGCAATTGCAGTTGTAACCGCAACAGGTATGGATACTGAAATGGGTAAAATTGCAAACCTTTTAGATAATGAAACCGAAACCCAAACACCGTTACAGCAAAAGCTTGCTCAACTTGGTAAATATTTAGGTATTGTTGCTTTAGCGGCTTGCGGTGTAATTTTTATAATCGGTGTTCTTAACAATATTCCCGCGCTTGAAATATTTATGACTTCGGTTTCTCTTGCGGTTTCCGCAATACCTGAAGGCTTACCTGCAATTGTTACTATTGTTCTTTCAATTGGTGTACAGCGTATGGTTAAGAGAAATGCTCTTATCCGCCGTTTACCCGCAGTTGAAACACTTGGTAGCGCATCGGTTATATGTTCCGATAAAACAGGTACATTAACCCAAAACCGTATGACACTTACTAAAGCGTATGTAGATGGTAAGGAGCTTTGCGACATACCTTACAAAAACAATGCTGATGTTGATTTATTATTACAGTATGCCGCATTATGCTGTGATGGCTCGGTAATTTTCGGCGGCGAAAAAGAAGAACACATAGGCGACCCGACCGAGACTGCAATTATTTATGCGGCGCATAAGGCAGGTATGCCTAAAGACGAAATCAATCAAAAATATCCTCGTCTTGCAGGAATTCCTTTTGATTCAGATAGAAAGTTAATGACAACCGTTAACAAAATCGACGGTAAAAATGTTGTTATTGTAAAAGGCGCTTTTGATATGATGGCGCAAAGATGTATTTCGGGTAATTTAGAAGAAGGTAAGCGTGTTACCGAAGAAATGAGCCGTAATGCTTTACGAGTTTTAGCTGTTGGATATAAGGTAATTGATACTGTACCCGAAAACCCAACAAGTGATGAGCTTGAAAACGGACTTACCTTTATGGGTCTTGTTGGTATGATTGACCCACCGCGTCCTGAAGCAAAAGAGGCGGTAGCGCTTTGCCGCAGAGCAGGTATTAAACCTGTAATGATTACAGGCGACCACGTTGTAACTGCATCAGCTATCGCAAAAGAACTTGGAATTTTACTCGATGGTGATATGGCTATTACAGGCGCCGAGCTTGATGCTATGACAGACCGTGAGCTTGACAGTATGGTTGAAAAAATCTCTGTATACGCTCGTGTTTCGCCTGAAAATAAAATCCGTATTGTAAAGGCTTGGCAAACAAAAGAACAGGTTGTTTCTATGTCGGGTGACGGCGTAAACGATGCTCCCGCCCTTAAAGCTGCTGACATTGGTTGCGCTATGGGTATTACCGGTACTGACGTTGCTAAGGGTGCCGCTGATATGACACTTACAGACGATAACTTCGCAACAATTGTTGATGCCGTAAGAGAGGGTAGAGGCATTTATGCTAACATTAAAAAGGTTGTAGGCTTCTTGCTTGGTACAAATATAGGTGAAGTTATTACCGTATTTGTTGCTATGCTTTTATGGCACGAAACTCCACTTTTATCTATGCAGTTATTATGGATTAACCTTGTAACCGACTCACTCCCTGCAATTGCACTAGGTATGGAAGCAGTTGAAAAGGATGTTATGGACAGAAAGCCAAAGCCTAAAAACGAAAGTATTTTTGCTCACGGCTTTGGTATAAGAGTAATTTTACAGGGCGTTATGTTTGCCGCGCTTTCTTTGTTCGCTTACTTCTACGGCAAAACCGTTGTTGGTACAATTGAAGCAGGGCAGACAATGGCATTTATTGTTTTAGCTCTTTCACAGGTTGTTCAGGTATTTAATATGCGAAGCGAACATTCGCTATTTAAAATTGGTTTCTTTACAAATAAAAACCTTAACCTTGCAGCACTTGCATCATTTGCACTTGTTTTAATAGTATTATTTACACCTATTAGAATTGCATTTAATATCGCATTATTACCTTTAGGTATGTATTTAATCGCATTAGGACTTGTAATTATTCCGCTATTTGTTATGGAAATTTCAAAGGCTATTGGACTAATTAAGCACAAACATTAATTTTAAAAAATACTTCCGCAAAAACGGAAGTATTTTTTTATAAATTCCAATATAAGTATTGACAAATTTATGCATAGGTAGTATAATTCATTACATTAGTTAAGTAAAGTGTTTTTAAAAGGAGAAAATTATGAGTAATTGGCATAATAAAAGCACAGACGAACTTTGCAAGGCACTGCTTTCACTTGAAAATATTGATGAATGTTATGCTTTTTTGGATGATATTTGCACAATTAAAGAGGTGCTTGATATTTCACAAAGACTTGATGTTGCAAGAATGCTTAAAGACGGTGTTAGTTATACTAAAATTGCAACTGCAACGGGCGCAAGTTCTGCCACAATAAGCCGTGTTAGTAAATGCTGCGAATATGGCACCGGCGGATATAAAACTGTTATAGATAGATTAAACGGAGTAAAATAATGATAGACAGTAAAATTTTAAAAAGCGAAGAAAAGGCAATTTTTGCTTTAAGAAGCCTTTATAAAAAATATGGTTATAAGCCTTTTAAAATGTCTAAATTCGAGGAATACGAATTTTACATAAGAAATAAGGACTTTTTGATTAGTGACAGAATTATCACCTTTAACGATACAAACGGTAAGCTTTTAGCCTTAAAGCCTGATGTTACGCTTTCAATTATTAAGAATTGCGAGGACCAAAAAGGTGAAAAGCAAAAGGTTTTTTATAACGAAAATGTTTACCGAATTTCCGAAAATACACATAGATATAAAGAAATTATGCAAGCAGGTCTTGAGTGCATAGGTGATATTGATTTATATGATATTTATGAAACTGTTTCTTTAGCATCCCAAAGCCTTTCGTTAATTTCTGAGGATTTCATTTTAGAAATTTCGCATTTAGGTATTCTCTCGCAGGTGCTTGATTTTGTTTGCGATAATAAAACCTTTAAATCAAAGGCAATGAATTTAATTGCAAATAAAAACGCTCACGACCTTAAAAGACTTTGCAATGAATTTTCTATAAACGATGAAAAAACCGCTTTAATTTGCAACTTTATTTCTGTATACGGTGAAAGAAATAAAGTCATAGCCCAGCTTGAAAATCTTTGCGGTGATATAGTTTCTGATACACTAAATGAATTAAAAACTTTATCCTCAATGCTTGATAATTTGCCATTCAGTTCAAAAATTGTTTTTGATTTTTCAGTTGTTAATGATATGAATTATTACAACGGAATTGTTTTCAAAGGCTTTATTAACGGCATTTGCGACGGTATTTTAGCAGGCGGTCAGTATGACAATTTAATGAAGAAAATGAACAGAAAATCGGGTGCAGTCGGTTTTGCTTTGTATCTTGATTTATTAGAGCAACTACCAAAAGAAAAAAACGATTACGATGTTGAAGTTTTACTTATTTATGACGAAAACTGCAGTAATTTTGAAATTGCCAAAACGGTTGATAGCCTTATTAAATCAGGCAAGACAGTAACAGCGCAAAAATGCATTCCGCAAAAACTTCGCTATAAAGAAATTATTGATTTAAGAAAGGAAGGGTATAATGCTTAATGTTGCTTTGCCAAAGGGAAGGCTTGGCGAAAAGGTATATGCAATGTTTGAATCCGCAGGCTATGAATGCCCTTCAATTAAAGAAAATAACCGTAAATTAATTTTCGAAAACAAAGAAAAGCAAATCCGTTATTTTTGGGTAAAACCAAGTGATGTTGCTATTTATGTTGAAAGAGGCGCTGCAGACATTGGTGTGGCAGGTAAGGACATTTTACTTGAATATTCGCCCGATGTTTACGAGCTTTTAGATCTTAATTTAGGCAAATGCGATATGGCGGTTGCCGCCCCAAACGATTTTCATGACGACGGCGAAAAAACCCTACGCGTTGCTACTAAATTTACCAAAATTGCCGCAGATTATTATTCAAAACTCGGCAGAGAAATTGATATTATAAAGCTTAACGGCTCTATTGAAATTGCGCCGATTTTATCCCTTTCGGATGTTATTGTAGATATTGTTGAAACAGGTACTACTTTAAAGGAAAATAACCTTTCGGTTCTTACTAAATTTTTACCAATAAGCGCAAGACTAATTTCCAATAAATCATCCTTTAATTTTAAGAATGCACAGATTGAAGATATTGTTAATTCCATTAAGAATCAGGTAGAGAATAATGATTAAAATTTTAAATTATAACGAGGTTTCATCGGACGAAATCTTTGCAAGAGATAATATTGCTTCAAATGTTGAGGACATTGTAACCGATATTATTAAAAATGTAATTAAAAACGGCGATAAAGCGCTTTTTGAATACTGCTTAAAATTCGATAAAGCAAATCTTACAACACTTGAAGTAAGTGAAGAAGAAATAAACGAAGCCTTTGAAACGGTTGATAATGAGTTTATCGAAATTTTAAAGGAAGCGGCAGAGAATATACGCGACTTTCATCAGAAACAGGTTAGAAACAGCTTTGTTATTAACGAAAAAGACGGTGTTGTAATAGGCCAAAAGGTAACACCTATTGAAAAGGTTGGCCTTTATGTACCTGGCGGTACTGCGGCATATCCTTCAACCGTTCTTATGGACAGTATTCCTGCTAAGATTGCGGGTTGCAGCGAAATTGTTATGGTAACACCGCCAATGCCAAGTGGAAAGGTTAATCCTGTAATACTTGCCGCCGCAAAAATTGCTGGTGTAGACCGTATTTTTAAAGTTGGCGGTGCGCAAGCGGTAGCAGCTTTGGCTTACGGTACGCAGTCTATACCAAAGGTTGATAAAATTGTAGGTCCCGGTAACGCATTTGTTGCTGAGGCTAAAAAACAGGTATTCGGTAAGGTTTCTATTGATATGATAGCGGGACCAAGTGAAATACTTGTTGTAGCAGATTCTACTGCAAACGCAAAATACGTTGCGGCAGATTTGCTTTCACAAGCAGAGCATGATAAAATGGCAAGCGCCGTTTTGGTTACCGATTCATTAGAGTTCGCGCAAAAGGTAAGCGATGAATTAGAAATACAAATACCAAAACTTGAACGTAACGAAATTGCACGTGCTTCTATTGACAATAATGGTAAAATTATTGTAGCAGAAAACGATTTAATGAAAGCTATTGATATTGCAAACGAAATCGCCCCCGAACACCTTGAGCTTTGTGTGGATAATCCTTTCGATTATCTTGATAAAATCAAACACGCAGGTTCAATATTTATGGGCAAATATTGTCCCGAAGCTTTGGGCGACTATTTTGCAGGACCTAATCACACATTACCAACAAGCGGTACCGCAAGATTTTCTTCACCGCTTTCGGTAGACGATTTTGTTAAAAAATCACAGTTTACATACTATACAAAAGATGCACTTTTCAGCGTTGCAAAGAAAATAGAATACTTTGCAAACAAGGAAGGTCTTGACGCGCACGCTAAAAGCGCAGTAATTCGTTTTGAGGACTAAAAATGAGTAAATTCTTTTCAAAAAAATATTCTGCTTTAACACCGTATACACCCGGTGAGCAACCGAAGGATATTCAGTATTTAAAACTTAATACAAATGAATCGCCTTTTAAAGTTTCGCCGTCGGTTGAAAAAGCATTAAAGACAGAATGCGAAAAATTGCAGTTATATTCAGACCCCGAAAGCATAAATTTACGCAAAAAATTAGCGGAAATTTATTCGGTAACCCCTGAGCAAGTAATTGTAACAAACGGCTCGGATGAAGTGCTTAATTTTGCTTTTATGGCTTTTTGCGATAGCGAAACATCGATAGCATTTCCTGATATAACCTACGGTTTTTATCCCGTTTTCGCACAGCTGAATAATATACCGTACGAGGAAATACCCTTAAAGGACGATTTTAAGATTGATATTAACGATTATATCGGCATAAACAAGACAATTGTTATTGCAAATCCAAACGCACCAACAGGTCTTATTTTATCGCTTAGCGATATTGAAAAAATTGTTGAAAGTAATCCCCGTAATGTAGTAATTATCGATGAAGCATACATAGATTTCGGAGGAGTTAGTGCCGTATCACTCATTGATAAATACGATAATTTGCTTGTAACACAAACCTTTTCAAAATCTCGCTCTATGGCGGGCGCAAGACTTGGCTTTGGCATAGGTAATAAAGACCTTATTGCTGACCTTAATACCATTAAATATTCTACTAATCCTTATAATGTAAACCGTTTGACCGAGTGGGCAGGTGTTGCCGCGCTTAACGATAATAAGTACTATATGGATAACTGTAAAACTATTATTGAAAACCGCGAATGGACAGAAAATGAGCTTGTAAAATTAGGCTTTTCCGTTTTACCCTCAAAAGCAAATTTTGTTTTTGCAAAGTCGGATAAAATTGACGGAGAAAAGTTATATTTAACCCTTAAAAGCCGCGGTATTTTAATAAGACATTTTGGTAAAGAACGAATTAAGGATTATATAAGAATTACAATTGGCACAAAAGAACAAATGCAAGTATTTATTAATACTTTAAAAGAAATTTTAGGAGAAAATTCTTTATGAGAAACGCTCAAATTAAAAGAACAACCAAAGAAACCGACATTGATTTATCAATAAATCTTGATGGAAAAGGTGATAGCGTAATAAATTCGGGTTGCGGTTTTTTAGACCACATGTTAACCCTTTTCGCAAAGCACGCGAGATTTGATTTAAACGTAAAATGTGTTGGCGATGTTGAAGTTGACTATCATCACACAACCGAAGATATTGCTATTTGCTTAGGTGACGCCTTTAAAAACGCTATAGGCGATAAAAAGGGTATTTGCCGTTATGGCGATATTATTCTTCCTATGGATGAAGCGCTGATACTTTCTGCGGTTGATATTTCGGGTAGAGGACAATGCTACTATAATATGCAAATGCCAACCGAAAAGGTGGGCGATTTTGATACCGAGCTTTGCAAAGAGTTTTGGGACGCTTTTGCCCGTCAAGCAGGACTTTCCTTGCATATTGTTATGATTGACGGCGGCAATTCTCATCACATAATTGAAGGTTCCTTTAAATCGGTTGCCCGTTCTTTAAGAAAAGCAGTAAAAATCGACCCTGAACTCAAAGACGAAATCCCCTCAACGAAAGGTATTATCTAATGATAGCAATTATTGATTACGGTGTTGGTAATTTATTTTCATTATCATCTTCCTTTAAAAAAATTGGAGCAGATATTGTAGTCACCTCCGATAAAGATATAATAGAAAAAGCCGATAAAATAATATTACCGGGTGTTGGTGCATTTGCCGACGCCGCAAAAAAACTGCGTGATAGCGGACTTGATAAGGTTTTAATTAAAGCTGCTAAAAAAGGTAAAAAAATTATGGGTATTTGCCTTGGTATGCAACTACTTTT
>JAZOTR010000003.1:0-6481 GCA_045657745.1 Acutalibacteraceae bacterium
GCAATGCCGCTTATAATTCTAGAAGGAAAGTCAGGCAGCTTTTTGTAAAGAAGCTTAAAACCATAAAAAGCAATAAGCGACATTAACCCTTTAATAACAAAGGTTATGGGTGCATAAGTCGCATAACCCGAAAAGATATCCGCAAGAGCAGAACCTATACCTGCCGCAAAGAAACCGTATACAGGCGAAAGTGTCCACCCAGCAAGCAATACAACACAATCTCCCAAATTTAAATATCCTTTAAGTGGTGAAGGTATTTTTATAATCATTGTTGCAACACAGGTCAATGCGGCAATAAGCGCCGAAATAACAATTTTCTTTGTTTTCATTTTCATCAATTTCCTTTACAGATTATTAAAAATAATATATACTTAAACTGAACATATAACAATTGCCAAATAAGGAGTATTTTATATAGCCAGATGAAATATACAATTGATAAAGAAAACCGTCCCATATATTTACAACTCTATAAACAAATACGGAATGATATTATTGCTGAAAACTATCCGTATAACACCAAACTACCCTCAAAACGTTGTCTTGCTGCAGAAACGGGCGTAAGCACTATTACCGTTGAACACGCCTATGGGTTACTTTGCGAAGAAGGATATATAGAAGGCAGAGAACGAAGCGGATTTGTAGTTATATTCCGCAAAAACGATGGGTTTGCTGTTGCAAAAGAGCATAGCATAACGCATACCTTGCCCCATACAGAACACGCCTATCCCGATTTTCCTTTTTCTGTTATCAGCAAAACGATGCGAAAGGTGCTTGCCGAGCGCGGTGATTTTTTGCTTGAAAAATCACCCAACTGCGGGTGTGTAGAATTGCGAGAAGCGATTCGGTATTACCTTGCACGAAACCGAGGCATTCAAGTTGAAACAGAGCAGATTATTATCGGTTCGGGTTCGGAATATCTCTATAGACTAATTATTGAATTGCTCGGTAGATGCCGTACCTATGCCATAGAACTACCGTCCTATAAAAAAATAGAGCAGGTTTATAAAGCAAGTGAGTTATCATATTGCTCGCTTCCGCTTACAAACTCGGGTATAGACAGTAATGCTCTTGCATCCACAAAAGCCACTGTGTTACATACAACTCCATACCGTAGTTATCCCAGCGGTGTTACCGCAACTGCATACAAACGGCACGAATATATCCGTTGGTCTGAGGAAGGGGATCGTTACATTATTGAAGACGATTATGAATCCGAGTTTTCGGTGTCTACTAAACCTATGGAAACATTGTTTTCTCTTTCTCATAATGATAATATCATATATCTGAACACATTTTCAAAAACCATCTCCCCCTCGCTTCGTATCGGATATATGGTAATTCCAAAGCATCTTGTAAAAGTATTTAATGATAAATTAGGCTTTTATTCCTGTACAGTTTCTGCTTTTATGCAGTATCTCCTTGCGGAACTGATTAATAACGGTGATTTTGAAAGACATATCAATCGTGTCAGACGAAAGAAAAGGAAAGAATTATATTAAATTAATGTGTGCTCCAACCTCAAATTGGTTGCTAAGGCTATACTTGAACCAACGACCACCCTGACGCATAAATAATTTATTTCAAGTCTGTTTTTCTATTGTATTAGCATTTTTTCTGTGATATAATTAATAGGAAAAAGTCGGTAATTTATTATCCCTTATAAGGTAACGGAGAATGTGTAATGGATAAAAAGAGTTTATTGAAGGAAAAGAAACCAAAATCGAATAAAACACTTCCTATAAGATTCCAAATTTTGACGACAATCATTTTCGCAATGCTTGCAATAACAGTTTTTATTGGCGGTATTAGTATTTATGAGGTAGACAAATACATACAAAAAGAATCCGAAAATTTTGTTATGGTTACTTGCGAAAACGAAGGCACACAAATTAACAATATTTTTGACTCTATGGAAAAATCTGTAAAGGTTATGGAAAGCTACATAATGGACTTTTTCGTTGAAGGAACCATAGTAGAGGACCACATTTTTCAGGAAAAAGTCATTGCAAATACCGACAAAATGTTTGCCGATGTTGCTAAGCATGCAAGTGGCGCAGTTGCATATTATTTTCGCTTTGACCCCGCAATTTCCAACAGTAAAACAGGTTTATTCTATAGCAAAACAAAAGAAAACGATGAATATATTCCTTTTGAGCTAACCGATATCTCACTTTATGAAAAAAACGACACTGAACATGTTGGTTGGTTTTGGCAGCCTTATGATGCAGGCAAACCTGTTTGGATGTTACCCTACTACAACCAAAACAACAATATTTATATGATTTCGTATGTAATGCCGTTGTACTACAAAGAACATTTTATTGGTGTTGTCGGAATGGATTTTGATTACACCGTCTTAACAAAGCGAGTACACGAAATTGAAATATACGAAAACGGTTTTGCACACTTGGAAATTGATGAAACCGTAATCCATAGTAATGACAGCAAATTTGAGCCGGTTACAAAGGAAAATTCAAATAAATATCTTCGTGTATCTAAAGAGCTATCAAACGAAATGAACCTTGTCCTTTACGCAAACTATGATGATATTCGGCAAATCAGGTATGAAATCAGCTTTAAAATTTTGTTCGCCGTATTAGCGCTTTCTGCATTTTTTACGATTGTAGCTATATTTGTTGTTGGTAAAATCGTTGCACCGCTCAAAAAAATCGCCGATGCTTCTATAAAGCTCTCAAACGGGGATTACAATGTAGAATTTGCTCATAGCAACATTTCCGAAATAGAACTTTTAAATACGGCTTTCAAAAATATGACAACTAATTTACACGAGCGCGAAAAGAAATTGCACTATTCTGCTAATCGCGATAGCCTTACAGGTTTGAGAAATGCCACATCATATAAAAGTTGGGTATCAAAGATTGACAAAGAAATTAAAACCAAAAACATAGATTTCGGCGTTGTTGTCTTTGACTTAAATCAGCTTAAGATAACTAATGATACATACGGACATGAAGTAGGCGATAAGCTTATAGCAACTGCCGCAAAAGTAATTTCAGATGTTTTTAAAAGAAGCCCCGTATTTAGAATTGGCGGAGATGAGTTTTTAGCAGTTCTCCAAAACAGAGATTTAGAAAATTTCAAAGAACTATTTATACAATTAGATACTACTTGTGAACATACATTCATAGAAGAAAACAGCAACTCTCATATCAGCCTTGCAAGAGGCTTTGCAAGATTTGAACCTAACCACGATTCACAGTTTAATGATGTGTTTAAGCGTGCTGACAACGCTATGTATGAAAACAAAAGAAAAATCAAAGAATCTACCGTTTAAACACTGTTAATAAAGCGTTGTATTTATCTTTTAATATGGTAATTATGCTTAATTTTAAAATTCAAGGAGCAAAACTATGGAATACACCGCAAACGAAAAAAGATATGAAAACACCCCATACCGAAACTGCGGAGATAGCGGACTTAAGCTCCCTGCCGTTTCGTTAGGGCTTTGGCATAATTTCGGCGATAATGCCGATTTTGAAAATATGCGCCAAATGTGTTTTACTGCCTTTGATAACGGAATCACACATTTGGACATTGCCAATAACTACGGCCCTAAACCGGGTAGTGCTGAAATTAATTTCGGAAAAATACTTCATAGCGATATGAAGCATTACCGCGACGAAATGATTATAAGCACAAAAGCAGGTTATTACATGTGGCCCGGTCCCTACGGCGACCACGGCAGTAAAAAATATTTATCTGCAAGTATTGACCAAAGCCTTAAAAGATTAAATCTTGATTATGTTGATATCTTTTATCATCACAGAATGGACCCCGAAACTCCGCTTTATGAAACTATGTGGGCGCTTGACAGGATTGTAAAAAGCGGTAAAGCTTTATATGCAGGACTTTCGAACTATGATGGCGAAACAATGAAAAAAGCGGCAGATATTTTAAACGAGCTTCACTGCCCATTCGTAATAAACCAAAACAAATACTCCATTCTTGACAGAACGATTGAGAAAAACGGTATTCTTGACAGCGCAATTTCCTACCAAAAGGGAACGATAATTTTCAGCCCCTTAGCGCAAGGACTTCTTACTAACAGATATTTACGCGGTATTCCCGAGGATAGCCGTGTAAAAACCGACGGTAGATTTTTAAACGAGGGTGCTATTTCCCCCGAAATGATTGCAAAAATTGAAAAGCTTAATGAAATAGCTGCTCGCAGAGGCCAAACTCTTGCTCAAATGGCACTCGCTTGGGTTTACCGTCGCAAAGGAATTACGAGCGTTTTAATAGGTGCTTCTAAGCCTAGTCAGATACTCGAAAACCTTAAAATGACCGATAATATCGATTTTTCCAAAAGTGAGCTTTTGGAAATCGATTCAATTGTTCTTTAAAATTTATTTGCAGAAATATAATAAGGTGCTTTTATGAAAATATCCGTTACACAGCCCTCATACTTTATGGGTAAAGAGCCTGACGAAAAAATCGCAAATTTTTTAATAGGTGAGCTTGAAAAAGCTGAGGAAAATTCATTAATCCTTTTGCCCGAATACTCAAACGCAGGCGGTATCTCGGATGCCGAAAGTGAAAAAGCGGCTATGCCAAGAGCCAAAAGTATGCTTAAAAAGGCTTCCTTCGTAGCAAAAGAAAAAGCCGCTTATGTTGCTATAAATGTTTTAGAAGAACGAAATGGCAAAATTAAAAACAGCACTTATTTATTTGATAAAAACGGAAATATTGCATTTATTTACGATAAAATTCATCTCCCGCCTAGCGAGGTTTCACTAGGGGTAGAGCGTGGCGACGGTACTTGCATTTGCGAGCTTGACGGTATTCGCTTTGGCTTTTTAACCTGTTACGATGTTTACTTTAACGAACAGATTGAATACTTGGCCGCAAAAAAACCTGACATTATACTAATACCCGGTTACCAACGCGGCGAAACTACCGATATTATTCGCGCGCAAACTAAAATGATAGCCTTTCGTTGCAATTGCTTCGTTGCTAAATCCTCTTGCTCTATGGAAAGTGACGAGAAGGGCGGTTGTTCTATGATTGTAGCTCCCGATGGTAAAATTTTAAAGGATATGGGAAAGGATATCGGCAGCATTTCCTGTGACATTGAGCCAAAATGGAAATTTATGCGTGCCGCAGGCTTTGGCGGAAATATGATTCGTAACGACGATTTTATAAACCAAGGTCTTTGCCCCGAGGCTTTTAAAGAGGTTTGAATTTCGAAATAAGCCTTTCATAAAATCGCAAATAGTACTTATTTTATATATTTTATTTTAAAACAGTATAAAACATATAAAAACGGACAACCTTTCGGTTGTCCGTTTGATTTATTATTACAACAAATAACTCGGCATATCTGCCTTTTTCTTTGACACTTTTTGGGGTTTTGGCGTAGTATCGGTCTTTTGCTTTTTACCTATTACATATTCCTTTGGCGTTTTTTCAGTAACCCTTTTGAATGCCGCCGAAAAATATGCCTGATTTGCAAAGCCTGTAAGAAACGCAGTTTCAGTTACGCTTATTCCCTGCTTTAAATATTCCTTAGCTTTAGCTATTTTTAAAAATGTATAATATTCGTGTGTTCCAACACCTGCAAGGTTCATAAAAACTCTTTTTAAATTAGAAAGGCTTATATCCAATCTTTCTGCCAATTCATTAACCGAAATATTGGATTTTATATTTTCTCCCAAAATTTGCGCCGCTAAGGTAAAAAGCTTTGAATTTTTGTGATTGTCGTCACTTATACTTTCCTTTTCACAGCAAAGCAACAAAAATAGCTCTAACATTTTAAAGCCTTGAGCCAACCCAAGCGTATTGTATTCATTATCGGTTAAGCTAATCGCATTTTCAATGAGCGACATTTCTTCTTGGCTTAAATATACCGCCTTGCCTTTTAAGTTTTCTAATAGTTCACCGTTACCATTAAAAGAAAGAAGGATATATTCCGAAACTTCACTTTTAATAATATTATGAAACTCGTTAGGCGCAAAGAAAATCGCCTCTCCGCTTTCAAGATTATACACCTTACCGCCACTTACAGCCGTTGCCTTTCCGCTTTTTACAACCGCCATTTCCCATTGCTCGCAAAAGCAATTAAGCTCCTTATTTGCAGTAATTTCAGCAATACTAAAATCGCTTATGTTTTGTATCATCAGCTCACATCCTTGAAACAAAAATATATAATTTGGATTTTTTAGCAAAAAATATACAATATTAGTTTAAAATTATTATATCACTTGAATTTGGTTTTGTAAAGCAATTATTTTTAGACATAATAAATCCCTTACAGATTAATTGAACTGCCCCAATTTGTGCAGACAGTACAAAAAGCCCCTATGGTAGGTTATATTAAATTTCAAGCAACATACTGACATTGCTTTTCAAGTGTTGTCAGTTTTGTTTTTAGTTGTATGCGTTCGTTGTTGTAAAAATGGATGTATTCACCTATGAGGAGGCGCGCCTCCTCATAGGTCTGAAGTTTCACTCTGTAAAT
>JAZOTR010000004.1:0-5492 GCA_045657745.1 Acutalibacteraceae bacterium
AAGCCTCCCTTTACACAAGGGAGACTTTTTTTATTTTTTTGGCTGGAACACCGACATATGTATCAGTTTCTAACAAATCCTTCACAACCACAGCTCCTGCACCCACCATACAATCAGATACTATATTAACATTATTACTAATTGTAGCACCTGCACCAATCCAAGCTCTAGCACCTATTTTTACCGTACCGGCAACATGAGCGCCTACCGAAACATGTGAAAAATCACCGAGTATACTATCATGGTCAACCGAAGCACAAGTGTTAATTATACATCCCTCTCCAATTTCAACATGCGGATTGATTACTGCTCCCGCCATAACTACTGTACCAATACCTATTTTTACATTAGGCGCAATAACTGCCGCCGGGTGAATTAGAGAAACTATGCTCAAGCCTTTGTTATTTAGTTCATATTGTATTTTTTGTCTTATTTTCGCATTACCAATAGCGACAAAAAAATCAGCAGTATAATATTTAAACGCATCATTTGAGCGACCTACAACTGAAAATTCTCCACATTTTTTGACTCTGTCATTATCATCCAAAAAAACGATATCGGAGTATCCAAGTTTAAAGGCAATATCCGCAATCACTTTTCCATGTCCGCTTGCACCAACAATTACTAATTTTTCCATAACGTATTACTTACTCCTTCGTTCCCTTAAATACTTCCATCGTTTTACAGGTGTCAGAATTTACTCCTTGGCGTTTCAATACAGTTTTTACAGTTTCATAAATAATACATACATCATTTTTAAGAGATAAATTATAGATATAATTTAAATCATATTCAAATCTTTCCTCAAAAGAGATTCTATTTCTCCCTTTCACCAGTGCCAAACCGGTAAGTCCCGGACGTACATCATGACGATGTTTTTGACGTTCATTATATAAAGGCAAATACTGTACCAATAGCGGTCTTGGGCCTACAAAGGACATATCGCCTAAAAAAATATTAATTAATTACGGAAGTTCGCAAGGCTTGTTTTACGTAAAAAATTCCCATATTTTGTCAAACGCGCATCATCAGGTAGTATATTACCGTATTTATCTCTTTCCCAAGTCATAGTTCTGAATTTTATAAGCTTAAAAATTTTTTCATTTTTACCCGGTCGTTCCTGACAAAAAAAGGGATTACCATTCATAATAAAAAAGCCTATAATACTTAACAATAAAAGAACTGGAAACATGATAATCAACATAAAAAAAGACATTACTATATCGATAATTCGCTTAATATATTTTGCATACATTTATAAGCCCTCAAAAACTAGTTATGTAATTAAGATGATAAATTTATCTTATTATCCCTGTGTAAAATAGTTGCTCGTTTTTTTAATTTAATAATTTTATTAAATTTTTATTTTGCACCTATATAAGTGCATAAATATAATAACAACAAAATATAATATTGTCAAGAGTTTTGTTCTTAAATAAGTGCAAAGAGGTTTTGATATGAATATTGAAATAGAGAAAGCTGTTGGACAAAACATAAGAAAACTACGCGAAAAATCAGGTTTGACTCAGGAAATGCTTTCTGCAAGACTTCAGCTTGAGGGCTGTGACATAACAAGAAGTGCCCTGGCAAAGATTGAGGTTGGGCAAAGGCACCTATACCCTGATGAAATTATTTTAATCAAAAAAATCTTAAAAGTTTCATTTAATGAAATACTGAACACCGAAAGCAAAAAATAAGATGGCAATATTGCCATCTTATTTTATTTTCCAAATATCCTTGGCGTATTGTTTAATTGTTCTGTCAGACGAGAATTTACCCGCGTTACACATATTAAGCCATTGCTTTTTAGCAAATTCAAAGCGGTTAGTGTAGTCGCGGTTTAGTTTTATTTTAGTTTCCAAGAAATCTTCAAAATCCAAAAGCAAGTAATAGTGGTCGGGCTTATGCCACGAAGCGCCCTCTAAAATAGCATCGTAAAGCTCCTTGAAAATGCCTGTACCACCGTCAGACAAGGTGCCGTCTATTAATGCGTCAAGACAGCGTTTAATACGCTTGTCCTTTTTATAGATTTCTTTGGGGTTGTAGGTTTTTTTGATTTTTTCAATATCTTCAACACGAGCGCCGAAAATATAGTTATTTTCTTCCCCTGCTTCTTTTACGATTTCGATATTCGCGCCATCGTAAGTGCCGAGTGTTACCGCGCCGTTAAGCATTAATTTCATATTGCCCGTACCCGAAGCCTCGGTGCCTGCGGTAGAAATTTGCTCGGAAACATCGGTTGCGGCGATAATTTTTTCGGCGTAGGAAACATTGTAATCCGAAACGAATATAACCTTAATATATTTGCTTACTTTTTCGTCGCTTTCAATTAATTTTGCAACCTCGTTGCAAAGCTTGATAATACCCTTTGCTCTTGCGTAACCGGGCGCCGATTTCGCGCCGAAAATAAAGGTTGTTGGGGTGAAATCCTTTAAAGTTCCCTCTTTAATTTCAAAATAAAGTTCTAAAATACAAAGAATGTTTAAAAATTGTCGCTTATATTCGTGAAGACGCTTAATCTGTGAATCGAAAATAGTATCGGTATTAAGGGTTATTCCCTCTTTTTTGCTGATAAAATCGGCAAGGCGCTGTTTGTTGTTCTGCTTAATTGCGATGAATTTTTGCAAAATTTCGGTATCGTCCGCATACTTTTCCAATTTTTTAAGTTCGTTTAAATTCGTAATCCATCTTTTGCTACCCAAAAGCTCGGTAATAAGCTTTGAAAGCTCGGTATTGCAAAGCGCTAACCAACGGCGCTGAGTGATACCGTTTGTTTTATTTTGGAATTTTTTGGGATAAAGCTTATAGATGCCGTTTAAAACATCGCGCTTTAATATTTCGGTATGAATTTCGGCAACACCGTTAATAAAGCTTGAACAGTAGCAAGCAAGATATGCCATATTAACCTGTCCGTTTTGTAAAATTAAAAGTTCCTCGTTTTTGCCCTTTAATTCTTTCTTGAATTTCGCGTTGATTTTAGTAATAATCGCGGCAATTTCGGGCGAAATTTTCTTAATAAATTTCATATCCCATTTTTCAAGCGCTTCGGGTAAAACGGTATGATTTGTATAGTTGAAAACACCCTTTGCAATTTCTAAAGCGCTATCAAAGTCTACACCCTCTAAACTCAAAAGACGAATAAGCTCGGGTATAGAAATTACGGGGTGGGTATCGTTAAGCTGAATTGTAATATATTCGGGGAATTTTGCAAAATCAGAATGGTTTACTTTAAATTTCTTTATAATATCCTGAAGCGATGCGCTACAGAAGAAATACTGTTGACGAAGGCGCAAAAGCTTACCGTAAAGGGTATTATCGTTAGGATAAAGAACCCTTGATATATCTTCTGCCCTGTTTTTATCGGTTACGCATTTTTCGTATTTTCCGCTATCAAACAAGGTGAAATCAAACTGTTCTATTGGTTCTGCCTGCCAAAGTCTTAAATTTGAAATATGCTTTCCGCCATAGCCGATAATCGGCATATCATAAGGCACTGCTTTTACCTTATAATCACTAAATTCTACTAAAACAGTATCGCTTTCGTTTCTTTGTGACCAAGGGTCGCCGTATTTTGACCAATCATCAAGCGTTTCCTTTTGAAAACCGTCCAGAAAATACTGCTTAAAAAGACCAAAGCGGTAGCGTATACCGTAGCCGTCAAGCGGTAAGTTTAAGGTTGCGCCGCTATCCAAAAAGCAAGCCGCAAGTCGACCAAGACCGCCGTTACCTAAAGCAGCGTCTTCAATCTCTTCAAAATCGGTTATGCTTTTTTGCTCATTTTCTAAAAGCTTTTCGGTGTCCGACAAAAGTCCTGTACAAAGCAGATTATTATAAATTGCTCTTCCTACCAAAAATTCGGCAGAAAAATAATAAGCTCTTCTCTTTTCGTTATGCGCTAATTGAGATTTTTTAATATTATCCCCAATATGTGCCATAACCGCTTTACTTACGCAGTCGTGAAGCTCGATATTTGTTAAATCCTTAATTTCCTTTGAATAATTTGCTTTTGCAAAAAGCGCTGTGCTATTTTTAAGGTTACTCATTTAACTTTGCCTTTCCCTTGAATAAATTTTTGTTAAATTAGAAAGTGTTTCTTTAATGTCTTCGGTAATGTAGTCAGGCTTTGCGCGCCACATCCAGTTTCCGCCGACAGTAGACGGAATATTCATTCTAGCACTACTTCCAAGACCTATTAAATCCTGCATTGTAAGGATACAGGTATCAGCAACGCTTGACATAGCCGATATTATTAATTCTTCCCTAATATTGTCGTTTTTAGTATTAAGATATTTTTTCGCAAACTCTAAATCGGTACCGCTTACAGTTTCTAACCAACCGTTAATAGTATCGTTATCGTGCGTACCTGTATACACTACGCAGTTTTTGTTATAGTTGTGCGGTAAATAGTTATTGTCATTCCCTGAACCAAAAGCAAACTGAAGCACCTTCATTCCGGGGAAACCGCTTTTTCTCAGTAGCCTATGAACACGAGGTGTTAAAAAGCCTAAATCCTCCGCGATTACGGGTAAATCACCAAGCTTCTTTTTAACAAATTTCCAAAAAGCAATATCAGGTCCTTTGAGCCATTTTCCAATTTTTGCGGTCTTTGAACCGTATTTTATACAATAATAGGCTTCAAAACCTCTGAAATGGTCTATACGAACAACATCGTAAATTTCAAAGCTTGCCTTTAATCTTTTAATCCACCAATCATAACCGGTCTTTTTCATATAGCGCCAATTATAAACGGGATTTCCCCACAACTGACCGTCACTTGAAAAGGCATCGGGCGGACAACCTGCGACAAGGGTTGGCTTTAAATTTTTATCCAACCTAAAGCAGTTTGGATTGCTCCATACATCCGCGCTATCCTCGGCAACATAAATAGGTAAATCGCCTATAATTTTAATGCCGTTTTGGTTAGCGTATTTCTTTAATTTATACCACTGCTTAAAAAAGAAATACTGAAGTATTTTATAGTATTCTATACGATCCTTGCACTTTTGCTTATAGTTTTCAATTGCGTTCTCCTCGCGAACGCGAATATCTAAATCCCATTCGGTATATTTAACCCCATTAAATTGGTCCTTAACCGCCATAAAAAGCGCAAAATCACTAAGCCAAAAAGCATTTTCATTACAAAAATCTTCGAAGTCTTGGGGCTTATTGTTCTTAAAATTCAAATAAAGCTTTTCAAAAACTTCATTTCTTTTATAGTATATAACCGAATAATCTATATTCTCTATATCTTTTCCCCAATTAATGTCTTTATAATCTTCCTTTTTTAAATATCCCTCTTCACAAAGAGTATCAAGGTCAATAAAGTATGGGTTTCCCGCAAAGGTAGAAAAGCTTTGGTAAGGCGAATCACCAAAGCTTGTTGGACATACAGGCAAAATTTGCCAATACGTTTGTTTTGTTGTCTTTAAAAAATCAACGAATTCGTACGCTTTTTTGCCGAGCGTTCCAATTCCGTTTTCACTTGGAAGTGA
>JAZOTR010000005.1:0-35952 GCA_045657745.1 Acutalibacteraceae bacterium
CCTTCGCCGCGATTTAGAACTTATGAAAGAGTTAAATATCAACTGCGTGCGTACAGCGCACTATCCGCCAAGTCCTGAATTTATTGAAATGTGCGACGAAATGGGCTTTTATGTAATTTGTGAAACCGATATTGAAACACACGGTTTCCTTAGAAGGCTTCCTAATGTTGAATACAAGTTTGATATGGAAGATGAGCTTTGGCCGGGTACTAATCCTGTTTGGGAAGCAGAACATATTGAACGAATGGAAAGAATGGTTGAGCTTTTCAAAAATCATTCAAGCATTATTTTCTGGTCAACGGGTAACGAGAGCGGTCACGGACCAAACCACTTGAAAATGGTAGAGTGGACAAGAAACAGAGATAAAACCCGCCTTGTTCATTGCGAAGATGCTTCTCGTAAAGGGGAAGTACATAATGCCGACGTATATTCGAGAATGTACAGTTCAACTAACTGGATTGAGGTTTTAGCTAATAATCCTGAAATTGATGCGCCGGTATTCCTTTGCGAATATGCTCACGCTATGGGTAACGGACCGGGAGATGTTTGGGATTACAACGAAATGTTTGATAAATATCCAAAGCTTATCGGCGGTTGTATTTGGGAATGGGCAGACCATGTTGTAACGGTTGACGGTGTTGAAAAATACGGCGGCGACTTTGAGGGAGAACTTACCCACGATAATAACTTCTGCTGCGACGGTCTTGTTTTTGCTGACCGTAGCTTTAAAGCAGGCTCGTTAGAAGCAAAGGCTGCATATCAACCAATTAAAACAAGCTTTGAAGACGGTGTTTTAAAGGTTTACAACCGTCTTGATTTTACAAATCTTAATGAGTATGAATTCACTTATGAAATCACAGTAGACGGCGTTTGTGTTAAGAGCGAGAATTTTGTTTTGGAAGCACAACCGCATACTACTATTGAAATGCAAATTCCTTACAATAAGGCTAATTGTAAATATGGCGCATATTTGAATTGTTACCTTAAGAAAAACGGTAAAAATGTTGCCGAAACTCAGCATAAGTTAGAATGCATAATTGAAGAAAAAGAAAGCGCGAATTTGCTAAAGCTTTACGAAGACGAATTTAATATCTACGCAAATGGAGATAGCTTTAATTTGGTATTTTCTAAGCACTATGCTTCATTTACTAGTATTGTTGTAAATGGCAAAGAACAGCTTGCAGATAGATTTTATCTAACCTCTTACAGAGCACCTACTGATAATGACAAAGGTATAAATGTTCGTTGGGCAAGGGTTAATATCTGGCAAGGCGAAAATATTGATTGTCAGTTTACAAAGGTTTATAATTGCGAGATTAAAGACGGTAAAATTGTTGCAAACTGTTCACTTGCAGGTGTTTCTCGTGTTCCGTATTTCAAATACACCCAAACAGTTTCAATTTACGAAAACGGCAAGATTGATTTTGAAGTTTCGGGTAATGTTCGTGAGGATACCGTTTATTTACCAAGATTTGGTTTTGAGGTTGCATTGCCTGACAGTACAAACGAATTTACATATTTTGCAAACGGACCTTTTGAAAGCTATTGCGACCTTTGTCACGCTTCAAAAGTGGGCCTTTATGAGAGTGATGCCAATAAAGAATATGTTAATTATGTTCGTCCGCAGGAGCACGGTAACCATAACTTTGCTAAAATGCTTAAAATCGGTAATATGACTGTTGAGTCGGACAATGAGTTTGAATTTAATGTTTCAAAATATTCTACTAAAGCTTTAGTTGAAGCCGAACATACCGACGAATTAAAGCTTGACGGTATGACTCATTTGCGAATCGACTATAAGGCTACAGGCGTAGGCTCTGCCGCTTGCGGACCGGGACTTCCCGATAAATATAAGTTGAGTGACAAGGAAATTGACTTTAGTTTTTCAATTTCGTTAAATTAATAGCTACATAAATACAAAAAATCAGGAAAATAATATGAAAAAATTTTTGGATTTAGTTATGGATATTGGTGAACAAATGCTAATTTCCGGCGCAGAAGTTCACAGGGTAGAAGAAAGTATTAAGCGCATGTGCAATTCAAAGGGCGCTAAAAGGGTAGATGTATTTATCATTACAAGCAGTATGATTGTTACTGTTTTTGATAATGAAGATAAATCATATACACAAACCAGAAGAATAATATCATCAACTACCGATTTTGAAAAATTACATAAGCTTAACCAACTGTCAAGAAAAATTTGCGAAGGAATTATTACTTATGAAGAAATTAAAACTGAATTTAATTCGGCTTTAAATCGCAAGACATATAATTTTTTCTGCGAATCTCTTTGCTGTGCAATTATTGCGGGTGCATTTACCATCTTTTTTGGTGGAAATACAGTTGAAATGGTTGTATCTTTTATTGTTGGGTTATTAGTCAGCATAGGTAATTTCTTATGTAATAAGGCGGTTACTAATAAAATATTTTCAAAATTTTTCGGTTCGCTTTTGGTAACAATGTTTGCTTTTAGCGCAGTTAAATTTGGCTTTGTCGATAGTGCTGACAATGTTATAATAGGTAATATTATGACGCTTATACCCGGTATAGGATTAACAAATGCTTTACGCGATTTGTTTATTGGCGACAGTATTGCAGGTCTTTTACGAACAATTGAAGCAGTACTTTTAGCGCTTGGCATTGCTGCAGGATATTTTTTGGTTACAATTTTTGTAGGGGGAATTGTATAATGAAAAATGAAATAATACAAGTTCTTTCTGCTTTTATTGGTACTTTTGGATTCTCTGTTTTATTTAATGTTCGTGGGAAGAGACTTTTCTTTGCTTCTCTCGGTGGATTAATCGCATGGTTGTTTTTTGTGATTTTTAAAATATTTATTCCAAGTGAAGTAACTATATATTTTATTGTTGCATTAATTGCTTCATTATATGCCGAAATAATGGCGCGACTTTTAAAAACGCCAACTACAACCTTTATTATAACAGCGCTTATACCGCTAATACCCGGTAGTTCTCTTTATTATACCATGTCCTATGCGTTTCAAAGTGATCTTGAAAAATTTATGCATAAAGGTATTTATACTTTGGAATTAGCATCTTCGTTGGCTTTAGGTGTTATTATTGCTTCGGCTTTTATAAAGTTAATATTTAGGAAAAATAGGTTATCTTCTAAAAGTTAATAACAAAAACAAAAATATAAAATGCTCGAACTAGTTATGGTTCGAGCATTTTATTATTGGTGTCTTTAGACTCTGTAAGGAAGAAATAAAAAAGCAATTGCGGAGTATATACGAAATCAGTTGCAGTTGGCAAACCTTTCGACGAGCCTATATGCTCAGTCGGTAGTTATGATTGTAAAAAAATCAAAAAACGCTTTAATTGACTTTAAGAGCGATTTATGATATGATTTCATTAATAATATGTAATGGTTGGAAGTGAATTTGTGAAACAGAAGTGGGAAAAGATTATTACTTCTAAAAGAGGTATATTTGATGTCAACTTGAAAGAGGTTTTTAAATATAAAGACCTTATTTTTATGTTTGTAAAGCGTAACTTTAAAAGCAGTTATAAACAAACTATATTAGGCCCTTTGTGGTATATTATAGCACCGCTTATTACATCGGTTTTATTTACGGTGGTTTTCGGAAAAATTGCTAATATTTCGACTGACGGTGTGCCGCAGTTTCTGTTTTATATGGCGGGTAATACAGTATGGCATTATTTTTCAACCTGTTTAATAAGCACCTCTAACACCTTTACATCTAATTCACATCTTTTTGGCAAGGTTTATTTCCCACGCCTTACAATGCCAATATCAACTGTAATTTACTCGGCAATAAGCTTTTTGATTCAGTTTGTAATTTTTGTTGGATTTTTAGTTTATTTTATCGCAGTAGGCGAGGCGGTAAAGCCTAATGTTTATATGCTGCTACTGCCTGTATTTGTTTTACATATGGCGGCTATAGGAATGGGCTTTGGAATAATAATATCATCCTTAACAACAAAATACCGCGATTTAAAGGTGCTTTTAAACTTTGGTGTACAGCTTTGGATGTACATAACACCTATTGTTTATCCTGTTTCAACCCTTTCGCAAAATACAAAAGCAATTATAATGCTAAACCCAATGGCTTCGGTTGTTAATAATTTCAAATTCGCGTTTTTAGGTTGCGGTCAAATGGAATGGGGTTATTGGATTATAAGCGCAATAATAACCTTACTTGTGCTTGTTTTGGGAATTTTACTTTTTAACCGTGTTGAAAAGAACTTTATGGATACGGTTTAATTTGGAGGCTTTTACAATGAATAATGAATTAATGTTAAAAGTCGAAAATGTTTATAAGCGCTATAAATTAGGCTCAATTGGCGGCAAAACGCTTACGGCAGATTTGCAAAGCCTATGGGCTAAAATTTGCAAAAAGGAAGACCCTAATACTAAAATCGGCGCTAAAAGTTATGAAAAAAATGAAACTTTTTATGCATTGAGTGATGTTAGCTTTGACCTTAAAAAAGGCGAAACCTTAGGTGTAATAGGTAGCAACGGCGCCGGCAAATCAACACTTTTAAAGCTTATTTCTTCGGTTACGGCTCCAACTAATGGCTCTATATATCTTAACGGAAGAGTGGCAAGCTTGCTTGAAGTGGGCACAGGCTTTCATCGCGAGCTTACGGGTAGGGAAAATATATATCTGAACGGCGCTATTCTTGGTATGACTAAGGCTGAGATTGACAGTAAGATAGAGGACATTATAGATTTTTCCGAGGTAAGACAGTTTATTGATACACCTGTTAAGCGTTATTCAAGCGGTATGTATGTAAAGCTTGCTTTCTCGGTTGCGGCTCATCTTGACAGTGAAATTATCATTATGGATGAGGTTTTAGCGGTTGGTGATGTTAGTTTCCAAGAAAAGTGTATTGAAAAAATGCGTTCATTGGCAAACGAGGGCAGAACAATTTTGTATGTTAGCCACAATATGAATACAGTAAGCCGACTTTGCGATAGATGTATTGTTCTTGAAAAGGGCAAAAAGATTTTTGACGGTGACACTCACGAGGCTATAAAAATTTATACCAGAAAAGATTCTAACAAGAATAATGAAAAAATAGATTTTTCAATTCTTCCAAGACCTTCGGGAATAACAAATGATGTACAAATGCTGTCATTCGTGTTTGACCAAAAGGAAAACAATCTTTTCGAAAGCAATGAAAAGCTTGAATTTACGGTTGAATGGCTTTGCAAAAAAGATTTAGAAAATGTTAAATTCGAAATTGGTATAAAAAATTCCAATGATATACCGGTTGGATTCGCATTAAGCGATACCATAAAGAAGGTTGAAAACGGCCAAAAATATACAACGCATTTTTCGTTTGATATATCCAATTTGTTAAAGGAAGAATACATAGCAGGATTTGGAATTACACAAAACGATTCTGTTGGTAATAATGTTTATTTAGATTACATAAAGCGAGCTTTTCCTTTTGAAATTGTAAGTGATAATTGCGAATTAAAAAATAAAAAAGCGCATTATTGGGGAAATGTAAAATTCAATAATATGCTGTTTAAAAATGAAGAATAGGTGACGTTTATGAAGCTAAATTACAAAAGAGTAGTGCTTGTCGGTATGGCTTTCTTTTTAATAAGTGCGTTTTGGCAAGCGTATGATTCAATTATTCCGCTTATACTAACAAATCACTTCGGCTTACCGCAATCCGCTTCGGGCGCGGTTATGTCTATTGATAATGTTCTTGCGGTATTTTTATTGCCTATTTTCGGCTCTTTGTCCGATAAGGTTAATACCCGCTTCGGTAAGCGTACACCGTTTATCTTTTTTGGTACAATAGCTGCTGTTATTGCTTTTGTTTCGCTTACATTTATTGATAATATTCAGTTGTCGAAGGTTATAGCTGCAGGTATTCCCGAGCTTAAAGCAACCGAGGAAATTGCTTTTATTCAAAAGACAACACTTGAATTAACACTTAAAAATCCTTTGCCGTTAATCGGATTTATGGCAACATTGCTTGTGGCATTGCTTGCAATGGCTACATTCCGTTCTCCCGCAGTAGCATTAATGCCTGATGTTACTATAAAGCCGCTTCGTTCAAAGGCAAACGCAATAATTAACCTTACAGGTACCGCAGGCGGTATACTTGTTTTGGTGCTTGGTATGGTTTTCGCAACCTCAAAGAATCAATATATGCAGTACACAGGCTATTTTACCGCAGTTGTTGCTATAATGCTTGTAGGCTTTATTGTCTTCTTGCTTTCTGTTAAGGAAAATAAATGGGCGCAAGAAATGAATGAGCAAACCATATCCTTAGGACTTGAAAAAGAGCAAGAGGCTTTCGAAGGTAACGGTAAGCTTTCAAAGGAGCAAATACGTTCACTTATGTTAATATTAGCGTCGGTGGCTTTGTGGTATATAGGATATAACTCAATTACAAGTAAATATTCGGTTTACGCTACAAATATTCTTGGTTTTGATTTTAACCTAACACTTATTATCGCACAGGCTGCGGCAATAGTTTCGTATATTCCGGTTGGTATTATAGCTTCAAAGCTTGGCAGAAGAAAAACTATCCTTTGTGGCGTTGTTATTCTTGCAACAGCCTTCTTTGTTGGTAACTTTATTACACCCGAAACACCTGAGGTTATTATGTATCCTATATTTATACTTGCAGGTATAGGTTGGGCTACTATTAATGTAAACTCCTTCCCAATGGTTGTAGAACTTGCAAAGTCGGGCAATGTAGGAAAATACACAGGCTATTATTACACTGCTTCAATGTCAGCTCAAATAGTAGCGCCTATTCTTTCGGGATTTTTGTATGACCTTATTGGTATGCGTTATGTTTTCTTTGCATTTGGTACTGTTTTTGTAGCGCTTGCTTTTATTACTATGTTCTTTGTTCGCCACGGCGACGCACAGATAATCGAAAGGAAAAGTGCTTTAGAGCAGCTTGATGTTGATTAATTATGATAGCGATTTATATAATTTTAGGGCTTGTTGTTTTGCTTTGCGGGTTGTATTTTTTGCTTTTTATTCGTCCGCAATCAAAATTGCCCGAAAATAAGCGTTTATTATGCTCTTACGCGCATCGCGGTCTTCACGGTAAGGAAATACCCGAAAACTCGCTTGCGGCATTTAAAGAGGCAATAGATAAAGGATTTGGCATAGAGCTTGATGTGCAATTATCAAGCGACGGTACGGTTATGGTTTTTCACGATTATGACCTTTCGCGTATGACAGGTATTAGTAAAAAGCTTTGTTCGCTTTCTGCAAACGAATTAAAAACCCTGTCACTTGCGAATACAAATCAAAAAATTCCTACTTTTGAAGAGGTGCTTGCAACTGTAAACGGCGCCGTTCCGTTGCTTGTAGAATTAAAAGGTGAAACATTGGATGCTTCACTTTGTCCTAAAGTGGCACAGCTACTTAAAAATTATAAGGGCGATTATTGTATAGAATCCTTTAATCCGTTCCTTTTAAAAGAAATGCGAAAATATTTACCGAATGCTTACTACGGTCAATTATACACAAATGTCTGCCGTGATAAAAAAAGATACAGTATACTTAATATTTTGCTTACAGGTATGGTGTTTAACTTTTTAGCAAGGCCCAATTTTATAGCTTATAATAAAAAGGATAGAAATTCTTTTCCTGTAAAGTTTACTACTAAATTTTATAAAGCACCCAAATTTGTGTGGACTGTAAATAGTAGGGAAGAAAGAGAAATCGCTAAAGAAAATGGCGAATATGCTATATTTGAAGAATGAAAAATCCCGACGGAATAATCCGTCGGGATTTAATTTATTTTGTCAATAAATCAATTATAGAAGAATAAATTTTCGTGGGGTCGGCTAAAAACTTTTCCTTTATAAATAGTGCTTGGTCTTCGTCGCAAGCAAGCAATTTAACGCTCATAAATGGAGTGTCATCATCAATTGCAGAGCAGGTTATAAAGGTTTTTTCACCCTCGCGAGAAATCTTTATGTCGGTTTCTTTTGCGTTCTTAAAACGCGAAAGCATATTTGTAGCGGCGTTATATGCGCGTTCCTTAGTAGTCATTGAAAGCAATGTTTTAAGGGTATCGGCAATGTTTTTACCGCTTTCGGTAGCAATGTAGGTATCTTCCTTTTCGTCAATAAGCTTCAACTGACCGTTCTTGTGAAGATAAGCAATAGAATCACTTACCTCAAAGCAGTTAGCAATACCCTCATAGTGAAGGGTATTAGCTAGTAGATTGCTTGGAACGGGTTGGTTTATTGTAGATAGGATATAGCATATTAAAATGCGAACCTCAGCAGTTGTAAAAAGTCCGCCGTATTCGGAAACACCCGCAGAAACAGCATCTTTTTCCAAAATGTTATTCTCCTTTATTTTATAAATGCATCGTGAACTGCAGTAACTGCTGCATCACCGTATTTTTCATCTATAAGAACAGAAATCTTAATTTCGCTGGTAGAAATCATATGAATATTAATGCCTGCATCAAAGAGTGCTTCGAACATTGTAGAAGCAACGCCGGGATGGCTTTCCATACCTGCGCCTACGATAGATACCTTACATACGCTTTCATCAACAGTAACCTTATTGAAATCAAGGATATCCTTAAGAGCTTCGATGGCATTTACAGCGGTTTTAGCATCGTCCTGAGGAACAGTAAATGTAATGTCCTTAGTACCGTCGCGGCCAACAGATTGAAGAATAATGTCAACATTAATCTTTGCTTGTGCTAATTTGTTGAATATTTTAAAGGCAATACCGGGTGTGTCCTGCAAGCCTACAATTGAAATGCTTGCTACATTATTATCCTTTGCTGCGCCTCTGATTAAAGTTTTTTCCATTTTTACTCTCTCCTTAACGATAGTACCGGGTTTTCTTTCAAGACTTGAAAGAACCTCAAGTTCAACATTGTATTTTTTAGCCATTTCAACCGAACGGTTATTAAGAACCTGCGCGCCGAGTGTTGCAAGCTCTAACATTTCGTCGTAGCTTATAACATCAAGCTTTTGTGCGCCTTTAACTTTTCTTGGGTCGGCGGTGTATACACCGACAACATCGGTATAAATTTGGCATAAGTCTGCTTTCATTGAAGCTGCAATCGCTACTGCGCTTGTATCCGAACCGCCACGACCTAAGGTTGTAATATCATCATATTTGTTAAGACCTTGGAAACCTGCAACGATTACTATATTTTTCTTTGAAATTTCATTCTTAAGGCGTTCTGTATTAATGTTTTTAATACGAGCGATTGTATGGTGTGAATCGGTGTTGAAGCCTGCTTGCCAACCGAGCAAGGATTTAACGGGGCAGCCTAATTTTTCAATAGCCATAGCAAGTAAGGAAATAGAAATTTGCTCACCTGCGGATAAAAGCATATCCATTTCACGCTTGGAAGCGCCATCAGGATTGATTTCCTTTGCTTTTTCAATAAGGTCATCAGTAGTGTCGCCCTGTGCGGAAACAACAACTATAACATCGTTACCTTTTTTATAGTCTTCAATAATTATGTTAGCAACATTAAAGACTCTTTCGGCATTAGCAACAGATGAACCGCCGAATTTTTTTACAATAAGTGACATATATTTACCTCCGGATTAAAACATAGTGTGTAATATTTTTACACTCTTAATATTTTCAAATTGTGAAATTTTATTTTTGATATTGCTTTCAAAATCGGGCTCGGTTATAAAAGCAATTTCTTTTGCGTATTCGTTCTTTATTACCTTGTCACAGGTGGGGAATATAGTAGCAAACTGAGAAGAAAGCAAATCAAAATCATCGCTTTTTACTAAAACATAGTGCTTGCCGTAGTTATCATACTCGGTGTCAACAAAACCGTCAGCGGTGTCCTCCCAAAAAAGATATTTACGGGCAGATAAATGCTTAATGCAATCCATAATATCCGCAACAACAGCGCTTGCAGTTGCTTCCTTACCTGCGCCCTTGCCGTAGAATGCAACCTCGCCTGTTTGGTCGCCATTTACCATAACACAGTTGAAAACACCGTTAACACTTGAAAGAATACATTCCCTTGAAACTAAGGTAGGGGAAACATCAGCAGTGATTTTTCCGTTTTCAAGCTTTTTAGCGTGACCGATTAGCTTTATAACATAACCGAAATTATCAGCATATTCAACATCATCAAGCGAAATATCGGTAATGCCCTCAGTTTTAACCTGTTCGGGATAAACATGCTTGCCAAAAGCTAAAGCAGATAAAATACAGATTTTTCTGCACGCATCGTGACCTTCAACATCGGCTGCAGGATTTTTTTCTGCAAAGCCTAAATCTTGTGCTAATTTTAAAGCAGAATCGAAATCCATATTATCCACTATCATTTTATTTAAAATAAAGTTAGTGGTTCCGTTAAGAATACCCCAAATCTCATCAATTTCATTAGCGCTAAGGCATTGAACCATAGGACGAAGAACAGGAATACCGCCGCCAACACTTGCTTCGAAAAGGAAATTTACATTATTTTCCTGAGCGATTTTTATAAGCTCAGCGCCCTTAGCAGCAACAAGCTCTTTATTGGAGGTAACAACGCTTTTGCCGTTTAGTAAGCATTTTTTTACAAAGTTATAAGCGGGATTAAGTCCGCCCATAACCTCTGCTACAACCTGAACATCGTCATCATTTAAAATGATTTCAAAATCCTTAATAAATTTATCGGAATACGAAAGATTGTCAAAATCGCGTAAGTCAAGAATGTATTTTACATTAATGTCGCGCTTAACACCCTTTGCAATTCTCTCGTTATGGTTTATAAGTATTTCTGCCACGCCTGAACCTACAACACCGTGACCCATAATAGCAATGTTAATCATTTTATCCTCCGTTGCGCAAAATTCACCGACAAACTATAAGATAGAATAAAAAATAACTAATTTCCTATACTTATAATTAGACGATTATATTTAATCATCTTATTATATTACATTTTTTTCTAAAAATCAACATAATTTATAAAGTTTTGGCGGTGTAATTTTGGAAATAGAAAATAAAAAGAAATTTTTAATAAATTTTGCGTATATTTCGGTTTGCGGAATTTTGATTTTTTTGGTGTGTAAGTTTTTAATTGGCTATTTATTGCCCTTTATAATAGCAACTGTAATTGCTTTTTTTATGCAAAATCCTGCCGCTTTTTTAAGTGAAAAAACGCATTTTAAAAAGGGGAGAATAGCAGCACTTCTTTCTGCTTTAATTTATTTGGTAATTGTGCTTTTAGCAGTTTTTTTGCTTTATAAAGGCACCGTTTTTTTAATGGGATTTACGGAAAAAATTCCTGAATTTTTAAATAAAATATCTGACTTTTTGAACCAAATACAAATGAAATTTTCGTCAATAATTCCTGAAAATTACAATACAGTTTTAGGTGAATTTTGGAAAAACTTTGTATCAAGTTTTTCTGAAAAATTAGGCGATTTTATTTCTAAAACAATAGCTTTTATTGCTAAAAATATGCCGTCATTTTTGTTCAGCAGTATAATAGCCTTGGTGGCAAGCTGTTATATTGCAAAGGATTATAATATTCTTGTGAATTTTGTTAAAGAACTTTGCGGGAAAGCAAGGACCGAGAACATTAAAAAAATCAAGGAAATACTTTTTAACAGTGTATTTAAACTTTTAAAGGGATACTTGATTTTAATGCTTTTAACCTTTTTGGAATTGCTTATAGGGTTAATGCTTTTAAGGGTGAAAAATGCGGCTTTAATAGCTTTGTTAGTGTCATTTGTAGATATACTTCCCGTAATTGGTCTAGGTACTGTTTTAATACCTTGGGCGGTTGTTAGCGCCCTTTCAAATAAGGTCGGTTTTGCTATAGCTCTTGCGGTATTATATATTTTATCGGTCATAATAAGAAATTTTTTAGAGCCTAAAATAATTGGCACACAAATCGGTATAAATCCATTGTTTACGCTACTTGCTATGTTTGTAGGGTTAAAGACCTTAGGTGTATTCGGGCTTTTCTTATTTCCTGTAGTTTTAATTGTTGTTATTAAATTTTATAAAGGTCAAATGACAGAGGGGTTGTCAGTTTCGAAGGATTTGCATAATATGTAGTAAATGATATTTGGTAAAGCATATAGCTTCCGAATTCATTGTAACGGAGTGAAGCAAAATGAAGAGATATATAATAGCAACCGGAACTGTTACCTATGCGATAAAAGGAAAGGAACTGTTAAGAAAAAAGGGATTTAAGGTTAATGTAGAAAGAATTACCGGAAAAGCGGCTTTAGGGTGCGGATATGCAATAATTCTCTACGGAAATATTGTTGAAGCAGAAAAGCTGCTGCGAGAAAACGGCGTAAAAATTCTTGAAATAAGCGAGAAATAATTTATTAAAAGCGCTCCAAAGCAATGGAGTGCTTTTTTATGGGGAGAAAGGTATGATTTATTTAGACAATGCCGCAACAACCGGTAAAAAGCCAAAAATTGTTATTGAAGCGGTTAATAATGCTTTAGCTAATTACTCTGCAAATCCCGGCAGAAGCGGACATGATTTATCGGTTAAATGTGCTAATGCGGTGTATTCTGCGAGAGAAAAAATCGCTTCGTTTTTTGGGGCGGACGGTGCGGAAAATGTGGTTTTTACACTTAATTGCACACACAGTATAAATACTGTTTTAAAGGGAGTTTTAAATAAGGGAGAACATGTTGTAATATCAAATCTTGAGCATAATGCGGTTATGCGTCCGCTTAAAAAGTTAGGGTTAAGCTATGATGCTTTTGAGGTTTACAGAAACGATGCAGATACAATAGAGGATTTTAAAAGAAAAATAAAGGTTAATACTAAGCTTGTTATGGTTACGGGCGCCTCTAATGTTACAGGTAAAACCTTGCCAATAGCGGAAATAGGAAATATATGTAAAAAACGGGGAGTTTATTTTTGTGTAGATGCCGCGCAAATAGCGGGAATTAGCCAAATAGATATGAAAAAAATGAATATAGATTATCTTTGTATAGCGCCGCATAAAGGACTTTACGCGCCAATGGGAATAGGGATTTTGATTTGTAGACAGCCGATAGAAAACACCATAATTGAAGGTGGTACGGGCAGTTCGTCAATTGATTTTCTGCAACCCGATGTTTTACCCGAAAGATTAGAAAGCGGAACGGTTAATATGTGCGGAATAATGGGAATTTCTGCTGGTATAGATTTTATTAAAAAAATAGGCATAGAAAAAATTAAAAGGCATGAATATTCCTTGTATGAAAGACTTTACGAGGGGCTTTCAAAAAACAAGAGAATAAAAATATACGCCCAAAATCCTGACATTAACAGTTATATGCCTGTTTTGTCATTTAATTTTACCAATATACCGAGCGCTAAAACTGTTAATATTCTTAACAATTTCGGTTTTGCGTTAAGGGGAGGTTTGCATTGCGCACCCACTGCGCATAAAGCGATTGGAACATTGCCCGAGGGTACGGCAAGAGTAAGCGTTAGCGCCTTTAATACGAGAGAAGAAATAGATGCCTTAATAAATACCTGTAACAGCGAAAAAATATTACGAAATTTATTAAATTAACTATTGATAGATATTATATAATATGTTAAAATAAATTAGATTAATATGTAGTTTGATTAGAATACGGAGGAAGATTAAGAGTGAATAGCGTACTTAATGCAATAATGGCTACTTGGAATCAAATTATTTACGCCTTATCAAACATAAGAGTTTTCGATGTTATAGACATTCTTGTTATGGCTTTTATTATCTATAAGGCAATTGATTTTTTGCGCCAAAGCAGAGCGGGGCAATTGGTTAAGGGTATTATTATACTTCTTGTGGTTTATGCGGCTGCAAAGCTTATGAAACTTGCCGTTCTTGATTGGACATTAAGCAACATAGTTAATTCCCTTATTATCGCCGTTGCGGTAATTTTCCAACCCGAGCTTCGCCGTATTCTCGAGCATGTTGGCAGAACCAAAATTTCGCACGGTCAGTTTTTTGATAATGGGGTTGATTCGGTTTCGGATTGTATTGACAGGGTGTGTAAGGCGGCAGGCTTTATGCAGGAAAAGAAAATCGGCGCGCTTATCGTTTTTGAAAGAACAACCCAATTAGGCGAAATTATAAATACAGGTACCGTTTTAGATGCTTCGCCATCGGTTTCGGTTGTAAATAATATTTTCTTTCCAAAATCACCCTTGCATGACGGCGCAATGATAGTACGCGACGGTAGAATTTATGCCGCAGGCTGTATATTACCGCTTACCAATAATACCGATATAAATTCTCAGCTTGGCACCCGTCACAGAGCAGCAATCGGTATGAGCGAAAATTCCGATGCGGTAGTATTGGTTGTATCTGAGGAAACGGGAATAATGTCTATTGTAGAGGGTGGCAAAATCACCCGAAATTATAATGCTGTTACAGCTACTGCAGAGCTACGCAGACTATTAATTACCGATGAAAACAAAACTAATGATTCTACTATTATAAAAACCTTGAAGAAAATCAATTTCTTATCAAAAAAGAAGGGAGAGTAAAGCTATGCAAAAAATTGGAAATTTCTTGAAATCCTTTCAAATTAAAAAATTGCTTGATAACAAGCGCTTTACGGTTACGCTTTCAATAGTTCTCTCCTTTGTGCTTTGGCTTGTGATTGTTACAAGTCAAAAATCGGTTATAGAGCGTCCGTTTTCGGATATTCCTGTTACCGTAAACCTTGATAATACCTTTGTTTCGGATAACGGAATGAATATAATCGGCGATATTTCCGAGCAAAAGTTTACTGTTGTTGTTACCGGTGCTAGTTATGCGGTAAGCTCTATTAAAAGCGGAGATATTACGGTTTATGCTTCTGCCGCTTCGGTAGATGCGCCGGGCGAATACAGTCTTGAGGTTGTTGCAAGTAAATCAAATCCGCTTGCGGATTACCAAATTAAAAGCGTTACACCTTCAAATGTAAAGATTACATTTGATTATATTGATACTAAAGAATTCGCAATTAAAGCTAAGGCCGAGGGTGTTACTGCCAAGGAAGGTCTTATTGCTGAAAGCGCTATTGTAAGCGGTACTGAAAAGGATACGGTTACAATCAGCGGACCGAGAACGGTTATTAATAAAATTGATTCGGTTGTTGCTTTTGCACAGGTTAATAAAACACTTGATGTAAATGAAACCTTTGATGCCGACCTTATACTTTACGATGCCGAAGGTAAAGAGCTTTCTGCCGAAAACTTAACTTTAAGCGCAGAAAAGGTAAAGGTTACTGTTCCTATTTCAAAAACCAAAACCGTTCCGCTTATTGTTGATTTTACAAATGTACCAAACGGATTCAATAAAGAAAGCATTTCTTATATTTTAGACTATCCTACAGTTACTGTAATAGGAAAGCCTGAAACGGTTGATAAAACTACTAATGTTACATTGTCTGCTATTGATTTAAGCGGTGTGTCGCCTACGGCGAATAGCTATGATGTTTCGCCAAAGCTTCCCGAGGGTGTAAGATTGGTTGAAAATATGCAGTATGTTACGGTTAAGCTTAACATTGAAAATTATTCGCAAAAAATTATTGCTGTTTCGGAAATTAAGCATAATGGACTTGAGAGCGGTCTTAGTGTTAGTGGAATGTCTGAAATTAAAAATGTTAGAATTTGCGGACCGCGCAATATTATTAACAAATTAAACACAGCTTATGCTGAAATTGATTTGACCGGCAAAACAGCAGGTCAGCATTCAGTTGAAGCGGTCATTAGCTTTAAGGATGTTAACAATGTATGGGCTATCGGCACATACACAACAACTGTTTTAATAAAATAAAAATAAAGGGCTTTTCGGCCCTTTATTTTTGATAATTATTTATATCAAACTGTAATTTTTTCCGTATACTGTAACGGAGGGATTACAGTGATTGAGTTTATTTGTTTTTTTATTTTGTTAGTATTTGCATTATTTGGATTTTGTGAAGCAGTACATTTATTAAAAATTTTGCTTTTATTTCCAAAAAGGCGTATGGAATCGCAGTTAGTAATAAGGCTTAATAATAAAAATGCAGAAAAGCAGTTGATTTTTGCAGGCGAGCAGTACCTGTGGCTTGGCGATAAGCTTGCGGATATTGTTTTGGCGGACAATTCTGATTTAGATACTGTTACATATTCAAGATGCAAGGAAATTGCAAAAAAGTATAATATATTATTTCCGTAGATTAAGTTTTTGAAGGGGTGAAAGCGTTGGAAAAAATTACAGGCACAGTAGAAAAAATAACCTTCAAGAACGAAGCTAACGGTTATACGGTAGCAATTGTTAATTGTGACGGTGAGGATGTAACAGCAGTAGGAATTTTACCCTTTTTAAACGAAGGGGATGTTGCTGAATTTTCCGGCGAATTCACTTTCCATAAAACCTATGGCGAACAGTTTAAGGTAGAAAGCTTTGAACGAAAAGCACCTCAAAGCGCTGCAGCCATTTTAAGATATTTGTCATCGGGTGCTATAAAGGGAGTAGGTCCCTCAACCGCAGGAAGAATTGTTGAAAAATTTGGGGTGGACAGTCTTGAAATCATTCAAAATGACCCTCAAATGCTTGCTAATATAAAGGGTATTTCCTTGCAAAAGGCTATGGCTATAAGCGAGGAATATAATAAACAATACGGCGTAAGGGATATTATGATGTTTCTTTCAAAATACAACATTACGCCTGATAAATGTGTTAATATTTACAGAAAATTTGGCGATAGGTCTATTGAGCTTATAAAGTCAAACCCGTATACTCTTTGCGCCGAAGGGTTGGATTTTGCTTTTGAAACTGCAGAGGATATTGCAGAGGATTTTCAGTTTGACCGTAATAGCGAGCTTAGAGTTTGCGCGGGAATTGAATATGTTTTAAGAAAAAATCTTTATAACGGTCACACCTGCTTACCGAGGGATAAATTTGTAAATGTTGCTTGCAAGCTACTTGACTGTAAGGAAAGCGTAGTAGAAATTTGTTGTGACAGACTTATTGAATGCTTCCAAATTACAACCGAAACGGTTGACGGCTGCGAATATCTTTCCTTGCCCGATTATTATAATGCAGAGCAGCATATAGCGGCAAGACTATTGGCGGTTAAACGATTTATAAGCAGTGCAGTTACTGTTGATGAGCTTGAAATAAGTAATGTTGAAGCAAAGCTTGGTATTAAATTTGAACAGTTGCAAAAGCAGGCTATTTTTGAGGCCTTTGAGAGTGGAATACTTGTTTTAACCGGCGGCCCCGGAACAGGAAAAACCACAACTCTTAACGCTATAATAAAATTATTTGAGAATAGAGATTTAGAAATCGAGCTTGCTGCCCCAACAGGCAGAGCTGCAAAGCGTATTACCGAGCTTACCGGCAGAGATGCTAAAACCATTCACCGTCTTTTAGAGGTTGAATGGGGCGAGGAGGACAAGCAGCAGTTTGCGAGAAATGAAAAAAATCCGCTTAATTGCGATGTTATAATAATTGACGAAGCATCTATGATAGATGCGATTTTATTTGATAATCTGCTTAAAGCGTTAAGGCTTTCTTGCAGAATTATTTTAGTGGGCGATTCAGACCAACTACCAAGCATTGGCGCGGGAAATGTGCTTAATGATATTTTGGCTTCCGATGTATTTCCTTCAATACGTTTAAAAAAGGTTTTTCGTCAGGCAAGCAAAAGTATGATTGTTAATAATGCCCACGCTATAATAAACGGTGAAAAAGCAGAATTTTCCGCAAAGGATTCGGACTGCTTTTTTATTAAAAGGCAGGATAGATATCAAACGGTGGAAACTGTTATGCAACTTGTGAGTGAAAGATTACCAAGCGCATACGGAATTAATCCGTTAACCGATATTCAGATACTTTGCCCCTCAAGAATGCTTGATACAGGTACGGTAAACCTGAATAATCTTTTACAAGCAAACCTTAATCCCCATACTAAAGGACAAGCTCAGTTAGTATATAAAGGCATATATTTCCGCGTTGGCGATAAGGTAATGCAGATTAAAAATAATTACGATTTGGAATATAGGCGTGATAACGGCGAATACGGCTACGGAGTTTTTAACGGCGATGTAGGGTATATTACCGATATTGATATTAAAGGAAGCATTATTAAGGTTCGTTTTGAGGATAGACTTGTTACATATTTTTCGGAGGATATTTCTCAACTCGAATTAGCCTATGCGGTTACTGTTCATAAAAGTCAGGGCAGTGAGTACGATTATGTAATTATTCCGCTTTGTGATGTACCAAGTAAGCTTATGTATAGAAACTTGCTCTATACCGCAGTAACAAGAGCTAAAAAAATGCTTATAATTGTTGGTCAGAGCGCGGTTTTTGATGCTATGGCGCAAAATGACCGTAAGACCTTGCGGTATACCTTGCTTGTTCATTTTTTGAAAAGGAATTACGGTAATGCGAATTTTTAATAGTATTATTAGCGCATTCTTCCCAAATACTTGTATAGCTTGCGGAGAAATAATAGACGATGGCGAAAGCCTTTGTGACTACTGCTATGAAATGCTTGATAAAGTAGATTTTACAAAAACCTGTAAGCGTTGCGGACATACTATAAAGAATTGCGAATGTAAATACAGGGTCTTTTATTTCTCGGGTGTAGCCGCACCGTTTTATAACAGTGCTTCTGCAAAGGAAGCACTGTATAAATTCAAGTTTTCTAAAGCGACTAAGAATGCCGAATTTATTTCGCAACAAATGTTACTTGCAATCGAAATGGTATATAATGATATTAATTTTGATGCAGTAACCTTTGTACCGCTAACATTTAATAGATTTTTAAATCGCGGATTTAATCAATCCAAGATTTTAGCAGAAAAAATTAGTGAGAAATTAAACTTACCCGTTTTGGATATACTTTACCGCAATAAAAGTAAAACCGACCAACACGATATAAAAAATCCAAAAGAAAGATTTAAGAATGTTGAGGGGCTTTATGGTACTAAGGGTAAAGTGAACGGTAAAAATATTTTGCTTGTTGATGATATAAAAACTACGGGCGCTACTTTAAACGAATGCGCTAAGCAGTTGATACTCAGCGGCGCTGATAATGTTTATTGTGTAACAGGCTTGATTTCAGATAGAAGAAAGGAAAAGTAATTATGGCAACAGATATTGGAATAGATTTAGGTTCTTCTAAAACCGTAATTTTTTCAAGCTCTAAGGTTGTTTTGGAGCTTCCAAGTGTTGTAACGGTTGATGCAGATACTTGGGAAGCAATATATTTTGGTGAAAAGGCAAAGCAAACTATTGGCAGAACACCCGATAGTATGGTTAGCGTTCATCCTATTGAACACGGCGTAATATCGGACTATGATTTAACCGAATTAATGCTTAAGGACTATATGACACAGGTTTTCGGCAATAAAATATTGCGTCCGCGTATAATGGCAACCTTGCCTGCAGGTCTTACCGAGCTTCAGCACCGTTCGCTTGCAAATGTTGTTGAGTCGGCAGGCGGTAGAAATATAACCGTAATTGAAGGACCTTTGGCTATTGCTTTTGGGTTAGGTCTTGATTTTTCGGTTCCGCACGGAACACTTGTTGTTGATATTGGCGCGGGTACTACCGATGTTGCGGTAATATCTATGGGTGGTATTGCCGCTTGTGATTCTTTCAAAACCGCTTCATTTGATATTGATGCGCAAATAATAAAATATGTAAGAAAAGAATTTAATATAGAAATAGGTCCTTTAACAGCGGAAGAAATTAAAATTAAGGTTGGTTCTGCAATTCCGCGAGATATAGAAATCGCAATGGTTGCAAAGGGAAGAAATATCTTTTCAGGGCTTCCTGAAAGCTTTGAAATTACTTCAGGCGAGGTTTATGAAGCAATTAAGGATACGCTTGATACTATTTGTAATGCAATAAGATTAGTGCTTAATAAAACCGACCCTGACCTAGTTGCCGATGTTATGAACGATGGCTTGTACCTTGCAGGCGGCGGTTCAAAGCTTAACGGCTTTGCTCAGAAAATAGAAGAGTATTTGGGTATTAAGGTTCATCAAATGGAAGACCCCGCGCATAGTGTAGTTAAGGGCGCGGCAGTTGCCCTTAAAAAGAGTGAATTGCTTAAAAATGTTGATTATCAGTTGCGTTCAATTAAGGAATTGGAATTCGAATAGGAGTTATTAAAATGGTTAATGAAAAAATGTTAGAGCTTGGTACAAAGCGTTCGGTAATTCGTGAAATTTTTGAATACGGAAATGTTAGACGCGCTCAAATAGGTGCAGAAAATGTTTTTGATTTTAGCCTTGGCAACCCAAGTATACCCGCCCCCGAAGAAGTAAATAAGATAATGGTTAAATTACTTACCGAAACCGACCCTGTTAAAATTCACGGTTATACCTCTGCTCAAGGCGACAAAAGCGTTAGAGCCGCTATTGCTGATAGCATTAAAAAACGCTTTGGAACAGATGCTACACCTGATTTAATATATATGACCTGCGGTGCGGCAGCTTCGCTTACAATAACCTTAAATGCGATTATTAATAAAGGGGAACAGGTTATTGCTTTAGCGCCGTTTTTCCCTGAATACCGCGTTTTTGCGGAAAAAGCAGGAGCAGAATTTGTAGTTTCAAAATGCCGTGCGGGTGATTTCCAAATAGATTTTATTAATCTTGAAAATGCAATTACCGAAAAAACAAAGGCTATTATTGTAAATTCTCCTAACAATCCTACAGGTGTTGTATTATCGAAAGAAAATATTATAGAGCTTTCTAAGCTTCTTAATAAAAAGCAAAAGGAATACGGAAGCGAAATTTATATAATTTGTGACGAGCCGTATAGAGAATTATCATACGGGGTAGAAGTTCCTTATATTCCCGAATATTACGATAATACAATTGTTTGCTATTCTTATAGTAAGTCATTGTCACTTCCTGGTGAGCGTATAGGTTATATATTTGTTTCGCCTAAAACAAACGCTCCAAAGGAAATTTATGCTGCAGTTTGCGGTGCAGGCAGAGCACTCGGCTTTGTTTGCGCGCCAAGTCTTTTGCAACTTACCGTTAAAGAATGTATAGGTCTTACAAGTGATATTTCGGTATATAAGAAAAACCGCGATATGCTTTATGATTCACTTAGCGAATACGGTTATGATTGTGTTAGCCCAGACGGTGCGTTTTACCTTTTTGTGAAATCCCCCGAACCCGATGCTAATGCTTTTTGCGAAAAGGCAAAGAAATATGATTTACTCTTAGTTCCAAGTGATTCATTCGGCTTTGAAGGCTACGTAAGAATTAGTTACTGTGTTAGCACAAGCCAAATTGAAAGGTCGCTTCCTTACTTTAAAAAGCTTATTGAAGAGTATAAATAACAATAAAACTCCCGATTTAGAAATCGGGAGTTTTAAGTTTCATATAATTAATCATCAGATTTTATTATAAATGCAAAATCTATAGAACCGTTACCGTGTTCAAAAGTAACTTCGCTAAGGCGTTTAGAATATGCAACCGAGGTGCCTTGGAACATAAGCGGAATAATGTTATTTGATTTAAGTAAATTCACTTGAATATCAGAAAGATTTTGCCCTGTATAATTAATACCGAATTTTTGTAGATATTCTTCCATTTCGGGAGAGTCCGCGGAAATAGGGAAAATACTCATACTATATGTTTGGTCAATTATTTGGGAATGAAGAACACTTGGGGAAGAAACCGCTTCTATGTTAATAAAAGCACCTAAGTTATTTTGCCAATGTCCTACAATATCGGTAACAACATTTTTTGAAATTCCGTCGTCATAATAGTAAAGCATAGTAGAAGGAAACTTTTTGCCGTCTAATTTCTTAACCTCACTTGAAAAGAGTATTTTTGCATTGTCAAGGTCATACGCTGCCATACCCGAGGTTTTAACACCGCTATTTAAAACAGGGGGAAATACGGAATTTGCAACCGAATAGCCATCTGTAAGGCTTTCTTCAAATACCTTGCCGTTAGAAAGACTTGCAAGACTTTTTCTAATTCCACTTGGTATATTATCGCCAAGAGTTAAAAACCAACAAATATTCTCAAAGGATTTAATTTCAAAATCCAAATTTTTAAGAGTTGGAATTTCGTGAGAAGCTATAAAAGCCATATCAGCGTCTTCGTCAACTAAAACCTCACTTGGTAATAATTCTTGGTTATTAGAAAGGAAAACAGCGGCATTTTTAGCAACAAAGTCGCCCGAATAGTTAGCGTTTCTATAAAGACGAATACCAAAAATATCTTTAGCCCATTTTGAAAGCTTATAGCTTCCGTTGGATAAGATATTGTCCTTAAACATTCCGTACTTGCCTGCAGATTCGTAGAAGAAGCTTTCATTACAAGGCATAGCAACCGAGGTTGTAAGGGTGTTTTCAAAGTTTTCGTCCTCGTAGGCTAATTCTATTTTCAAGGTGTGCTTATCGGTGGCGGTAACGCCTAAGGAATTAACATTTGCTTTAGAGGTGTTAATTTCCTTTGCGTTTTTAATGCAGTATAAACGGGAAGCAAAAGGTGCTTTAGTTTCGGGCGAAAGAGCCCTTTTAAGTGCGAATACAAAATCATCTGCGGTTATAGGGGTTTCGTCGTGCCACTTAGCGTTCTTTCTTAAATTAAATATGTATGTTAAACCGTTTTTTTGGTAGCTTTCTGCTACACCGGGTTGTATTTCGCCCTTTTCATCCTTGCGAAGAAGACCCTCAAAAACATTTCGTATAATAAGTAGCTCCGTATCACTTGAGGCAACCTGCGGGTCAAGGGTTACAGGTCTTTCTGAGAGTGCGAAATATATGTAAGCCTTATCGGTATCATCACAACCAACAACGCTAAATAATAAAATCAAAATAAGCAATAAGCTAATAATTCGTTTCATATTTGTATTCCTTTCGTAGAATAAATACATTATATTATATCTTTCGGCAAATTTCAATATTTAAGCAAAAAAAGAAAGCCTATAAAAAGGCTTTCTTTTTCGTAGCTTATTTAATCGCGCGGTACGGCATCTCTTCTGAAAAGTAGGGAAATGCACCATACACCTGCAAGAGCAATTACGGTATAGATAATTCTGCTTATAATAGCAGTGCTACCGCCGAATGCCCAAGCAACAAGGTCAAAACTGAAAAGACCTACAAGTCCCCAGTTAAGAGCGCCGATTATTACAAGAATTAAACAAATTTTATCAAACATTTTTTTCAACTCCTTTGGTCAATAATAGCATTGACGGGAATTTGAAAAATATTCAAAAAATTTAATTAAAATCCATAATGTTATTCATATCGTAAAGCCCTGCGGGTTTTCCCGATAAGAATTTTGCGGCGCGTAAAGCACCAACTGCAAACACTTCCTTTGAAAGTGCTTGGTGTGAAAGGGTAATAACCTCATCTCTGCCTGCGTAAATAACATCGTGCTCACCAACGATTGTACCACCTCTTACAGAGTGGATACCAATTTCGTTTTTAGGGCGTTTGTTACGCTTTGAGTGGCGGTCATACTCGTAATTAAGATTATCACCAAGCTCATCGTTAATAGCATTTGCAAGCATAATTGCAGTACCTGAAGGTGCATCAATTTTTTGGTTGTGGTGTTTTTCGATGATTTCAATATCAAAGTCATCACCCAAAATTTTTGCAGCCTTTTTAGCAAGCGAACACAGCAAATTAACACCGATTGACATATTAAAAGTAAAGAATATAGGGATAATTTTAGAATATTCTTTAATTTTTTCAATTTGCGCCTCGGAATATCCTGTGGTCGCAAGGACTACGGGCATATTTTTTTCTTTTGCGTAATCCAAAATATCGTCAAGCAAAGAAATATGCGAAAAGTCGATAATAATATCTGCATCCACATTAACATCACTGAAACTGTTGAAAATCGGATAATCTCTACCGCTGTTAAATTTGTCAATACCGGCAACTATTTTAATTTGGCTGTCATTTTGGGCGCACGAAGTAATATTTCCGCCCATTTTTCCACTTGCGCCTACAAGTATTGCTTTTATCATTATTTCACATCCAATAAATTACATTCAATAAGCTTTTGCTTTAAGTATTCAAGTTTTTGGTAACTCAAAGGGTATAAAGGCAGTCGGCAAGGACCAACATTAAGCCCTAATAAATTCATTGCCTCTTTTATGGGAACGGGGTTAACATCGGAAAATAAAGCGCTAATCAGCCCCATATATTTTATTTGCATTTCGCGTGCGTTTTTGGTTTGCCCTTCAAGATATTTTAAACACATATCGTGTGTTTCTTTTGGCAAAATGTTAGAAACAACCGATATAACACCAATACCGCCTAACGACATTATTGGGATAATTTGGTCGTCGTTACCCGAATAAATATCCAAATCATCGCCGCAAAGATATTTGGTTTTAGCAATCTTAGTAAGATTACTCGAAGCCTCTTTAGTAGCTACAATATTTGGGTGGCGTGATAATTCTTTATAAGTTTCGGGTTCAATATCAACCCCTGTACGAGAGGGTACATTATAAAGAATTATTGGTTTCCCTACGCGTTCGGCAATGTAGTTGTAATGCGCTATAAGACCCGCTTGTGAGGTTTTATTGTAATAGGGAGTAACCATTAAAAAGGCATCGGCTCCCAATTTTTCGGCATCGTTACATAGTTCCACCGAATAGACTGTATCATTACTTCCTGTACCTGCAATGACAGGTATTTTTTTATTAACTGATTTTGTTGCAACTTCTATTACTTTCAAGTGTTCTTCGTACCGCAAAGTCGACTTTTCACCCGTAGTTCCGCAAATTACAAGAGCATCAATACCATTGTCGATTTGACTTTGAACAAGCGATTCTAAACAATTATAGTTTACACTACCGTCAGAATTCATTGGGGTTACAAGTGCGGTTGCGGCTCCTTTGAAAACGCAAGTTTTCACAAAACCACTCCCGAAAATAATTAGTCCATATAACCTTTAGCACAAAGTAATTCAGCGAGTAATACAGCACCTCCTGCAGCTCCCCTTAATGTATTGTGGGAAAGACATACGAATTTATAGTCATATTGACTGTCTTCACGAAGACGACCAACAGAAACTGCCATACCGCCTTCAAGGTCGCGGCAAAGCTTAGTTTGAGGCATATTGTCTTCGGTAAAGTAGTTAAGGAATTTTTTAGGCGCGTGGGGAAGTTCTAATTCTTGAGGAGCGCCCGCGAAGTTATCCCAAACCTTTAAGATTTCTTCTTTAGAAGGCTTGTTTTTAAAGGTTACGAAAACTGCTGCCATGTGACCGTCAGACACGGGAACACGTAAGCACTGTGCAGTAAACTTAGGCTCTGTTGCGGTAACGATTTCGCCGTTTTCAACCTTACCCCAAATCTTAAGCGGTTCTTTTTCGCTCTTTTCTTCTTCGCCGCCGATAAAGGGGATTACATTATCAACCATTTCGGGCCATCTTTCAAAGGTTTTACCTGCGCCTGAAATTGCTTGATATGTACAAACTAATACCTTATCAACACCGAATTCCTTATCAAGCGGATAAATAGCGGGCACATAGCTTTGGAGAGAACAGTTAGACTTAACTGCGATAAAGCCTTTCTTAGTACCAAGGCGCTTTCTTTGAGCCTCGATTACTTCGGCATGGTTATCATTAATTTCAGGAATAACCATAGGAACATCGGGAGTAAATCTATGAGCCGAGTTGTTAGAAACAACGGGGCATTCGTGTTTAGCGTAGGTTTCTTCCAATGCTTTGATTTCGTCTTTCTTCATATCAACAGCGCAGAAAACAAAATCAACCTTAGAAACGATTGTTTCAATATCTGCTACTGCATCGTAAACAAGCATATCCTTAAGATTTTCGGGCATTTCCTTTGTCATTGCCCAACGGTTGCCAACTGCTTCAGTGTAGGTTTTGCCTGCGCTGCGGCTACTTGCAGCAAGACAGGTTACATTGAACCAAGGGTGGTCGCAAAGTAATAAAGCGAAGCGTTGACCTACCATACCGGTAGCGCCGATAATACCAACATTGTATTTTTTCATAATGAACATCCTTTCAAGAAATAAAATAAGACTTGATATAATCTTAAATTTACAATATAATATATTAATATACCATTGACGGTTATTTTTGTCAAATAAAAATGAAGGAAAGATTACTCTAAAAATGCGTACAAGCGATTTTTATTACGATTTACCCGAGCAACTTATTGCTCAAACACCATTAAAGCAAAGAAACCACTCAAGATTACTTGTTTTAGGAAAGCAAAGCGGTGAGGTTTGCCACACCCGTTTTGATAGTTTGAAAAGCTATTTAAAGAGCGGTGACTGTTTAGTTTTAAATAATACCCGCGTACTTCCTGCAAGAATTTACGGTACTCGTTGCGATACAGGAGCAGTTGTTGAATTCGTGCTTTTAAAGCAAAGGAAAATTAATGTTTGGGAATGCTTGGCGGGTCCGGGTAAAAAAGCGAAAGAGGGATATGAATTCAAGTTTTCCGATAAGCTTTCCGCAAAGGTTATCGAGGTTTTGCCTGACGGCAACAGAATACTCGAATTTTATGCCGACGGCGAGTTTTTTGCGGTGCTTGACGAAGTGGGTCAAATGCCACTACCGCCTTATATAAAGGAAAAGCTTAACGATAAGGAACGCTACCAAACGGTTTATTCTAAAGAGTTAGGCTCTGCTGCGGCTCCAACTGCGGGACTTCATTTCACAACCGAAATGCTCGGCGAATTAAAGGAAATGGGCGTTAATATTGCTTATGTTACCTTGCATGTAGGTCTTGGTACTTTTAGACCTGTAAAGGTTGATGATGTGACCGAGCATAAAATGCACTCTGAGCATTACAGTATTACTAAAGAAACTGCCCATATTATTAATACCACTAAGCAAAACGGCGGCAGAGTAATTTGTGTTGGTACTACAAGCTGCAGAACAGTTGAAAGCGCAATGCAAAAGTTTGGTGAAATTAAAGAATGTAGTGACGACACAAGCATATTTATTTACCCAGGTTATGAATTTAAGTGTATGGACGGTCTTGTTACTAATTTCCATTTACCCGAAAGTACGCTTATTATGTTGGTTTCTGCTTTTGCAGGTTATGAAAATACAATGAATGCTTATAATATTGCCGTTGCGGAAAAGTATAGATTTTTTAGCTTCGGCGATGCTATGCTTATAATTTAGGAGATAAAATGTATAAACTATTAAAACAAGAAAATTCGGCACGTAGGGGAGAGTTTGTAACAAATAAGGGTACTGTTCAAACCCCTGCATTTATGAATGTTGCAACCTGTGGCGCAATTAAGGGAGCGGTTTCTGCTGAAGACCTTAAAACGCTCGGTTGTCAGGTAATGCTTTCTAACACCTACCATTTACATATCCGCCCGGGCGATGAGGTAATAAAGGAATGTGGCGGACTTCATAAGTTTTCTACTTGGGACGGTCCGATTTTAACTGATAGCGGCGGATTTCAGGTGTTTTCGCTTTCTTCGCTTCGAAAAATTGAGGAAGAGGGTGTAACCTTTGCTTCGCATATTGACGGAAAGCGTATTTTTATGGGACCTGAGGAAAGTATGCAAATTCAGTCAAACTTAGGCTCTACAATCGCAATGGCATTTGACGAATGTGTTGAAAATCCTGCCGAATACAGCTATTCAAAGGCTTCGTGTGAGCGAACAACCCGTTGGCTTAAGCGTTGTAAAACAAAAATGGACGAGCTTAATTCACTCGAAACTACTATTAACCGCGAGCAAATGCTTTTTGGTATTAATCAGGGTTGCACCTATAAAGACCTTAGAGTTAATCATATGAAAGAAATTCGCGAATTAGACCTTGACGGTTACGCAATCGGCGGTTTAGCCGTAGGGGAACCGAGTGAGGTTATGTACGATATTATAGAAACTGTAACACCTCACATGCCGAATGATAAAATCAGATATTTAATGGGTGTTGGAACACCTGCTAATATACTTAATGCGGTTGAGCGCGGTGTTGACTTGTTTGACTGTGTAATGCCAAGCCGTAACGCCCGTCATGGTCACTTGTTTACAAGCGAGGGTATAATTAATATCAATAATGAAAAGTATAAATACGATATGCGCCCGATTGATGAAAATTGCGGTTGTCCTGTTTGCTCGAGATATAGCAGGGCATATATCCGCCATCTTCTAAAAAGTCAGGAAATGCTTTCTCAAAGACTTCTTGTTATGCATAATCTGTGGTTTTATAATCATCTTATGGAAGACATCAGAAATGCGCTTGATAACGGCAATTTTGCCGAATTTAAACGAGAAAAGGAAATTATTTACGCCAAGAGAATATGATACTTGCATTTTGTGTTCTTTTAATGTATAATACTTTAAGATTAATTTTTGGAGGAAAAACAAATGAATTTTAGTATGCTTACTCTTGCTGATGCACAGCCAACAGGCGGTATGAATCCGTTGGTTTTAATTCTTGTTTATGCAGCAATTTTCGGCGCAATGTGGTTTTTCTTTATTCGTCCACAGCGCAAAAAGCAAAAAGAAGAAAAGAAAATGCGCGAAAACTTACAGGTTGGCGATGAGGTTGTAACAATCGGCGGTATCTACGGTAGAGTTGTTTCCTTAAAGGAAGATACAATGGTTATCGAATCTTTAAGCGACCACAGCAAGCTTACTCTTGCTCGTTGGGCTTTACAGTCTAACCTCACCGTTCACGACGATGTACCTTCTAAGTAAATAGTTATAAGTTTTGTCCCTTTTGAATATACTTTAAAACAAGGTATATTCGAAAGGGAGTTTTTTTATGAATAAGGATAATTTGAATGATAAAAATAAATATACTAAAATTTTAATTGCCGCTTTAATAGGTGTAGCGGTTACCTGTGCTTTTGTTTTACTGTTTGCGGTTGTTATGTATTTAATCGGTGGCGGATATGAATACTCTCCGCTTTTTGCTACAATTTCCGCGGCAATGGGAACACTTTTTGTTTCAATGTATTTAGCAAGAAAAGTAGGGAAGAAGGGTCTATTAATCGGCGGTGCAGTTGGAATAACTGTATTTATTTTACTTGTAATAATAGCGTTGATTTTTAATAATAGCTCTATGGGTGTAAATACACTTTTTCGATTTATAATTATTATGCTTTCCTCGCTTATAGGCGGAGTGATTGGTGTAAATAAAAATACAAACCCAAAATACATATAAAAAAAGCGACCGTACGGTCGCTTTTAATTATTTACTATACTTTCGTATACAGTTTCAAATTGTTCTTTTGCTTTTTCGCTTGTAGTTGTGTTTTGTGTGATTTTTTCACGGGTTTCATCTAAGGATTTTAAAAGATTATTAACCTCGTTTACAAAATCATCACTTGTTTTCACAATACTATCGCGAAGTGTGTTAAGTGAATCGTGAGCTTCATCAATAGAAGAAAGATTTTTTTCTACCTCTAAGTTTGTAAGCTCAGCATTTTCCTTAGAGTTAGCCATAATAGCCTGAGCATTTGCTTGAGCTACTAAATAAAGTTTTCCTATGTTTTCGGAAAGGCGTTCGATTTCTTCGTACTTTTCATTAAAGGCATTAAGCTTTTCTTCAACAATAGCCTTTTCGCCCATTAGTTTTTCATAGTCTTCCTTTGAAAGCGCAAGCTCGTTTGCAAGACTTTCTGCTTTTTCGTTTAGCATATCTGTTTTTTTAGCAAACGATTTGTGCATTTTTTGAATGTATGCTGCAACATCGTCACAATTAAAGCCGAATAAACTTTTTCTAAATCCTACTGACATTTTTTTCGTTCCTTTATTTTCAATTTGCGATTTTATTCCATATACTATTAAATAAATACTAACACAATAAAATTCAAAAATCAAGTACAAGTTTGGTTTGACTTTTACTATTATAAATAGTAAAATATTATGGTAAGTATTTAATGGAGTTATTATAATGGATTTTATAAATTTAAGAAGAGAAGTAATAAAAAAATATTTTGGTAGAATGAACGACCGTCAGTTTGAGGCAGTAACCACAGTAGACGGTCCTGTTTTAGTGCTTGCAGGAGCAGGCAGCGGTAAAACAACAGTGCTTGTAAACCGTATTCTTAACCTTGTTAAATTTGGTAACGGATATAACAGTACCTTTGTGCCTAATGTCAGTGATGAAGATATTAAGTCGGGTTTGGATTTTTTGAGCGGTATTACCGATTTTGTACCTGACAGAGTTTTTGGTGTTAATGAGGTTAAGCCTTGGAATATACTTGCTATTACCTTTACAAATAAAGCTGCAGGCGAATTGAAAGAGCGTATTGCCGCAAAATTGGGCGATGATGCTTTAGATATTTGGGCGGGTACATTCCACTCGGTTTGCGGTAAAATATTGCGCCGAAATGCCGAACTTTTGGGCTTTTCTTCGCATTTTACTATTTACGATACCGATGACCAACGCCGATTAATGAAAGAAATTATGAAGCAGCACAATATTGACGATAAATTTGTGCCTCACAAATACGTGCTTTCAGAAATTTCTTCACTTAAGGACAAGCTTATAACCCCCGAAGAATACGAGCAGTCTGCAGGGATAGACTACCGCAAAAAAATTGTGGCACAGCTTTATAAACTATATCAAACAAGACTTAAAAATGCGGATGCTATGGACTTTGATGATATGATAGTCTATACTGTTCGTTTACTCGAGCAAAATGACGACGTATTGGAATATTATCAAAACAAATTCCGCTATGTTTGCGTTGACGAGTATCAGGACACTAACTACGCGCAGTATGTGCTTGTAAGTTTGCTTGCGGGCGGTAAGAATAACATTTGTGTTGTTGGTGACGATGACCAAAGTATATACCGCTTCCGTGGCGCTACAATAGAAAATATTTTAAATTTTGAGGACGAGTATAGAGGCGCTAAAACAATTCGTCTTGAACAAAATTACCGTTCGACTTCAAATATACTTAACGCTGCAAATAAGGTTATAAGTAATAACAAGGGCAGAAAGGGTAAAACCCTTTGGACAGATAATGGCGACGGCTCAAAAATACTTGTACATACCGCTTATGATGAGCGCGAAGAGGCTCGTTTTGTAGCGGATGGTATTCTTGATTATGTTAAAAAAGGCGGAAAATTTGCGGATAATGCCATTCTTTACCGTATGAACGCTCAGTCAAACTCAATGGAAAATGTTTTTGTGCGTAGCGGTATTGCTTATAAGATTATAGGCGGCACACGATTTTATGACCGCAAGGAAATAAAGGATGTATTAGCATATCTTCATCTTATTAACAATAATAAGGACGATATAAGACTGAGAAGAATTATTAATGAGCCTAAGCGTTCGATAGGTGATACTACTGTAAATCACGCGGCAGAGATTGCAGAGGAATTAGGCGTTTCTATATATGATGTATTAAAACGCGCCGATGAATTTGCAGCGCTTTCACGCGCCCAAAATAAGATTAAGGAATTCTGCAATATTATTGAAGAATTGTGTGATATTGCTGAAGAATCCTCTATTAGTGATTTGTTTGAAAATGTTTTAGAGCGTACAGGCTATAAATTTATGCTTGAATGCGAGGGCGAAGAAGGCCTTGAAAGACTTCAAAACGTTAAGGAATTAGCTTCCAATATCGCGCAGTATGAGTTAGAAAGCGACGAACCTACACTTTCTGAATTTTTAGAGGAAATTGCGCTTATTAACGATATAGATTCGCTTGAAATCGAAAGCGATAAGGTTATTTTAATGACTATTCATTCGGCTAAGGGTCTTGAATTTGATAATGTATATCTTGTAGGTATGGAAGAGGGTATTTTCCCGGGAAATCAGTCCATCTATGGCGGTGAAGCAGAAATTGAGGAAGAACGCCGTTTGGCTTATGTTGCTATTACAAGAGCGAAGAAAAAACTTACTGTTACCAACACTCAAAGCCGTATGCTTTTTGGAAGCACTAATAGAAATATGCCATCTCGCTTTTTAAGGGAAATACCGCAAGAATTATGCGAAATTTCAGGCTTTACCCCTAAAACTTACGAGGTTAAGGTGCACGCCAACAGCTTTACTCCGTCTGCCGCAACGAGAACGTCTTCATTTGTTGCCGAGAAGAAGCAGACGGTTAGTTCTTCAAGCTATAGCATAGGGCAAAGGGTGCTTCATAAAACCTTCGGTGAGGGCATGATTTTAGGTGTTACACCTATGGGTAATGATACCTTGCTTGAAATCGCTTTTGATACGGTAGGTACTAAAAAAATTATGGCAGGTTTTGCAAAATTAACAATTCTTTAATCATTTTGTGGATTTAAGGTTATATAATGTAGGTAGAAAATTCGAAGGGGAATGTATATGACAGCAGCAAGCTTTGCAATTAAAAAAACTGCTAAAAAGTCTTTAAAAATTAATTTTGTTAAATCGATTTTAGTATCAATAGTAGTGATTTTTTGCTATCTTATAAATAACAATATAGGCTCGGTCTTTTATTTAATAGGCGGAGATGCGTTAGCAACTGCAATATTTTTAATTTTAAATTTATTTATGCTTTCTCCGATTTTTTTCGGCGCTTTAAGATATTTTTGGCGTCTGCTTTGCGGCGTTGCTGATAGTCCGCTTAGTGTGTTTTATTATTTCACCTCTAAGGAAAAATACAAAAAGCTTTTAAAAATAGTTTTTAATTTAGGAATTAGAGCGGCAATTTGGCTTTTGATTTTGCACATACCGTATTTTTTAGTATCATTAATTTCTAATGTTAAAATATATGAATTTTTAGATATAACAGCACCGCTTTGGACTGTTAATCTTTCAAATTTGAATACGGAAATATTTTTTAGGTCTTTGGCTATTATTGGAACTTTGGTTTTAATGTTTAAATATTATTTAGCTCCTATGCTTTTTGTGGCGGATGAGAATATGGATGTAAACGAAGCGCTTCATATGTCGGTAGTGGTTTCGAAGAATACATTATTTGATTTTGTTTATTTAGTCTTTAGTATGCTTGGTTGGATTATTTTGTCCTTACTGTTTATCCCGTTAATATATACTCTTCCGCTTTTTGTTACGGTTTATTTTACGCATTGCTCTTATGCGGTGGCAGAATATAACGAGCATATAAAAAAGATAAATAATGAAAATTTCCCAACCTTTATGGCGGGAATTTAAACAGGTTTTGGTGGTTTTATGAAATATATTTTAGCGTCAGCTTCGCCTAGAAGAAAAGAACTACTGCCACTTGCGGTTAAAGATTTTGAAATTATCCCGTCAAAAATACCCGAAATTGTGCCTGATGGCTTAGAGGTTGAAAAGCATTCTGAATATTTAGCAAGACTTAAAGCAAATGATATTGCAAAGGATTTTAAGAATGCTGTTGTTATAGGCGCAGATACCTCGGTAATTTTAGGAAATGAAATTTTAGGCAAGCCTCGGGATAGGGAAGATGCAAAACGAATGCTTAAAATGCTTTCGGGGAATACGCATAAGGTTATTACGGGTTGTGCCGTTGTTAAAAACGGTGTTTGTGATAGCTTTTCGGTTACTACTGAGGTTGAGTTTTTAGGCCTTACCGATAAAGAAATTGAAGATTATTTGAACACAAACGAACCTTATGATAAGGCGGGCAGTTACGGCATACAAAGCCTTGGCGGACTTTTTGTTAATTCAATTAAGGGCGATTATTTCAATGTTGTAGGACTACCTGTTGCACATTTAAAAAGATTTTTAGAAAAAAATTAAGCGACCTTTTAAAAGGTCGCTTTTTTGTTGCTTATTTAAAGAATAACGGAAGTTTTTCGAGGAAGATTATATCGTCGCGGTCTGCGGCGTCACCCTCCGCTAAGATAGCGCAAGAAGCGGCTTCAATAGCGCCCGCCTCTTTAACGAGGTTTCTTACGGCAATTAAGGATTCGCCTGTGCTTATAACATCGTCAACAATAAGTACGCGCTTACCCTTAATCATTTCTACCTCACTTTCACCTAAGTAAAGGTGTTGCTCGGTTTTTGTGGTTATAGAGGTTACCGAAACATCAAGTGGATTACGCATATAAACCTTAACGCCTTTACGGGCTACTATGTAAGGCTTACCGCTTTGTCTTGACATTTCATAAGCAATCGGAATACTTTTAGCTTCGGGGGTAATTATATAATCAAATTCGGGCGCTTTTTTAAGTAATTCTTCGCAAGCTTTAATTGTTAATTCAACATCGCCAAAAATAATAAATGCAGCAATGTCCAATTTATCGCTTACGGGAAATTTTTCAAGCTTTCTTTCAAGTCCCGCAATTTTCATAGTGTAAAATTCAGCCATAATTAAAACTCCTTATTTGTTTATCAGCCCGGAGGCCAAGCAAGATTTCTGCGGGCAAGAAGGTGGAAATGAATATGCTTTACGGTCTGTCCGCCATCCTCACCACAGTTGTTAACAACACGGTAGCCGTTTTCTAAATTTTCTTGCTTTGAAATTTTAGCAACAGCTTCAAAAATTTTTGCAATATAAATGCTGTTTTCACTGTCAATTTTATCAGCACAGCAAATATGAATTTTTGGAACTAAAATTGCGTGGAAGGGTGCTTGAGGCTCGATATCTGCAAAAGCGTAAACATATTCGTCCTCGTATATCTTTGTGCTTGGAATATCGCCCTTTATTATTTTGCAAAATAAACAATCGTTCATAATATCACCTTATAATCATTATGATAATTGGTTTTTAAACGTATTAGCAACTGCATCTAAAGCCTCTTGCAATTTAGCGGCATCTTTCCCGCCTGCCATTGCGCTATCAGGCTTACCGCCACCGTTACCGCCTGTAATTTTAGCGATTTCGCGAACTAAGTTACCTGCGTGAGCGCCCTTTGAAATTGCATCCTTACCGCAAGCCGCGCAGAAGGTAAGCTTTTCGCCGTTTACACTTGCAAATACTGCAACAACGTCGCTGTTGTCAGCCTTAACGGTATCAGCCATTTTGCGAAGTTCGTCAGGTGTAGTATTCTTAAGCTCTTTAGCAACTACACGAATATCATTTACAGTAACAGCGCCGTCTAAAATACTGCCAAGCTTAGCGTTAGCAATTTGTGCTTCAGCCTTTTCGAGAGCCTTTTGTGTTTCTTTGAGTTCTGTCATAACTGCATTAGCGCGTTTTGCAACATCGTTAATGTTAGCGGATTTCAAAGCGTCAGAGGTTTCGGTTACTAAGTTAATGTAGTTTTCAATAACCGAAAGCACGCCTGCACCTGTTACAGCTTCAATTCTTCTTACGCCTGCCGCAACGCTTGATTCCGAATTGATATGGAACAAGCCGATTTTTGCAGTATTATCAACATGGGTACCGCCGCAAAGCTCAACCGAAACGTCTAAAGCGTTTACAACACGTACAACATCGCCGTATTTTTCGCCGAACAATGCCATAGCGCCAAGCTTTTTAGCTTCGTCAATAGGCATTTCACAATTTTCAACTGCAACGGCATTTAAAATAGCGTTGTTTACAAAGCCTTCAACTGCTTTAATTTCTTCGGGTGTTAAAGCAGAGAAATGTGTAAAGTCAAAACGAACTGCTTTTTCGTTTACAAGCTGACCTGCCTGTTCAACGTGGGTGCCTAAAACGCTTCTTAAAGCGGCTTGTAAAAGGTGGGCTGCAGTGTGGTTTCTGCGAATTGCAGCGCGTTTTACGGTATCATAGCTTACGTTTACAGTATCATTTACCGAAACGGCGCCGTTTTCAACAGTACCAAAGTGGGTGAATAGACCTCCAGAGGTTTTCTTAACATCATAAACCTTAAAGTTAAAGCCGTTAGCTGAAATTACACCGCTATCGCCAACCTGACCGCCGCTTTCAGCGTAGCAAACAGTTTTATCAAGAACAATAATTGCTTTGTTGCCTTGGGTTGCGGTTAAAGTGTGTTCATTGTCTACAACAATATCCAAAACAGTAGCGGTAGATTCGTTTTCTGTATATCCTAAAAATTCGGTAGCAGCAACGTCATAAGTAATATCGTTGGATTTCCAACTCTCACCGTCGGAAGCTTTACGGGCATTTCTTGCCTTGTTTCTTTGTTCTTCCATACATTCCTTGAACTTGTCTTCATCAAGGGTCATACCTTTTTCAGCTAAGATATCCTTAGTTAAG
>JAZOTR010000006.1:0-5536 GCA_045657745.1 Acutalibacteraceae bacterium
CGCTCATACCATTTGCTTTGGTTAAAACTGCAGTAATTTGAGGTTGCATATCGGTTGGAAAACCTGGGTGTGGCAAGGTATTAACCGCACAGCTTTTTAGTGCGCCCTTAACCGATATTTCAATAGATTCATCATATTCTTTTATGGTTGCGCCAATTTCTTCTAATTTGGCGGTAATGCTTTCTAAGTGCTTTGGAATAACGTTTTCTAAGGTAATACTACCCTTTGTTATAACCGCAGCTGCCATATATGTTCCTGCTTCAATTTGGTCCGGAATTATGCTGTAGCCTGTTCCGTTAAGGGTATTAACACCGCGTATTTTAATAACGCTTGTACCTGCGCCCATAATATTTGCGCCCATAGAGTTTAAGAAGTTTGCTAAATCAACAATATGTGGCTCCCTTGCGGCATTTTCTATAACCGTAAGGCCGGTTGCTTTTACAGCCGCTAACATTATATTAATTGTAGCGCCAACAGAAACTACATCAAGATAAATTGAACTACCGCGTAATGCATCCGCCTTAGCGTCAACCATACCGTCTTCAAAGGTTATTTTAGTGCCTAACGCCTCGAATCCCTTTATATGTTGGTCAATAGGTCTTACGCCAAAGTTACAACCACCCGGAGGCGCAACCCTTGCTTTCTTCATTCTGCCGATTAACGCGCCCAAAAAATAACTTGATGCACGCATACCCTCTGCCATTTGTCTTGAAACAACGTGAGAAGAAACATATCTTGGGTCTATTTCAACTGTTGATTTATTTATAAGCTTTACATTTGCGCCCAAAGCGCTCATAGCCTTCAATATATTTGTAACATCCGAAATGTTCGGAAGATTTTCAATTATACAAGGACTGTCCGCAAGTAAAACTGCTGGAAGAATTGCGACTGCTGCATTTTTTGCACCACTGATGCGAACTTCACCATTTAAGGATTTGCCGCCCGAAATCACAAATTTTTCCAAGTAAGTCACCCCAGTCTTTTTTAATATCTTATATTAATATGATAACCATTTTTCCTAATAAATATATTATATACCATTTATATACTCATTGTCAATTTTTAATTAATAAAAATGGAAAATGGTCGGAAATCCGACCATTTTTTTAAATTAATTAATTTTACCGTAAAGCGGAATATCGCTATCCTTCTTAGGCTCTCTTGCGGGAGCTTTTACAGCAGGAGCTTGTGTGCGAGGTTTGCGTGAACGGTTATTATCTCTTCTACGAGAATTGTTATTTCTCATAGGTCTTAATTCCTTACCCTCTAAGCCGATTACAACGCGTCTTTCAATACCTTCGCCGAAGGAAGCCGACGTAACACCCTCGATTGCCTGTACTGCGGTATGAATAATACGGCGTTCATAAGGATTCATAGGCTCTAAGGTGCGGCATTTGCCGGTTTTTATAACCTGTGCTGAAATGCGCTTTGCAAGATTAGTAAGAGTTTCTTCTCTTTTCTTGCGGTAATCGCCTATGTTAAGAGATACCTTGAAATATCCGCCGCCATTATTTGCAGCAAGACTTGCAAGATACTGTAACGCGTCAAGAGTTTCGCCTCTGTGACCTATAATTGTTCCGAAATCATCGCAAATAAGTTCAATCAAAGCGGCATTTTCTTTCACGGCAGCCTTGAATTCAACATTACCGCAACCTAACTTTTTAAGAATAGGTCTTAAATATGCGATTGCTCTTGCGGCAGGTGAATCTGCAGCAATTTCGCTTTCGCTTACTAATTCGCCGAAATCCTTTTCTGCTTTAGGTGCAGCTTCAGCTTTTGGAGCAGCCTCCTTAGGAAGTTCTGCCTTCTTAGGCTTTTGAACGGGTTTTTTCTTTGTTTTTTCGGGCTTGGGGTCAGGTAATTCAATATAAACTCTAACCTCAGCCTTTGCGCCGCCGAAAAGGCCTAAAGTCTTTTTCTTTGGCATTGAAATAATTTCAAACTGTATATCATCATCTTCCGATGCATTTAAGTTAAGAATTGCATTTTCTTTAGCTTCGTCTATTGTAGAACCAAAGCCTCTTGCTTCTTTAATCAAAATCTTTTCCTCCCTTAGTCTTCGTCTTTAGCAGAAAATTTAGCAATTTGTCCTGCTTCAAAATCACATTGCTTTACAAGTTCCTTTTCGCGTTCCTTTGATAAAAGCTTATGCGGACCGTAAAGCTGTTGTACAGCAATTTGAATAAGACCGCCAATAAGAGAAGAACATGCCCAATAGAAAGTAACACCGCCGGGCAATGTGAAACCAATCCACAATGAAATTAAAGGCATTGTGAGCATCATACCCGCCATAGAAGGTGCATCAGGGTTGGTTTTCTTTTGCATTCTCATAGACAATAAGCTTGAAAGAATTTGTGAAGCAAATGCCAACAAAGGCATAAGCCAAATTTTTTCGAAGTCGCCAAAAATATTGAAAGAAAACTTAGGAGTTTCGGTTAAGTCGATTCCAAAAAAGCTAAAATTAATGTTTTGAGCAGCATTTAAAATTTCAGGCGAACTGATTTTTTCGCTTAAAACCGCGCCAATTACCTGTAATTCGCTTCTACCTTGTACAATTTTTACACCGGTTTCCTGCAATGCTTCAGTTGCCTTTGTGATAACATCGGCATCAACATTCATAAGATAAGTAATCGGGCTCATAATAAGCCAATAAATACTCATCATTATAACCAAGCGGAGAATCATTGGAAGACATCCGCCCGACATTGAAACCTTTTCTTCTTGATAAAGTTGTTGCATAGCGGCGCTGTATTTTTGCTTATCGTCGCCATATTTTTGTTTTAAAGCATCAAGCTTTGGCTTAATGCGTGTTTGCTGTACTGCAGATTTTTGGCTTTTGATGGTAAGTGGAATGAAAGCCAAATTAATAAGCACAGTAAAAATAAATACCGATGCCGCAAAATTACCGCTAAAAATACCCGCAATAAAGCGAAGTACCCAACCTAATGGGATATTAATAATATTAAATAACTGATTCATTTATACTCTCATCCATTCAAAATATGGTAATTTTTAAATTAATTCTTTTTAGGGGGTACAGGGTCATATCCGCCCTTACAAAGCGGATTGCATCTTAAAATTCTGTAAATAGCCAACGCGGTACCCTTAAATGCCCCGTGTAGTGTTATTGCCTCAATAGCGTATTGTGAACAAGTAGGCGTAAAACGGCAACACGAAATTTTACGCGGTGAAATACAAACCTGATAAAATCTTATAAACTTAATCAGTAACTTTTTCATAGTTTTCAACACTTTTTAAAGCACCTGCAGCAAAGAGGAGTTTGTGTAGTGAGGCTGCAACAACTGTGCTTTTAACTTCCAATATACGAGTTCTTGCTACAATTACAAAATCAAGTCCGTCACGAATTTCGGGAAGGACTGATGAAAAAGCCGCCGTTATAACGCGCTTTGCACGATTGCGCTCGACAGCCTTGCCGATTTTTTTACCGGCGGTAATTCCAAGCCTTACATTGTTGGTTCTGTTTTTGTTTACATACACAACTATAAAGGGCGAAACATACGATTTGCCCCTATTGTAGGCGCGGCGAAAATCACGGTTTTCCTTTAATTTAAGTAAACTCATAATAAAAGGAAAAGCCACATGGAGTGGCTTTTAGTAAGATAATTTCTTTCTTCCCTTCGCTCTGCGACGTGCAAGAACCTTGCGGCCGTTAGCAGTTGCCATTCTCTTTAAGAAACCGTGCTCTTTCTTACGGTGAAGTTTTTTAGGTTGATATGTTCTTTTCAACTTGAACCCTCCTTAATATTAGATTGGCGGTTATTAAGCGGAAAGTATCCCTTATACATAACCTTACGATTTTAGATTATACCGCAAAACACCCTCTAATGTCAATAAAAATTTTGCAAATAAAGCAAAGATTTCAAAAAATTATATTTGTGTATATTTATTTAAAAGTTTTTGGCGATATTCCTCTAAGACTTCATCTTCAATATCAACATAAATACAATCTTGACAATTACCCTGTATATCTAAAGAAATTTCCTCCAAGCCACAATTGTTTTTAACCCAATAAATACAAAAAATATTTTCGCAATACATATAAAACATTCCTTCCACACAAATTATACTTATAAAAAATAATAACATATTTGCTGTATTTACGCAAGTGCGTATACGCAATAATGTAATTTTTCTTACAATGTTTTTAGAGGTGGAATTTATGAACGTTAAAGATGTTGTAGCAGAAAGATTCTTAAGTTTATGCAAAGAACGAAAAATTAAAATCAATGAGCTTGCCAATATATCTGGCGTCACACCGTCAACAGCATACAGTATGATTGACAAAAGCAGACGAGATATATCAATTACTACTATAAAAAAATTCTGCGATGGTTTAGAAATTACTTTAGGAGAATTCTTTTCCGCGCCCGAATTTGATGATTTAGAGCAAGAAATATGCTAAAAAAATATCCCACTTGATTTAGTGGGATATTTTTTCTTTTAAGACTACAATTTGCCACCGTATCGGTGAAAAAGAAGAGGTGAGTTGTCGGAGAAGGGATTTTAAATAAAGCAAAACCGTCTTTAAATAGCAAGCGTAGCGGCTCTTAAAGACACTTTTGATAAAACCTTATTGCCGACAACGAGGGGAATGCTTTCCCCTAAAGGCGAATCTTTGCACCCTTTCTTTTCGCCCACACAAGAAAGGGTGTGCCGGTCGCGGCATGAGCGACAAGACAGAAAGTTTTTGAAAAGCCAAATTTTTAACAACAGCTGCCAGACGAGGTTTGTCAAACACTCAAAATATCTTGTATTAAATTAAAAATCCATAATTTTCTTTATCTGCGGTAGCTTAAATAAAGCGGCTGCGCCCAAAGTTGTTAAAATCAATTCAGGAAGCATATATCCGCCGTTATATAAAAGTGAATAAAGCCACACATTATCCCATTCACACCATATATCAAAAATAAATACACCTGTAATAAAATGGCAAACAAATCTTAAAGCTACGGCTAAAGCGGTGCCTATACAAATACCTAAATATCCTTTTTTTGCAAAAATTCCGCCAATGCCTAAAACAAAGTACGCCAAAATATAATCAATAAAAAATGTCATAACAAGTGTAAGCGGTGTTAATCCCCAAGAGCATACCTCGCCAAAGCTTATAAGCATTTGTCCCAAAGCGTACACAAACGAAACACCGAAGCCCCACTTAATGCCAAACATACACGAAAGCATTATAACAGGCAGCATACTAAACAGTGTTACGCCTCCGCCAAGCGGTGGCTCGTAAACCTTAATCATGCTAAGCGCTGTCGAAAGCGCAATAAATACTGCGCTAAGGGTTAAACGGTAAATTGGTTTTTTTGAGTTTTCTTTCATTTTTAATTTCTCCTTTTTTGTTTTTGCAATTACCTTTAGAAACACAAAAAAGAAAAGCCACAGGCAATACACCTGTGGCAATACAAACACTGTATTTCCCTACGGCCGCATTATCGGCATCAGGTTATCGGTCGAAGTCATAGTAAAACGGACTTCCTCTCAGCCGAAGTTTCATTCAGCTCCCTAATTGCAA
>JAZOTR010000007.1:0-2612 GCA_045657745.1 Acutalibacteraceae bacterium
CTTGTTAAAACCGATGAAAAATACAGAGAAATTATTAAATATCTCTTAGGCGGCGCTGTTGTTGCAGAGGATATTGATTGCGCAACTGCAATTGCCAAAAAATTCGGTTATAGAATTAAGGTTGTTACTCTTGACGGTCAGGTTGTAAATCCCGGTGGCTCGCTAACAGGTGGTTCTCTTGTTAAGAATTCGGGCATTTTAAGCCGTGTTAGTGATATTAAGAACATCGAAAATGATGTTGAAAAACTCGAAGCAAAAGCAAAAGAGCTTTCTGAAAGCTTAGAAAATGCAAATAATTCTTTTGCTGAGGTTTCGGCGGATATTACTGCTATCAAGGCAGATTTAACCACAGCTAATGAGGATAAAATACGCGCTATTGCCGAGCTTAAGCGTATTAGCGATATTATAGAAAATCTTAAAGCGGCAGTTAATCAGCTTAATTCACAACAAATTTCCGATAAAGAAAAATGCGAACAATTAAAGCAAACATCTATTGATGCGGCAAAGGAAATCGCCGTTATTGAAGCTAATAAGGCGGAAATTCAAGCGCTTATCGACCAAATGACAGGCGGTAGGGATAATCTTAACGCTACTCGCGAGGATATTACCAATAAAATTACAAGCGTTAAGCTTTCTATTATTGAGGTTGAAAAGGATATTGAAAGCCTTAATAATGCTGCTGCGGCTTTAGAAAGTGCTATTTCAGATAGAAGTCTTCGCGTACAGTCAATTGCAAATGAAATTGCGGCTTTACAGTTTAAAAACGAGAATTTAAAGACCGAAATTGAAAAAATTAATGACGGTATTGATGACAGTAAGCAAAAGATTGAAGATTCGCAAAAGAATATTGAAGACTTTATTGAAAAGCGTAACTTTACTGAAAAAGCCGGCGTAGAGCTTCGTAACAGTGAAAAAGAAAACACCTTACATCGTGAAAAAATCAGCGGCGAATTAGCAAGACTTACCGAGCGTAAGGAAGTTATGATGCGCGAATACGATGAGGTTATAAGAAAACTTTACGATGAATACGAACTTACAAGAAGCGAGGCTGAGAAGATTGGTATTGAAATTGAAAATCCTGCTGCAGCTAAGAAAACTCTTGTGGAAACAAAGAACAAAATCCGTGCTTTAGGTAATGTTAATGTTTCGGCGATTGAAGAATACAAAGAGGTTAGTGAGCGTTATAATTTCTTATCCGCTCAGATTGATGATGTTGAAGCCTCACGTGCACAATTGCATAAGCTTATTAATCAGTTAACAAGTCAAATGCAAGAAATTTTTGTTGAGGGATTTGAAAAGATTAATCAAAACTTTACAAAAACCTTCTCTGAACTTTTTGGCGGCGGAACTGCTTCGCTTTCACTTTCAGACCCTGAAAATATTCTTGAAAGTGGTATTGATATTAATGTTAAGCTTCCCGGTAAAAATGTACCAAGTCTTGACGGTCTTTCGGGTGGTGAAAAGGCACTTATTGCCCTTTCAATTTACTTTGCAATTATGCGTGTTAACGCTCCGCCATTCTGCTTCTTGGATGAGGTTGATACCGCGCTTGACGATATTAACGTTGACCGTTTTGCAGAATATATGAAATCCTCTGATTTTGCGACACAGTTTATTTGTGTTACACATAGACGCGGTACTATGGAAGCTGCTGATATGCTTTACGGCGTTACAATGCAAGAAAAGGGTATTACAAAGCTTTTGGAACTTAATGTTTCCGAGCTTGAAAAGAAATTACTTGACAATAAGGTGAGTTAATGGGTTTTTTCAGTAAAATTAAGCAAGGCTTACAAAAAACAAGAGATTCTATTGCAAACCAAGTAAATTCAGTTATTAATTCTTTTACAAAAATTGATGAAGAACTTTTTGAAGAGCTTGAAGAAATGCTTATTATGTCGGATATTGGTGTTGCTACCGCAACCGATATTTGTGATATGCTACGCAAAAAAATTAAAGAGCAGGGAATTACCGACCCCTCGGTAATTAAGTCTTTAATGAAAGAAATTATAACAGAAATGCTTGGCGAGGATGAGGGCTTATCTCTTGAAACCAAGCCTTCTGTAATACTTGTTATCGGTGTAAACGGTGTTGGTAAAACTACAACAATCGGTAAACTTTCGGCACAGCTGAATACCGAGGGGAAAAAGGTTGTTTTGGGTGCGGCTGATACATTCCGTGCGGCTGCAATTGACCAACTTGAAATTTGGGCGCAGCGTGCAGGCGTTACTATGGTTAAAAGTGTTGAGGGTACTGACCCTGCTTCAGTTGTATTTGATACAATCGCTTCTGCTAAATCAAAGGGCGCTGATGTTATTATTTGCGATACTGCTGGTCGTCTTCACAACAAGAAAAACCTTATGGATGAGCTTGCGAAAATTTATAGAATAATAGCAAGGGAATTGCCCGATTCTTCGCTTGAAACCTTGTTGGTGCTTGATGCTACCACAGGTCAGAATGCAGTAAACCAAGCAAGTCAGTTTAAAACTGCTTGTGATATTACGGGTATTGTTCTTACTAAGCTTGACGGTACTGCAAAAGGCGGAATAGTAATTCCAATAAGAAACGAGCTTAATATTCCTGTTAAATTCATAGGTGTAGGCGAGGGTATTGAT
>JAZOTR010000008.1:0-24374 GCA_045657745.1 Acutalibacteraceae bacterium
GCTACCGATACGGTGGCTCTCGCTGTTTTTATAGGCATTTCTTTTTACGTGGTCCTCGCGGTTTTGACTCGGGGCGTATTAACACGCCGTTACGAAAATACACATTTTCGTATTTCTCGAAATAAACAAATAATCCGAACCCGTCTCCCACAGGGAAGATTTGGTTCGGATTATATTGCTTTGGTGCCGATGACCGGACTTGAACCGGTACGATATCGCTACCGAGGGATTTTAAGTCCCTTGTGTCTGCCTATTCCACCACATCGGCTAATATGCGATACCGAAGTTTTCACTTCGGTAATCAGGCACCTATCAATAATATAATATTTAAACGTTTTTGTCAAGCACTTTTTATTAATTATTTTCTTTTGTTTGGGTAATATTTGTAAGGTGGCGCATTTCCTTTTCGTTTAAGGGGCGCCAAGCTCCTCTTTTAAGCATTCCAAGCTTTACACCCGCAATCTCGGTACGCTTCAATCGAAGCACCTCAAGCCCTACCTCTTCGCACATTCTTCTTATCTGACGGTTTCTGCCCTCTTGCAAAATAAATATAAGCACCGTTCTGTCAGGCTTTCTTTCAGCTACAAAGCAGTCGCAAGGGAGTGTTTTAACATCGTCAAGCACGATGCCCTCTGTAAGTCTTACGAGCTTTTCATCATCCACCTCGCCCTTAACGGTTACGCGGTAGGTTTTATTAACGTGGGATGACGGGTGGGTAAGCTTGTTAGCAAACTCGCCGTCGTTAGTCATTATAAGCAAACCTTCCGAGTTCATATCAAGTCTGCCGACAGGGAAAACTCTTACAGGTACATCCTTAACTAAATCGCTAACGCACTTGCGGTCATTTTCGTCACTCATAGTTGTTACAAAGCCACGCGGTTTATGTAGCATAATATACATTTTCTCGCGAGTGGCAACAACCGTCTTTCCGCGTACAGTAATTTTATCGCGCTTGGGGTCTACTTTAGTGCCCAGGGCTACAACGTGGCCGTTTACCTTAACCTTGCCTGCCTCTATCAATTCCTCTGCCTTGCGGCGTGAAGCTACTCCGCTTTCAGACAAAAATTTTTGAAGTCTTATTCTGTTATCCTTCATTTTGTTCTCCTAAAAATTTTTAAGTATTAGCTTAAAGTTTTCAATTACTTTTTTTATTGGTTTTTCGTTTTGCTTTAAAATATTAATATCACTATCCGCCAAGATTTGCTTTTCGACTAAAACCTTGCCGTTTTGCTTATAAATCACTTTACCTAAAACATCGTTTTGCTTTATAGGCGCATAAACAAATTCGGGCAAATAAACCTCATCGGTAATATTTTCGGTTTCAAGTGAATTTATTGTAATCGGTTCAATGAAAGCTGCAATTTCGCTTTTTTCCCCGTTTATTACTGGTATATTAATGCTCGAATATTTTGACGAATAATTAGTTTGTTTAATTGAGTTGAGTCCGTATTCAAGCAAAGATTTATGGTCTTGCCAATCGTTAGGGTCATTAAGCGTTACCGCGATTACATACTTACCGTCACGCTTAGCAGCACTAACAAGACATCTACCCGACTTTTTAGTAAACCCTGTTTTTACGCCTACTGCACCATCGAACAAATTAAGCATTTTGTTGTGATTACTAAGGCTTCTTCTATACGGCGGGTTACCGTAATTAAGTACCGCTTTTTCGCAAGCAACCGCTTTTGCAAAAGCCTCGTTCTGCATAGCATACTGCGCAATTTTCGCAAGTTCAAGGGCGGTTGTATAATGGTCGTCAGCATCAAGACCCGAGGGGGTTGCAAAATGAGTATCTTCGAGTCCTAATTCCGATGCTTTTTGGTTCATCATATCTACAAACCCGTTTATACCGCCGCCTAAAACATAGGCTATAACATTCGCCGCGTCATTGCCCGAAGCGAGCATAAGACCGTACAAAAGGTCATTAAGGGTTACTCTATCCCCCGCCAAAAGCCCCATTGAAGAGCCTTCAACCTTAAGCATTTCCGCAGTTACGGTAATTTCCTTTTCGAAATTTCCATACTCGCAAAGCAAGAGGCCCGTCATAATTTTTGTGGTACTTGCCATTGGTAAACGGGTACTTTCGTTACTTGAATAAATTACTTCCCCATTATCTCCGTTTATAACCACCGCCGCCTTGGCAGAGGTTGACACCGCATTTACCTTAAAGGGCAAAACAAACAATGCCAAAACCAATATATACGGAACTAATTTTTTCAAATAAACCACCCCAACTAAAATATATTAGGTGGGGTAAAATGTTATTCCTCTATCTCTATTTTGGTTTCCTTTGAAAAGAATTCCTTTGCTTTAGAAATAAGCTCAGGCGCCATAGAAAGCGCTCTGTCAAGATTTGTAAGCTCGTTAGTAACAGGAAGCATTTTAACGCTATCACCGTTTACGGCAATAAAGGCAATCGGTGAAATTGTAACGCCTGCGCCACCGCCGCCGCCAAAAAGTTCATTTTGCGACTTATTGCTTGCAAAATCGCTTCCGCCTGTTGCAAGACCGTAAGCCACCTTAGAAACAGGGATAAGTGTTACATTGCCAACAACTATCGGCGAGCCTGTAATAACATCGGCATTAACCATTCCCTTTAATTTTTCCAATGTAGTATCCATTAAATTTTTAATCTTGCTGTCACTCATTAAAGACCATTCCTTACATTGAATTTTTTATATTCTTTATAAAGCTTAGTAGCAGTTATAATTAAGAAAATTATTTGCAATTTAACCGTTAAAGAAAAATCAAATTCTCCCTTTGGGGTATTGAAATCACTTTTAACGTCAATTTTTTTATATTTTATATTGGCTTTACTTTCTATATACGAAAGTACGGGATAAACAACCGCGCATACCTCGCCGTATTTAATTGCAGTTTTAAAAGCATCGCTTTCCGCAACGACCAAATTAAGCTTTACTTTACGGAATTTAACCGTTTTTAAAAAGCCTCCTAAATGCTTCAAGCACTCCTTCAAAAAAGCAAAAATTTCTTTAATTGCTCCCGAAAAGCCGTGTTTTTCTTTTAATTTTTGAAAAGAGGTTTTAAATTGATTGGTCTTTTGGGCTTCACCCTCAGGCTTGTCCGTTTTTTCAGTTTCCTTTTTTTCCTTAAGCGGAAAAACCTTTATATTTAAAAATTTAACCGTTACAGAAAAATCTTCTTTATAGCTTAAATCAACGCTTACGGGTAATAGCAAAATTAACGCTATTAAAAACAGTAAAACGGCTAAAACATACAAAACAATCAATTCACACACTCCTTTCATATTCTTAACTTAAAATATGAAATCTATTCTTCAGCGAGTTCTAATTGCTCTGCAACGTCGTTTACTTCGCCCTCGCTTTGATTCTTAGGAAGCGGCGGCAAATCGCCTAAATCGTTAAGTTCAAAGCATCTTAAAAAGTTTTTGGTAGTACCGTAAAGCAACGGCTTACCGGGAAGTTCAAGTCTTCCGCGTTCTTCTATAAGGCCTTTTTCTACAAGGGTTGTTACTACGCCCGAGCAGTCAACACCGCGCACTTGTTCGATAAAAGACTTTGTAACAGGTTGGTTATAAGCTATTACCGCAAGTACCTCAAGCGCTGCATTTGAAAGCGGAGTTCTTCTTCGCATATCAAACGCCTTTTTAATATATTCCGAAAATTCATTTTTAGTGGCTAACTGATATGTATTTTCAAGTCTTAAAAGCTTAACTCCGCTATCATTATCCTCAAGTTTTTTTGAAAGCGCATCCGCAATATCTACTACCTTTTCGGGTGTTATTTCAAAAACCTGAGCCAAGCGGTCAATACTCATTGGCTCGCCGCTTGCGAATAAAACAGCCTCGAAGGCTTTTATTAATTCCTTAGTTTTCATTTCTTGTGCTCCTTAATTAAACGGATTTCCTGAGAATCGCCCTCGCCCTCAACCTTAACTCGATTAGCCTTGCAAAGCTCTAAAACCGCTAAAAAGGTTGCCACTATTTCCGAACGGCTTTCGGCAGAGGTATAAAGGTCTGAAAGCTTGCTTTTTCCACCGCGCCATAAATTACGTATTACAAAAATAATTTTGGTGGATACTGCAACTATCTTTTTAGCAACAATCTTGGTAAAGGGTGCTGTGGATGGCGGAAGTCTTCTCTGTCCCCTACCAACTGCGGCTAAATAGCTTTCAAACATAACCTCTTTCGGGTGAACAAGCTCATAGGTTTTATCAAACTCGTATTCGGTAGGCTTACGAATAAATATATCAAACCCGCCCTGCATTTCCGAAAACTTGCGCGCCATTTGCTGACAAACCATATATTCAAGCAATTCGCCCGTTAATTCTTCCTTAAGCTTAACAATTTCTTCGTGTTTAGGCAAAAGACTTACGGTTTTAATATAAAGCAAACGTGAAGCCATTTCCAAAAATTCGCTTTCAACTTCCATTTCGTTTTGCTTAATATTTTCCATCTGCTCTAAATACTGTTCAATAAGCTCCAAAAGCGGAATATCGTAAATATTATATTTGTTTCTTGCTATTAACTGTAACAGCAAATCAAGAGGTCCCTCAAAGCCCTCAAGCTTATAATTTAAAACATTTTCCATTTGTTACCCCAAAAATTTAAACGGTAAAGATGCAACCGTATTTAATAAACCAAAAATAAAGTTAGATGCCGTATTAAGTGGAATATCAAGAGCGCCTAAGAATATTAAAGCAATTAAGCCGTAATAAATATATCTTTCGTAGCGCATCAGCTTGTAATAATATTTGTCAGGCAATATAGCAAATAAGATACGCGAACCGTCAAGCGGTGGGATTGGTATTAAATTAAATACCGCAAGCGATATATTTATTTGCGCTATAAACAAAAAGAAATAGGCAATATAAAATATAATTGCAATTGTGAGTGATGAATAAACAAAACCGCATAAATTAAACAATATAAGCGCGATTAACGCCACTATTAAGTTTGAAAGCGGACCCGCAAAGGCGGTTATTGCCATATCCCTTTTAGGTCTTCTGAAATTATACACATTAACACCAACCGGCTTTGCCCAACCAAAACCAAAAAGTATAATACACAATGCGCCGATATAATCAATATGCGCAAAAGGATTTACTGTAAGTCTGCCTTGATAGCGCGGTGTTGGGTCACCCAATTTTGTTGCCGCAAAGCCGTGTGCAAACTCGTGTATAGGTAAGGTTAAAAATATTACAACCAACGATGATAAAATATAGGTTATTATTCCAAAGAAATCTAATTGACCCGAAAGCAATTCGCTTAACAAGACATACCACTCCAATCTAATAGATTAATTATATACTATATTATTATAAAACACAAGAAAAAAATCCGACCTTTCGGTCGGATTAATTATTAAAATATAAGCGCTGCGGCGCCGTAGCTTACAAAGGCTACGATTATACCTGCAGTAACTACGCCTAATGCTACTGCGGGGAAGGCTTTTTTTAGCGGAATATCAAGCATTGCCGCTATTAATGACCCTGTCCACGCGCCTGTGCCCGGAAGCGGAACAGCAACAAAGAAATATAGTCCCCAAGGGCCGTATTTATCAATAACATCGCGCTTACTGAATGCCTTATTTTCCATTTTTGTAACCAATTTATCAAACTTAACGCTCATCTTACGCATTAATGCGAAAATCTTTTTTATAAAGATAATTATAAACGGAACAGGTATCATATTGCCGATAATTGCAACTATAATTGCAATTCGCCAATCAAGTCCCGCACCTGTAGCAATCGGAATAGCGCCGCGAAGCTCGACAATAGGCACCATTGAAACCAAAAAAGTCAATACAATTTTACCCCAAAGGGTTTTCCACAAAAAACTCATTTTACTCTCCTTTTTGTTTTAAAAAACGAAAAAAATTTATCTACAAAAACCATAATAAATTTATAATTTATAACCACTAATGCGATAGCGCAAATAACCTGAAGAGGTATATTAAACGGCAGTGAGAATACCATAAATGCGCTTTGCAATAAAATTACCGCGGTATTTAACAACACCTTAAGCATATAAAGCTTAAAAGGTATATATTTTTGCACATTTATTGCCCTTATTACAAATATTGCAAAATAGCTTACAAAGGTTGCTATTGCCGCGCCTTGAACACCTAAAGAAGTAGGAATTAAAAGGAAATTCAAAACAATATTAAGCACAGCGCCAAGCATTGCAGTTAAAAACGAATTTTTGCTTCGCTTTTCAACCACATAAACCGAGCCCATAAAATTAGCAAAAGAATTAAATACCATAGAAGCTGCAAGTAGTGGAATATATTTCCAAGCCGAGTAATAATCGGGTGTTGTAAGTATTTTAATTACAGGAATAGAAAATGCCACAATTGCCCAACCCGCCAAGAACATAACGCTTTGGAAGGAAGACCAAACCTTAGAGAAAAATTCAATATGCTCCTCTTTATCATTTTCCGATTCGCTAACCGCCGAGAACTGCCACGCTTGCATAAATACGGTTGAAAGCAAGGTCAAAAAGGTTGGCACTTTGTAAGAAACCGCATAAATACCGTTAGCTTCAGCACCTATAAATCCGCTTACCATATATCTATCCGATACGCTTGTAACCCACCAGAAAATAGTAGTAGGAATCATAGGAATGCTGTATATGAGCATTTTCTTTAAAATATCTTTATCTATTTTAAGGGTTATTTCGCGCCAAAGCTTTTCCTTAAAGAAAATAAGTAATGCGGAAAGACCGTCCGCCAAAACAACCGACAAAACATACCCTGTAATGCCCATATCAAAAACGGCTAAAAAAAGAATATTAAGCACTATTACAAGTGATGTATTAACTATACCCTGAATAGCAAAAAATGCCGTTTTACCTACCGCACGGATATACTGCGAGCAAAGCGAATGATAGCACGAAGCCATTGTATAAACTATAATAAGCCATATATAACCGCTGAATTGGTCAACAAGGGTTAAAATCGGAGCAATTACCAAAAACAAAAGTGTGCCAAGGGTAATTGAAAAAAAGCCCGACGAAAAAACCGACCTTTTATCGCACTTAGAATCCATTGCAAAACGAAAAACACCGTTTGTAATTCCAAGTGAAACAAGCGGCAATAATAGATTTGCAGTTTGGGTAATAAGGTCCGAGGTGCCGTATTGCGCGGTGGTTAAATAGCCCGTATAAAAACGAACCATTAAAAATACCAACAGCTTTGAGCCAAAGGTACCAAGGCTTATTAGCGCGGTATTAGAAATTAAGGTTTTATATTTATTCATAAAATTATACTTCCCTATTTTTTACATCTTATATCCTAATATATTTAATCTTTAATGTCAAGTTAAGATTGGATATATCTGCTACTTACATAGCCTACAATGCCGTTATATCCTACAAGCTTCCAATCGGGCAAGGTAGCATATACCGTAACTTCACTGCCGTTTGGTATTCTACCTACTATAAACGCATCAAGAGAGGGTCTTGTTCTAACATTTAGATTTCCGCCGTTTGTAGCAACGCTTGCAACACTAATAGGCTGCGGCATATTAAATGGTATACCAAAATACTCGGTTAAGGATAAAACCATAATCCGCGCAATTTCATCAATATTATCCCGTATCCACTGCGCATCCTCGGGGTTATCGTGATAAGCGATTTCTACTAACACCCCCGGCGCTCTTACCCTTGCAACCTCGCCAAGTGAAGTGGTCGGTACTGTTCTTACTCTGTCGGGCAATGGGTAAATCATTTGCAAATTTTCAGCGAGTATATCTGCAAAGCGCTTACCCTCAATACTTGACGGAAAATAATATACCTCACTGCCTCGCGTACTCCCATTACCCGAAGCAGTCGCATTTGAGTGTAGCGCCAAATGCAAATCGTACACTCCGCTATTTGAAGCCGCAATAGAGGAAGCCGCCGTCATTTCAGGGGTATTTCTTACAAACTGTATTCCGCTCGCCGCCAAATAGGGCTCCATAGCGTCGGCTATAAGGTTCATATAATATTCCTCATTACCACCGCCTGAATAGGGATTAAATTCTTGTGTAGATGGACTTAAATAAATAGTTGGCATAAAAAAACATCCTTTCATTTCAAAATATGAAACAAAAGGATGCTGTATGTTAATTTATATTAAGTTGCTTTGCAAGATTTTTAACCACCGATAAAAACCAACAGTAAAGCGCCTCGCCTAGTTCTTGATAAACAGGGTCGCCATCGTGCGAGCAAAGCATTGCAAAGGTCTGTCCTACGCGCCTTTCGGTATCTCCACCGCGGCGGAAAGCCAAATAATAAAAGGAAAATGCGCCTGTATCCTGACTTGTTTTGTAGATTTCTTCATTTTCAGCTTTAACGGTATCAATAAAGCTCTTTTGCGCTATTCCGCAAAGCGAATCGTCGGTACAAAATTCTTCAAATCCAACCGTTGCAGTAAAGGAAAGCAACAATCTTCTTTGAATAAGCATATTAAAATCCGATGGGTCTTCAAACGAGCCGCTTGATGCTTCTTTTAAAAATTCAGCCGCAACCAACCTACCCCACTGCCTTGCGCTTTCGTAAACTGAATTATCCGAAGGCTTTGCGAGGTTAGCTTTGTTTAAATTCTTTTTCACATCAAGCGAAGGCTTGTCACCTACGATTTTAATATCTTCATCCATTCGCTCTTATTCACCCTTTGCTTGTTTTAAAGCCTCTGCCAATTGGGCAGGACAAGAGGTATTTTTAAATCCGCACTTGATATGCTGAAGCTTTTCGATAACGTCATCTGCCTTTAAACCGATAGCAAGACTTGCAACGCCCTTTGTATTGCCGTTACAGCCACCCTCGAATTTAACGTCCTTTACGATGCCGTCTTCAACCTCAACAAAAATCTTTCTGGAACATACCCCATTAGTTTTATATGAAATTTGCATAGTGAATATACCTTATCTGTCCTTAAATTTATTACTGCGTACGGGATGACGCAATTTTCTAAGTGCCTTTGCTTCAATCTGACGAATTCTTTCTCTTGTAACATTAAATTCAGAGCCAACCTCTTCAAGAGTATGGCATCTGCCGTCCAAAAGACCGAAACGAAGACGGATAACCGCTTCTTCACGAGGAGTAAGTGTTTTAAGCACACTGTCAATATCCTCGTTTGTAATGGTCTTTAAAGCTGCTTCATCGGGAGCTAATGCGTCCTCATCGCGTATAAAGTCCATAAGGCGTGAATCTTCCTCCGGACCTATTGGTGTTTCCATTGAAACAGGCTCTTGAGCCACGCGCATAATTTCTCTTACTCTTTCAACCGGCAATTCCATCTTTTCAGCAATTAATTCCTCACTTGGCTCAAAGCCGTTTTCGTGCAATAATTGGCTTTGTACCTTCTTAAGACGGTTAATGGTTTCAACCATATGAACAGGAATACGGATAGTTCTTGCTTGGTCGGCAATAGCGCGGGTTATAGCTTGTCTTATCCACCAAGTAGCATAAGTTGAAAACTTAAAGCCTTTTGTATGGTCAAACTTATCAACCGCTTTAATAAGACCAACATTACCCTCTTGAATAAGGTCAAGGAAGTACATACCGCGTCCTACATATTTTTTAGCAATACTAACTACCAAACGCAAGTTAGCCTCGGTAAGTCTTTGCTTAGCGTATTGGTTACCCTCACTGATTTTAACGGCAAGCTCTACCTCTTCCTCACTCGATAAAAGCGGAACTCTACCTATTTCGCGAAGATATACTTTAACAGGGTCGTCAAGCGAAATGTTATCAAGCGAAATATCGTCGCCGATTTGCTCAACATCCATATCCTTTAAATCTTCTTCAGTAGGCTCTTCTTCAAAATCAAGCTCTAATGTTGGAGGCTCAGAAAACAATTCTTCCAAATCTTCGGGAGCATTTTCAATATCATCTAATGTCTCCACCTTTTCTTCGAAAACATCGTTTTCTACTTCTTCAGCAATAATTTTTTCGTCTTTTTTAGCGTTAGCCATTATTATTCTCCATTCTGCTTTTAGTTGCCTTTTTTATTGTTAATAATATCCTGTAATTTTGAAGCCCAATCTTCAACCGATAAATCCTGTGTTTTAGAGGCATTTAAAAGCATATTCTCTTCTAATATTACCTCAATACAATCTTTTAATACAGCTTTTGGGTTATTTCCCGCTTTATCGCCATTTTGAAGCGACACTAAATATCCAACCTCGCTTGGCAAAAGCTTTTGAGCAAACACTGAAATATCAAGTGTTCTACCCTCTTCAAGCGTTTCTGAAACAATTGAATAAATTCGCTTGTTAAGTGAGGTCACCATCTTTTCGGGCGGTAGCTTTTCTAAGGTATAGCTATAAAAATCGGGATGCTGTAAAAGCACCGCTATTAAGCCTTCCTCTGCCGCTGTTGCTTTTATGGAAATTCTTCTTTCGGGATTTATGTCGTCCTTTGTGTATTTCGGGCGTATTATGTCGCCTATTTCCTGTTTTTGCTTTGTTCTTCGGTTTTTACGGCGCAAATCATCTATTTTAGTAGTAAGAGCGGTACGTGAAACACCGTATTTATCGCAAAGTCTGCCGATGTAAATATCCCTTGTCATAACATCGTCAGTTTCGGCAATAATTTCCGCCGCCATACTTAAATATTTAAGCTTGCCGTCGTCCGATTCAAGCACAATACCGTTTGCCGCCATAAGCAATTTATACTCAATATCACTTACCGCGCCGTTTAAAAGTGCTCTGAATCGGTCTGCACCGTTTTTCCTTATATATTCATCGGGGTCCTTACCGTCAGGTATGACAACAACCCTTACCGAAAGTCCCGAATTTTCAAGAATTTGCGATGCTCTTTTAATTGCCTTTTGCCCTGCGGCATCGGCATCAAACATAAGCACAACTTCTTTTGTATACCTTGAAATCAAATTTGCCTGTTCACTTGTAAATGCTGTACCAAGCGGTGCTACAACATTTTCAAACCCTGCTTGATGAAGTGAAATAACATCGGGGTTACCCTCAACCAAAACAAGCTGCTCGCTGCAATGGTTTTTAGCAAAATTCATACCGAATAGGTTTTCACTCTTCTTGAAAACGGGCGTATCCGAAGTATTTACATATTTGCCGCCCTTTTTATCGTCACCCGGCATTGCTCTGCCGCTAAAGCCAATAACATTACCTCTAATATTTATAATCGGGAACATTACGCGCTTTCTGAAGCGGTCATAATAGCTTCCTCTTTCACTTTTACCAACAACATTTGCGGTAACCATATCATTTATGCTAAAGCCTTTTGCTTTTAAATGATTAATAAGGCTATCCCAACTGTCAGGCGCGGCGCCAAGTCCAAAATGCTTTATGGTTTTTAATGACAGTCCACGACCTAAAAGATACTCAAGCGCCCATTTGCCGTTTTCACTCATCAAATAACTGTGAAAGAATTTTGCGGTTTCACGGTTAATATCATAAACCTTGTTTTTAAGGTTTTGCATTGAATTATCATAACCGTCCTGCGGAAGCGCAACACCGCTTTTTTCAGCTAAAAGCTTAATCGATTCTATATAATCAAGATTTTCAATAAGTCCTGTAAAGGTAACAACATCACCGCCAACACCGCAACCGAAGCAGTAAAAAGAACCGTTTTCGGGGTAAATGGTAAAAGACGGGGTTTTTTCATTGTGGAAAGGGCAAAGTCCCACAAGATTTTTACCTCTACGCTTTAAATTAACATACTGCGAAATAACCGTTTCAATGTCATTACGGTATTTTATTTCGTTTATAACCTCTTCAGGTATTGCCACTTTCTCACCACCTTAACAAATCTAAATTGTCCATGCTTTAGGTATAAATATATCCGAATAAACGCTTGTTGCGTAATGGTCGGTCATACCTGCAATATAGTCCGCCACAGCGCGTTCTATACCCTCGTTTTCCAATACTGTTTTATATTCGTTATTTAACTTTTGAGGATTTTTTAAATAATAATCAAAAAGTCCGTCAACAATTCCTAAAACCTTTGCTTCTTCCGCCTTTGCAACAGGGTTTTTATAAACCGCTTCAAACAAAAACTCGTGAAGAAGATTATAATATTTTTCGGTTTCACTGTCCATTGCAATATCATTAACACTATTGTTAATAATCGAATTAACTAATGATGTTATTCTTTGGCTTTTTGAGTTGCCTAATTTCTTCACAATATCACTCGGTATATCGTCGCCCGAAATAACCCCCGCTCTTATAGCATCATCAATATCGTGATTTATGTATGCAATGCGGTCGGCAAAACGAACTATTTTACCCTCAAGCGTTTGTGCAAACTCACCTTTGGTATGGCATTTAATACCGTCAAGCACCTCATAGGTTAAATTAAGACCTTTTCCGTTTTTCTCTAAAATTTCGCAAACCCTAACGCTTTGCTCGTAATGAGTAAAATCAAAGGACAAAAGTTCATTTAAAGCGCGTTCACCTGCATGTCCGAATGGGGTGTGCCCCAAATCGTGCCCTAACGCGATTGCTTCAGTAAGGTCCTCGTTTAGTCTTAATACTCTTGCTAATGTTCTTGCAATTTGCGAAACCTCGAGCGTATGGGTAAGTCTTGTCCTGTAATGGTCTGATTCAGGAGATAAAAAGACCTGTGTTTTATGCTTTAAGCGCCTGAACGCTTTAGAGTGAATAATACGGTCGCGGTCGCGTTGAAATTCAGTTCTTATATTACACTTTTCTTCCGGCTTTTTTCTGCCCTTAGTTAAAGCGCTGAACGCCGCATTTTCACAAAGAATTAGTTTTTCGTTATTTTCGGTTATAATTCTTGCGCATTCCACATTATTCGCCCCCTTATATTTAATATTAGTAAAAAAAATTAAATTCCCTCTATTTTTTTATATTTTTTTAAAGGGAGTTAATTTTGTACCAATTTCTTCCCATTTAAGTGTTGCACTAAAGGCTTCGCAAAGTTTTTTTGAAAAATCCTCTACCCTTTCGCTTTTAAGCGAGAATTCAAGCTTTATTTTATCGGTAAAATCGGTGTTAGTTATATTAGCTTCAAAATTTTCCATTAAATTAAGAAGCTTTGCGTGGTCGGAATAATTACATTCAATTTCACACGCCATGCAAGGAAGCATTACAAAAACCTCGCTTTTTTGCAAAACATCCTGTACTGATTTAGAATAGGCTCTTACAAGACCGCCCGTACCCAAAAGTACACCGCCGAAATATCTTGTTACAACCACAGCAATATTTTTTATTTGCGAGCCCAAAATAACATCAAGCATAGGCTTGCCTGCCGTACCGTGCGGCTCGCCGTCATCCGAAAAACGGCAAAGAGAACCACCCGCCACCGAATAAGCAAAAACATTATGCCTTGCATCCCAATATTTAGAACGCATTTCATTTATAAAATCGGTAGCCTCTTGCTCGGTTTCGCAATGACGAAGGGTTGCAATAAAGCGTGAGCGTTTTTCTACATATTCACTTGTGTTTTCGCCGAATACGGTTAAATAGCTTTCCAAAAAAACACCTGCCTTTAGTTAAGAAAAAATCCGCAACTGCCTATTTGGCGGCTGCGGATAAGGTAATTATTTCGAAATGTTGAAACGCTTATTAAATCTATCAACACGTCCACCGGTGTCAACCAATTTTTGCTTACCGGTAAAGAACGGATGACACTTAGAGCAAATATCCAAACGGATATCTTTCTTTGTAGAGCGTGTTTCATATTCCGCACCACAAGCGCACTTAATTGTTACCTTTTCATACTCAGGATGAATTCCTTGTTTCATCGTTGTCACTCCTTTCGATCTCGTTAGCCAAATAATAATACCACAAAGGTTTTAAAAATGCAAGTATTTTTTATTTATTTATAAAATTTTTTATTTTTTCGTAAATTTCAACCGTTTTAAACCGCATAATATAGCGTGAACCTTGCTTTGCAATATTAACGGCTTCTTGGTTTACCGAATCACTTAAATCCCCTTTTGAAGCGGCAGGAATACAAACTGTTGGAAATACTACGCACCACCAATTTTTACCCTTAGCCTCGCCTAACTCTATAACAAGTGACGGATAATACCCCGCAGGTAAGGTGAACTCATCATAAACCCTTGTGTCAAAATACTTTTCTTCCACGTATGCCACAGCGTCATAATTAAAACCATTTTCCGCTATTACTCTTTTTGCAATTTCTTCGAATTCGTTTAATGAAGTGCCGACCTTTTGCTTTGCGTCCTCTAAATCGGTAACATTTAAAAACAAATCCGATGTTTCATTTAAAATCTCATCGCGTATTAAAATTTTTAAATTTTGGTCGGATACGCTATCGGAATTAGCAATTATATGTAACCGAAAAATATTTTCACGCAAATCGTCACACAAAACGTTAAAATGCGAAACCGATAAAAGCATTGCGCTTATAAGACCGAATAAAATTGAAAGTTTAATTCTTTTCATAATAAAAACTCCTTTTCAAATTCCAAAAAGAATATTGACAGGAGTTTTATTTTTTATTCAATTTCTAACGCTGTATTTTTGGGATTTGCAAGATAGCATTCAATATTTTCCTTTTTCAAAGCGGATAAAAGTTTGTTTGCAGAGTTGAAATCCTCATATAAAGCAAACCAAGTAGGGCCACTACCTGTAAGCGAAACCGTAAGCGGTGAATATTCCAAGATTTTTTCTTTTAAAGCGCTATTACCCCAAGCCGTTTCAAAGGCGTTGCAAAGACTTTGCGAAAGTCCTTTCAAATCGTTTTCTTTAATACATTCAAGTATTTTTTCGGTGTTTACATTTACTTGCTCATTATTGTCTATAATACGGTACATTTGAGCAGTAGATGGCTTTTTGTCCGCCTTAGCAAGAACAATATAGCCTTTTTCTAAGGGTTTATAGGAACTTAAAACCTCACCTATACCCTGCGCACGCTGACAACCGCCTTTAATAAAAAAAGGTACATCCGCTCCAAGCCTTACTGCCATTTCGCATAAATCGTTATCGGTTAAATCGGTATTATATAAATGGTTTAGTCCCACAAGCACCGCTGCCGCATCCGCACTGCCGCCACCCATTCCCGCACAGGTAGGGATATTTTTTTCTATTTGAATTTTAGTGCCTTTTGAAATACCTGTTTTACTAAAGAAAAGCTCAGCCGCCTTATAGGCAATGTTTTCCTTTTCTTCTATATCATTATTACTGCATATAACCGATATTTCATCCGCCTTTTCAATTTCTACTAAATCAAAAAGGTCAACCGAATGCATAACGGTATCTATTAAATGATATCCGTCTTCTCTTTTGCTGCAAACTGCAAGACCTAAATTTATTTTTGCATTAGCCTTTATTTTCATTCTTGTTCACCTTTAAGTTTAATATTACCACCGAACCTAACACAAGCACTATACCAAAAAAGCCCGAAAAAGTTAGCTTTTCGCTGTAAACAATAATACCTGTAACGGTTGCCACAACAGGCTCTAGTGTAGCAATTATAGGTGCTACCGATGCTTCCACGCCTAAAAGACCTTTTGTATATAGTATATATGGAATAACTGTATTGAAAAGAGCCATCAAAACAATAGTGAAAAGTGCCGTTTTTGAAGAAAACATAACCGAAAATGTAGAAGAAATATTTATTAACGGCAAGCAGAAAAGCGCCGAAAATAAAAATGTATAAAAGGTTATTGTAAAGGTATCGTACCCTTTATCAATAAGTATACGGCTAAAAATTGTATAAAGCGCATACCCAAAACCTGTAAGCAAACCAAAAGTAATTGCAGGTAAAGTTATTCTGTTTTGCGAATCAAAAATACCCGATACAAATAAGCAACCCACAAATGCCACAAAAAGAGCGCATACCTTTTTAACATTCAATCTTTCTTTAAACAAAAAGGCAGATATTATTACAACAAAAAATGGTGCAGTATACAAAAGCACCGCCGCAACTGAAAGCGAGGTTAGGCTCATAGTCTTGTAATAACTGTAATTAAAAAGTATTATACTAAATATTCCCGCGCCAATAAATAACGGCAAATCCTTAAATTTCACCTTAAAAAGCCTTTTGTTCTTTAAAAATATAACTACCGCTAAAATTATTGCAGTATAAAAAGAACGGCCAAAAACTATTGCCATTTGCGAAAATTCGGTTTTTTCAAGTATCCTTACATAAATACCTGCGATACCCCAAAATATTGCAGAAAGTAATATGTATATAAAGTGAATATTTATCTTCTTATGCATAGATAAATCCCCCAATAAAAAACAGGCAAAATTTACAATAAATTTCACCTGTTTATTCTACATATATTTTAATAATGTGTCAAGTCAGTTATTGACAGGATGCCAATATCCGTTAGATTTTTCGGTAAGACCTTCAAAACGGTAGCCCATACTTGCAAGACCTTCAATTATTGCAGGAAGTGCCTGAACGGTAGTGGTCTTAGCGGCGGTATCGTGCATAAGAACACAAATAGAATCCTTATTCTTAGACGCATTTAAAACATTGCTGACTATTTTGCTTGCGGGAACTTTATTACTTTCCGCATCACCCGAGGATACGTTCCAATCAAAATAAGCGTAGCCTTTAGCTTTAACCTGCCTTGTAAGCGTAGTCATTATACCTGCGCACACCTTTTTACTAACCGCATTACTTGAGCCACCGGGAAAACGAATGACTTTAGATTTTATACCGATTAGCTGCTCTACCTTATTTGAAATGGCATCTAAATCCCTAAAATACGCTTCAGAGCTTGCGTAAATATTCACATTTTTGTTGGTAGTGTAAATTTGATGCGTATCTGTATGAAGTCCTACTGTATGACCCTTTGCGTGAATCTGCTTAACATAATCAAGCTTACCGGTAGTACCAATTACAAAAAATGTTGCTTTAGCGTTATATCTATCAAGAATATCTAAAATTTTAAGTGTATTATCAGAGGGGCCGTCATCAAAGGTTAGGTAACAGACTTTAGTTGCAGGTGGATAAGCTGCTTGAGGCGAATTTTGAAGCGCTGTCAATTTTTCCGCCTCAACCAACTTCTTAGCATTAAGTTTTTCTATTTCTGTTTTAAGATTATTATTTTCTTTTTGTAAATTGTTCTTTTCAGTTTCGGCTTGCTGTAGCTTTTGACTAAGCTCGCCGTTGGCTTTATCCTTTTCGGCTATCTCGTTTTTAGCTTCATCAAGTTGTTTAGTAATTTCAGTAATTTGATTTTTATTTTCTTTAATTGTTTCATTCTTACTTCCAATTACATAAAAAGAAGCTGAAAGTGCAATTGTAAGTAAAATAATAACCGAATAAACACAAATACTTTTAATATTAAACTTAATTTTCATCCTGTCACCGCCTTTCATTAGAGTCATTATTATATTTTAACACATATATTTAAAAAAGCAACTAATAAATTATTACAATTTTTACCTTTCAAAAAATCAAGTTGCCAAAATACAAAATAAATGGTATAATACTAAAAAATGTAAACTTTTTGGAGGTTTGTTATGTCCAATAATATTATAATTTCAAGCGACAGTACATCTGATTTAAGCCTTGCTTTACGTGAAAGATACAATATAAAAACTATTCCGCTTGGCGTAACCTTGGGTGATAAAACTTATTTTGACGGTGTGGATATCACACCCGATGAAATTTATGAATACCACAAAAAAACAGGCGAATTACCAAAAACCACCGCAGCTAATGTTGGTGACTGTATGGATTATTTCAAGCCTTTTGCAGATGAAGGCAAAACTGTAATACATTTCTCTTTAAGCTCTGAAATGTCTTCAACCTACAATAACACCCTTCTTGCTGCAAGTGAGTTCGAAAACATTTTTGTTATTGATTCAAGAAATCTTTCAACAGGCTCAGGTCTTTTGGTTGTTGCCGCAGCTGAAATGGCAGCAAGCGGTATGGAAGCTGAAAAAATTGTTGAAAAAATAAACGAGCTCATACCTTGTGTTGATGCTTCCTTTGTTATCGACAGCCTCGAATATTTGCACAAAGGCGGCAGATGCTCTGCCCTTGCAATGCTTGGCGCTAACCTTTTAAAATTAAAGCCTTGTATTGAGGTTAAAAACGGCAAAATGGATGTTGGCAAAAAATACCGCGGTAAATACGGCGAGGTATTAAAGCAATATGTTGCAGAACGCATTGGCGACGCAAGCGATATTGATTTAGACCGCGTATTTGTTACCCATGCAGGCTGTGACAGCGAAATTGTTGACGCTGTAGTAGAGCAGGTTAAAAACGCTGCTCCATTTAAAGAAGTTTTCTTAACCCGCGCAGGCTGTACTATTTCTTCACATTGCGGTGCAGATACCTTAGGTGTTCTTTTTGTTCGTAAGTCACCAATTGAATAATACAGCATATACTGTATCAGGGGTTCAAACAGGGTATCCTAATTATCGGCGGCATAGCTGTTATGTCTTTAAATTACCGATTTTACCCCATTAATATATATTAAGACCGTCTGTTTAGGCGGTCTTATTTATTTTTATTGATATTTTTTAACAGTTGTGTTAAAATCATTTTAATATGTTTTTGGAGGAAAAAATTATGAAAACTGTTGTATCGGTTATTGGTAAGGACGCAGTAGGTATTATTGCCGATGTAAGTGCCATCTGCCGCGAATGCAATGCAAATATTCTTGATATTACTCAGTCTGTATTGCAGGACATGTTTGTAATGGTAATGCTCACCGAAATTAAAGAGTTAAACTGCTCTTTTGCGGATTATTCTAATAAAATGAAATCCCTTGGCGAAAACAGAGGGCTTGACATTCGCGTTATGCACGAGGATGTTTTCAATTCAATGCACAGAATTTAAGGAGTAGCCTAAATGATTAATATTAACGATATTTTCGAAACCGTAAATATGATTTCGGAAGAAAATCTTGACATACGCACTATTACAATGGGTATTTCACTGCTTGACTGTTGTGACTCTGACCCCGAAAAAGCTTGTGAAAAGATTTACAATAAAATCACCCGTCTTGCAGGTAACCTTGTAAGAGTTGGCGAGGATATTGAACGCGAATACGGTATTCCGATTATAAACAAGCGTATTTCGGTAACACCTATTTCAATGATATTAGCATCTTCAGGCGGCGACCCGTTAATGTACGCTAAAACATTACAGCGTGCGGCTGATGCTACAGGCGTAAACTTTATAGGTGGTTTTTCTGCGTTAGTACATAAAGGCTTTTCTGCGGGTGATGAAGCGCTTATCCGTTCTATCCCTCGCGCTTTAGCCGAAACCACAAACGTTTGCTCATCGGTTAATATCGGTTCTACCAAGGCAGGTATTAATATGGACGCTGTAAAGCTTATGGGTGAAATCGTACGCGAAGCCGCTGAAATCACTGCAGACCGTGAATGTATCGGCTGTGCAAAATTAGTTGTATTCTGCAATGCAGTTGAAGATAATCCATTTATGGCAGGCGCTTTCCACGGTGTTGGCGAGCCTGACTGTGTACTTCATGTTGGCGTATCGGGCCCAGGTGTTGTACAAGCCGCGCTTAAAAAATGTCCTAACGGCGACCTTGGCGAGCTTGCTGAAATTATCAAGCGCACCGCCTTCAAAATTACCCGTATGGGTCAATTGGTTGGTAGTGAAGCTTCAAAAAGACTTGGCGTTCCTTTCGGTATTGTTGACTTATCGTTAGCACCTACCCCTGCAGTTGGCGACTCGGTAGCGCATATTCTTGAAGAAATGGGACTTGAAACCTGTGGTACCCACGGTACTACCGCCGCTTTAGCAATGCTTAACGACGCAGTTAAAAAAGGTGGCGTAATGGCTTCCTCTTATGTTGGCGGTCTTTCGGGCGCATTTATTCCTGTTACCGAAGATGCAGGTATGATTGATGCCGCTCGTTCAGGTGACTTAAGACTTGAAAAATTAGAGGCTATGACCGCTGTTTGCTCGGTTGGCCTTGATATGATAGCAATTCCCGGTGAAACCCCTGCAGAAGTAATTTCCGCAATTATTGCCGACGAAGCTGCTATCGGTATGGTAAACTCTAAAACCACAGCGGTAAGAGTTATCCCCGCTATTGGCAAAAAGCCCGGCGAAGAACTTGATTTTGGCGGACTTTTAGGCGCAGGACCGATTATGCAGGTTAATCTTAATAAAAGTCCTAAAAAGTTTATTGACCGCGCAGGAAGAATTCCCGCACCGCTCCAAAGTCTTAAAAACTAATATAAAATTAAAATCCCACCGAAAAGGTGGGATTTTTTAGCATTGTTTCATAAGTCGTACATAAAATTCTACCGCTTTAACAGCAGTTTCAACTCTGATTCTTTCGTTATTGCCGTGAATTGTAGCGCGTTCCTCACTCGTTAAATCCATAGCAGAAAAACGGTAAACCTTATCGGAAATTCTGCCGTAATGACGCGAATCGGAACACTGTACCATTAAATAAGGTGATACTATACATCCTTTCCAAGTTGAAGCGACCGCCGAAGCGACTTTATTCCAAGCGGCGCAGTCGGTTTTAGAAATTCTGCTTGGATTCATACCGTGTAGTGCTGTAATTTCAATATCCTTGTCATTAACAGTTTTATTTAAATATTCAAGTGCGGAATCCATAGTATCTTTCGGGTTTAAACGGATATTCGAAACCATACTTGCCTTTGGCGGAATAACGTTTGTGGCCTTACCGCCCTCTGATTGAGTGAAAGCCACTGTAGTACGCATTAATGCGTTTAATTCCCCGCCTTGCTTCTTGCAAAGTATATCCAGTACACCCTTAAAGCACCAAAGATTCGCAAAAATCATTCTGTATGCAAAAGAAGAATGTCTGCCCAAGGTATTAAACATTTCTGCCACAGGTTTTGTTAAATGACTTTTAAAGGGATTGTTTTCAATTTTTAAACACGCGCGTGATAATTTTACAAGTGGTGAATTCGGTTTTGGAGCCGAAGCGTGACCGCCCGATGATTTACAGGTGTATTTAACGTCTAAAAGTCCTTTTTCAGCAATACCTATAAGTCCACACGGCGCTTTAACGCCGGGGAAAACATTTTCAACAACCGCGCCGCCCTCGTCAACAACAAAGGATAAATCAATTTGATTTTTTTGAAAATATTCAACAATATTTACTGCGCCTTGTCCGTTAATTTCCTCGCCGCCCGAAAAAGCAAAATATATATCTGCTTCGGGAACAAAACCCTCAGAAATAAGCTTATCTGCCGCGCTTAAAATTCCGTTTACCGTAACCTTTGTATCAAGCGTTCCGCGGCCCCAAACAACATTGTTTTCAAGTATTGCTTCAAATGGTGGCTTTTCCCAACGCTCCTCGTCCACAGGTACAACATCATAATGCGCCATCATAACGGCGGGTTCCTTTTCGAAATCTTTACCCTTCCAATGAATGAGCACTCCTCTATCTTCAAGCCTTGTTTCTTTACAAACCTTATATACATTAGGATAAAGCTCAGGCAATGAATTTAAAAGCCCCTCAAATTCCTTGTCGTCCTCTAAATGAGAATCTCTGTACGAAACTGTTTTAAAGCGTACAAGTGTACGAAGTCTTTCAATTATTTTTTCATTATCCAATACAATTTCTTCTGAAAAAATCTCGGCGTTTTCTTTCGGTGTAAATCTAATGGTTCTAACGAGTAAAACCGCAAGAAAAACAGCAACTAAGCCAATTACGACATATAGCATTAAATGACACCCTTTTTATACATAATTCTTGCAATTATAAGTGTGAATATAACCCCGACAGGAGCCATTATTCCTACCTCACCGCTTGTAAGCGGAGTGAATATAAACAAACCAAGCATCAAGATTATCGGAGCGATAGAAAGCTTAAGATTTTTAGATACAAATACTACTGCAAGTCCGCCGAAAAGCGCGGGTAAAAGTTGGTCGAAAGCAGGCTTTAGCGCCTCAGATTCAAGTACTGCGCCGAAGTTTGAAACCATCATTAAAACAATACCAATTACAATAATAAGCGTTGTAACAATGCTCGAAACTGCAATTGCAATTGTAGAAATAATTTCGCCCTCTTCGGAGTTTGCCTTTACCTCTGCTTTTTCCATAGCGTCAAGCGCACAAGGAAGCTTTAAGTTTGAAATATTACCCGTAACAAACGATAAATACGCGCCACCCGCGCCAAGCATTGGAATGTATGTGAATATTTCAATTATACCTACTGCCCAATACATTGGAAGTACCGAAAGCAAAGCTCTTGCAAACGCATTCCATTCAGGCGTAACATCGAAAATTAAACAAAGCGCCAAAGGAAACGCTAAAATGAGTACAAACAAGGTGTAACCCCAGATTCTACCGTCACGGTGAACACTTTCAAGATATGTAAGCTCTTTCTTCATTTTAACATCCCCCTTACCCTAACCAATTTGTTATCGGTATTGCCGATAGCATACCGCCAATAAGACTTATCGGCAAGGCATAATCGGTAATCCATCTTTGCTTTAAGGTTTTTGAAAGCAATCCGCAAATCATCATAAGCAATGCGGAGCAAAGCATTACAAGTACGGGAATAAGCGCCGATAATTTACCACTGAATACGCTTGAAAAATCCCAGAAAACATAACCTAAAAACGCCGAAATCATACCAAGAAACATTGAATTTGAAAAAATTTCGCTCCACTTTTTGTCCATATTTTCAAGTTTTTTCATACCGCCTTGAATTTTCTTTGCCAAAAGCGGTGTTAAGAAAAGTCCTACTATAATACCAAGCGTCATAACCCAAGCAACCGTAACAAAAGCTGAAGCTGAATCAATCTGCTTACCCATTTCGGCACCAAGCTCGTTAAGTGTATTACCCGCTGCAATTGTTTCGTACGAAAGCGAACCAATTATAGAAAGTCTTAACCACGGAAGCGGTATTCCAAGCGATTTTGAAAGCGCTACAACACCTACAAGAATTGAAATTGCAGGAGCAATTGTAAAAAGTGCTGCCGATGTTATTGTTTTACTTAATTTCTTCTTTTCCATTCCTATTTCCAATGCCCTGCGGTACGCGCGCACAAGAAAATAAACCGACTGCGCAAGTACTACCAAAATAAGTACCGCTACCATTAAAAATATAATGGGATGATTAACCTTAAACTCCATTTTCCTTAACTCCAAATCTGAAATTTTCTATTATTTTATCACAACCCTACCTTTTAAGCAAGTTTTTGTGTCTATTATCACTAATTTAATTAAAAAAAACGCAGTATTTACAAAATTTTCAACAAAATAAAAAAAACACTTTATTTTTAGGAAAATATTTGATATAATGAATCGGATGCTTAATTTATTTAAGTAAACTTTGTTAATATTGGATTTAATCCATAAATTTTTTAGGAGGTTGATTCTTAATGAGTCACAAGTATGTTTACCTTTTCTCAGAAGGCGATGCTTCAATGCGTGAACTTCTCGGCGGTAAGGGTGCTAACCTTGCAGAAATGACCAAAATCGGTCTTCCTGTTCCTCAGGGTTTCACTGTAACTACAGAGGCTTGTACTCAGTACTATGAGGATGGCAGAAAAATCAATGATGACATCCAGGCTGAAATCATGGAATACATTGTAAAGATGGAAGAAATCACCGGTAAGAAGTTCGGCGATCTTGAAAAGCCCCTTCTTGTTTCAGTTCGTTCAGGTGCTCGTGCTTCCATGCCCGGTATGATGGATACTATCCTCAACCTCGGTCTTAATGAAGAAGTTGTAGAGGTTATGGCTGCAAAGTCAGGCAATGCTCGTTGGGCATATGACTGCTACAGAAGATTCATTCAGATGTACTCCGACGTTGTTATGGAAGTTGGTAAGAAGTACTTTGAAGAGCTCATCGACGAGATGAAGGAAGCAAAGGGCGTTACTCAGGACGTTGACCTTACCGCTGAAGATCTTAAGACTCTCGCAGGTCAGTTCAAGGCTGAATACAAGAACAAGATCGGTTCAGATTTCCCCTCAGATCCCAAAGAACAGCTCATGGGCGCTGTTGAGGCTGTTTTCCGTTCATGGGACAACCCCCGTGCTAACGTTTACCGCCGTGACAACGATATTCCCTATTCATGGGGTACAGCTGTTAACGTTCAGATGATGGCTTTCGGTAACATGGGTGACAACTGCGGTACAGGTGTTGCTTTCACACGTGACCCCGCAACAGGCGAAAAGGGTCTTATGGGTGAGTTCCTCACCAACGCACAGGGCGAAGACGTTGTTGCCGGCGTTCGTACTCCCATGCCCATCGCAGAGATGGCTGAGAAGTTCCCCGCAGCTTTTGAAGAATTCAACAAAGTTTGCGCTATCCTTGAAGACCACTACAGAGATATGCAGGATATGGAATTCACCGTTGAAGACGGTAAGCTCTATATGCTCCAGACAAGAAACGGTAAGAGAACAGCTAAGGCTGCTCTTAAGATCGCTTGTGATCTCGTTGACGAAGGCATGATCGATAAGAAGCAGGCAGTTGCTATGATCGATCCCAGAAACCTCGATACACTTCTTCA
>JAZOTR010000009.1:0-44330 GCA_045657745.1 Acutalibacteraceae bacterium
TCCGCTTATTAACCACAAAATTGCCATTTTGCGTAATGAAAAAACAAGCATGAAGGAGTTTCGTGAGCTTATTGAGGAAATCACAACCTTAATGACTTTTGAAACCTTACGCGAGGGTGTACCTACTACTGAATGTCAGGTAAAAACTCCTCTTGAAACCTGTACACAGCATGTTGTAAAGGATAATGCAATTGTTATTGTTCCAATTCTCAGAGCAGGTCTTGGTATGGTTAATGGTGTTCATGTGTTGTTCCCGTCAGCAAGGGTTGGTCATATTGGTCTTTGCAGAAATGAAGAAACACTTGAACCGTATGAATACTATTGCAAATTGCCTGACGGTATAGAGGACAAGCTTGTGCTTGTTGTAGACCCGATGCTTGCAACAGGCGGTAGTGGATGTGACGCTATAGACCTTTTGAAAAAACGCGGCTGCAAAAACATTAAGTTTATGGCAGTAATAGGCGCACCTGAGGGTGTAAGCCGTCTTGCTGAAGCACATCCTGATGTAGAAATATATGTTTCAACTCTTGATAGATGCCTTAACGAAAAGGGATATATTCTCCCCGGTCTTGGCGATGCCGGTGATAGACTTTTCGGTACAAAATAATAAAATACAAATAACCTAAAGAAATCCTTGGGATTTAATCCCTAGGATTTCTTATTTTCAGAATATTGAACTAAAAACGAATGATTTCAAGAAAAAATCGGTGTTTTATATGAATTCATTTCACTTTTATTCGAAATGAAAGCGGTAGGTTTACGTTTCTATGGTTTTTTTCTTTCTAATTGGTGAGGGATAGGAATGTTTTTGGTGGTGTTGCACATTCCTATATCTCAGGGAGGAAAAATGATTAAAGCAAAAATTTATAATAAAAAATTAGAAATTCAGGGCGTATCAATATCCGATAGCGTAAAATTTGAAACGGTAAAGTTTTTCTTTCCGGAAGAATGGAAAGGATATGAAAAAACGGCTGTATTTTCAGACGGTAACGGCGTTCAGCTTAATGTTGTCCTCAATTCGGAAAATCCCATTTGTTTAGGAGAAGATGAATGCTATATTCCTCACGAAGTACTTAAATATCCGGAGTTTTTTATATCGGTATTTGGTATTAAAGGAGATAGCGTTGCCACTACAACAAAGGAAAAAGTAAAGCTTTTGGAAAGCGGATATGCTTTGGGTGAAGAGCCCAGCGAACCTACACCAACAGAGTATCAGCAGCTTATTAGTTTGTCTGCACAAGCGGTTGATATTGCCAAGTCGTTACGTACCGATGCCGACAGCGGAGTTTTTAAGGGTGAAAAAGGCGACAAAGGTGATAAGGGCGATAAAGGCGACGCTTTTGTTTATGAGGATTTTACACCTGAACAGTTGGATGCATTAAAAGGTCAAAAAGGCGACAAAGGAGACAGAGGTATCCGCGGAGAACAAGGATTACAAGGTGTTCAAGGCGTTCCCGGTGTTCAGGGCATGCAAGGCATTCAAGGTCCTAAAGGTGATAAGGGAGAAAAAGGGGATTCATTTACATACCAAGACTTTACACCTGAACAGTTGGCAAATCTTAAGGGTGACAAGGGTGATAACGGGGAAGTTTCTACCGAATACGCAAACAATACCTTTGCGGGCGCTTTAAAAGAAACTAAAAAGGGAAAAGTTATATTCGTAAATGATGCATCACCTATTGAGCATAATTTGGTCGTTAAATTATCAAGTGACACTATAACAGATTTTTCGGGCGTTAATGTAATACGATGGGGTAAAAACTTGATAAATATACCGAATTTTGAAAACGTAACAGGCGACGGAAAGGTCGAAGTACTGTACAGAACTGAGCAGAGAATAAAATGTAACGGCGTAAATTATTTTCTGTCTTGTAAGTCAATTATTAATCAAGAAATCACCTTAAGCGATACCGGAAATCTAATTTATGCAAATATAACCTTTGAAAACGGTTTTGTCGGCAATTATGCATTATATGCTATACGGTCAAACGGAACGATTGATTTTGGGGCAATAATTCCTTCGGCAACAAACGGAGATATTGTAGCAACCCAAATAATAAAACACAACCGTTTTATAGGGGGAAGTTTAAGCATTACTGATATTCAGTTGGAAATAGGAACAACCGCAACCGAGTACGAACCGTATATAGAGCCGCAAACAGTAACCGCCAATGCAGACGGAACGGTTGAAGGGCTTATAAGCAAATCGGCAAATATTTACTTATTTGCTGACGCAGTGGACGTAACTATAGACTGCAAATACAACAGAGATATAAATAAAGCATTTGAACAAATGCAACAAGCAATAATTAGTTTAGGAGGAAACATATGATGTTTAATTTAAGAGAATTTATTAAGATCGGTTTTGTTAAGGCGGTTGGCAAAATGGCGGACTACCAGATTATTTTAAATGCGGCAGGTTGGCTTGAAAAAGGTGTGCTTACAGAAGATGACCTTGCAGAAATTCAAGCAGCTATTGATAAACAGTATTTAGTCGAAGAATTAGTTTAATAAAAAGCGGAAACACGACTTTATTATAGCCGAGAAATTATTCGCGCCGGATTCATTTTGAAGTGAATTCGGCGCGTTTTTTAATGCTTTTTTAGGCATAAAAATTATCGAAAACTTTGTTGTCAAAGGCAATTCGTTTTCGTTGACAATATTATATAGATGTGTTATAATACTAAAAATTATGTTCTAATGTTAAAATGTGGATAGTTTGACTTGTGGTCAATCCGTTATTAGTTGAGGAGGTAACGCTATGGACACTAGACTTTTTCTTTCAACCGCAACCATGCATGATGAAGAAATGCAATTCATAAAAGAAGCGTTTGATAAGAATTGGATAGCGCCACTAGGATTTAATTGCGACAACTTTGAAAAAGAAATGTCGCAGTATTTAAGCGACGGTGTAGAAGATACTTGCAATTGTTTATCTTTGAATTCCGGTACATCGGCTTTGCACCTTGCCATAAAACTTGCAGGTGTTAAAAGAGGCGACGTGGTTTTATGTTCGGATATGACTTTTGCAGCAACTGTAAACCCCATCTCTTACGAAGGCGGTATACAGGTCTACGTAGATTCCGAAAGGGAAACCTGGAATATGGACCCTATTGCTTTAGAAAAAGCATTTGAAAAATATCCTGAAGCAAAGGTAGTAATGTTGGCTCATTTGTACGGTACACCTGCTAAAATGGATGAAATTATCGAAATATGTAAAAAGCATAAAGCAATTCTTATTGAGGATGCTGCTGAAGCACTTTCGGCTACATATAAGGGCAGACAATGCGGTACTTTTGGTAAATACAGCGTTTTAAGCTTTAACGGTAATAAAATAATTACTACGTCAGGTGGAGGAATGCTTATAACCGAAGAAGCGGCGGCGCGTGACAAGGCGTTCTTCTGGGCAACACAGTCCCGTGAACCGTTCCCTTGGTACGAGCACAAGGAAATCGGCTACAACTACCGTATGAGTAACGTTGTTGCCGGTATAGGCAGAGGTCAGCTTATGCACCTTGAAGAACACAAGGCGCGTAAAAAAGAAATATATCATAAATACGCAGAAGCTTTTAAGGGTTTACCACTTACTATGAACCCTTACCTTGAGGACAGCGACCCTAACTTCTGGCTTTCTTGCATTTTGCTTGATGAGGGTGTAGAGGTTGCCCCTGCTCAGATAATGGAAAAATTAAATGCCGAAAATATTGAAAGCCGTCCGCTTTGGAAACCGATGCATATGCAACCGGTGTTTAAAGACAATGATTTTATTACCGCAGACGGCGAAGCAGTAAATGAGGATTTATTTAGCCGTGGTCTTTGTTTGCCAAGCGATATTAAAATGACAATCGAACAACAAGACGAAGTTATAGAAATAATAAAAAAATTATTTTAAGAGGTTACATAAATGTACTTGAAATACATAAAGCGACCAATGGATTTTTTCCTTTCTTTGTGCGCTATCTTGGTGCTTTCACCTATTTTGTTGATTTTAACTGTAATTGGTGCATTTGCTATGAAGGGCAATCCGTTTTTTACACAGCTTCGCCCCGGCAAAGATGAAAAAATATTTAAACTTATTAAATTTCGAACAATGACTTGCGAAATTGATGAGCAAGGTAAGTTGTTGCCTGATGAAAAGAGACTTACCAAGTACGGTAAGTTTTTGCGTTCTACTTCGCTCGATGAGTTGCCGGAGCTTTTTAACATTTTAAAGGGCGATATGTCAATTGTGGGACCAAGACCGCTTGCTGTTCAGTACTTGGAGTTTTATAATGAGAACGAACGAAGAAGGCATAATGTATTACCTGGTCTTACCGGTTTGGCACAAATTAATGGAAGAAATTGTATTAATTGGCCTGAACGGTTTGCGTATGACTTGGAATACGTAGATAATATTGATTTTTGTTTAGATGTGAAGATTATTTTCAATACAGTATTAAAGGTCATAAAGAGAAGTGATGTATCTGTAAGAGCAACAGGACAAATTATGGATTTTGATAAATTTAGAATGTTGGAAAATGAAAGGAAATACATAGATGACCAAACAATTGTCACCAAATAGTAATGGTGTTTTGCTTCGCGATGTAAAGAATACGGATGCGTCTTTATTGATGGAATTGAATAACGATTTAGAAATTTCTAAATACGTGGTTGGAACACCCAAGCGTGTTACACTTGAAGAACAACTAAAATGGATGGAAAAGCTTAAATTCGAAACAAATACAAAAAGATTCATTGTTGAGTATAACGGCGAAAGTGTCGGTACGGTGATTCTTTCAAGTATTGACGAAGCTAATTTAACTGCAAATATGAACATTAAGTTGTTAAGAACTGTACATGGAAAAGGAATTGGTAAACAAAGCTTGAAACTTGCACTTAAATACTGTTTTAATACTTTAAATCTTTTCTGTGTTACGGCTCATATTTTATCTTATAACACTGCTTCTATTGCGTTATTCGAAAGCTGCGGTTTTACAAAGGAAGGAATGCTGAGAAGCCGTGTAGTAAAGCAGGGAAAGCGATTTGACTTGCTGAGTTATTCTATATTGAGTTGTGAATTCGAAAATTAAAACTATGAAATATACCAATAGGACGGCGGTGCTCAGGTGGAAATCGGGAGTGAATTCAGCACACATTCAAGCATAAAAGGAAAAAATGAATACTTTGAAATCAGTTCTTATCCTAAAAGATTTTTTCTTTCGGGAAGAACAGGCTTGTATTTTATTGGTCAGGAACTGAAGGACACGGTAGAAGAAATATTACTTCCGCAATATTGTTGTGGCTCGATGGTTGCTCCGTTTTGGCAACAAGGCTATAAAATTGCGTTCTATGATTCATTCGACTTAAACAACGTTGCAGTTGACGGAACGGATCAAGCGGTACTGATTATGGATTATTTTGGTTTTTTATCAAATCAGACTTTGAAATTCATATCAAGATGCAAGGCCGCCGGAAAGACAGTGATTATTGATGCGACACAAACGGCATTTTCTTATTCGAAATGTTATGAAGAGGCGGATTATATTGTTGTCAGCTATCGAAAATGGTTTGATTGCATTTGCGCTGCGGTATATAGTAAAAACGGGTTCAGTAGTTGTGAACTTGAAAAGGAGGATATGCTATATACGCCGTTGTGGCGAAGTGCGGCAGAATTAAAAGAAAGGTATCTTCAAAGTTATAGTGTAAATAAACAGGAATTTTTGGACTTGTATGCGCAGGCAAATCATCAATTAGAGGTTGATTTTTTGGGTTACAAGCCAATTGATAAAGAAGTTGAAGAGTTGAAAAATGTTGATTCGGCTTTTATTAGAGAGAAGCGAAGAAATAACGCAACTTTCCTTATGGAAGAGGTAAAGAAACTTTCGCTATCTATGGACGTTCAACTGATTTATGATGATATAGAGAATGAGGATTGTCCGCTATTCGTTCCAATTTTAGTTAACGGAAATAAGAGAAGTTTGATTAGGCGTGAACTTATAAATAACGATGTATATTGTTCGATACATTGGCCGATAGACAGTCGATACCCATATTGTGTTTCTCAATATCATAATCGAGAAATATCTTTGATATGCGATCAAAGATATGGGATAGAAGAGATGAAAAAACAAATAACTGTATTATCGCAGGCTTTAATATTATCTGTCGATTAATTTGAATTTTTAAAAATTAATTTTTGGAAGGAAAAACTAATGAAAACAGTATTGGTTACAGGAATTGGCGGTTTGACGCCTCGTTCTATTGCAAAAATAATTAGAAACAATCATCCCGATTATAGAATTATCGGATGTGATATTGAAAAAAAATCGATAGGATTTTTTATGAACGGATTGTTGGACGAATATTATATTTGTCCACGTTGTACTTCGGCAGAATATTTTCCTTGGATTGAACAACTTGTTTCAAAAAAACAGATAGACTATGCATTCGTTCAACCGGAAAGTGAAATTGTTGAATGGGCTGATTATTTTGAAAAAAACAGGAAATATCCTTGTCCTGTTTTTATGGGTAGCAAATTACTTTCCGTTTCGTTAAAAGATAAATCTATAATGGCAGAATTACTTGAAGGAACCGCATATATCCCCAAAACCATAAAGGTTACACAAGTTAATCCGCGTTATGAAGAAATAGAAAAAGAGATAGGTTTCCCTTGTTGGATTCGAGCAACTGAGGGAACAGGTGGTTTAGGTTCTTTGCGTATAGATGATTTGAGTAGCTATAAAAGTTGGTTGTTCATTAATTCGTCAATACCGGAATTTACTGTTAGTGAATTCTTAGAAGGTCGTCATTTAGCAAATCAAATGCTTTATTATGATGGAGAATATGTCAAAGGTGCAGCTTTGGAATGTGTTGAATACGTAATGGCGAATACTTCTCCGTCACATGTTACGGGTAATACACATTTTGGTCGTTTTTTGAATGATGACAGCATAAATGAATTCTGCGATAGCTGCATTAAATATCTCGAAAAAAAGCTTAACATAAAAGCTCACGGTATACTTTCTTTTGACTTAAAAGAAGACGGTAAGGGAAATTTAAAAGTTACTGAAGTTAATATTCGCCATATGGCATACACGGGTGTAATGGCAGAGGTAGGCTTCGACTTAATAGAAGATACTATACGCATTTTAGAGGATGGACATTGTGATAATGTTGAAAGAGCACCGTTCTATCATTACAAAAAACCGTATGTCTTTTTGCGAGATGTAGATGTAGCTCCAATTATTTTAGAAAACGAAGAAATTTTTAATGAGCCGATTGGTAAATTATAATTTAGCATCTCAGGAGTTTGAAACGTATGAACATACTTTTTTTAACAATAGGCAGAATGGAGCATATAGAAAATCGGGGACTATACACGGATTTGTTGAGAAATTTTCGTGAGCTTGGTCACAATGTTTATACTATTAGTCCATATGAACGAAGAACAAAATTAAAAACACAGTTAAAATGTGATAACGGTGTTAGTATGTTGCATGTAGTAATTGGCAACATAACAAAGACAAACTTAGTGGAAAAAGGTATATCTACGCTATTAATAGAAAGACAGTTCAAAAAAGCTGTAAAGAAATACTTTAATGATATTAAGTTTGATTTGATTTTATATTCCACTCCGCCTATTACTTTTGCAAATGTAATTTCGTATGTGAAAAAACGTGATAACGCTAAAACTTATCTTTTACTTAAGGATATTTTTCCGCAAAATGCCGTTGATATCGGTATGATGTCTAAGAGCGGTATTAAATCAATAATCTATAAAATGTTCCGTCAAAAAGAGAAAAAGTTATATAAACTTTCGGATTATATTGGTTGTATGAGCGAAGCAAATGTGGATTATATTTTAAAGCATAATCCGTATATTTCGCCCGAAAAGGTTCACGTGAATCCTAATAGTATTGAGGTTTGTAAGGTGGAAAGAAATGTAGAAAAGCGCAACGAAATCCGCCAAAAATATAATATACTTAAAGATACTAAAGTTTTTGTTTACGGCGGTAACCTTGGAAGACCGCAAAATATACCTTTTGTTATAAAATGTCTTAAAGAAAATGTCGGTAAAAAAGATAGATTTTTTGTAATTTGCGGAACTGGGACCGAGTATTCAAAACTTAAAGCCTTTGTTGAAAACGAAAAGCCTGATAATGTTTTGCTTTTGAACGGATTACCAAAGGCGGAATACGAAGAATTTATAGCTGCGTTTGATGTTGGACTTATTTTCCTTGACCACCGTTTTACAATACCTAATTTTCCGTCAAGATTGTTAAGTTACATGCAAAACAGTATGCCCGTTCTTGCTTGTACCGACCCTAATACCGATATAGGTAAAGTTGTAACCGAAAACGGTTTTGGTTGGTGGTGTGAAAGTGATAATCCTGATAATTTCACCAAAGCAATTGAAATGGCTATAAATACAGATTTGAGGAGTATGGGAGAGAAAGGTTTTAGATATTTGGAGAATAATTATACTGCCCAAAAAAGTTATAACACAATAATTAATGTTTTTGAGAGAGGCTAATTATTTTGCGTATTATTGTAAATGATATTGCGGCCAGCAAAGGCGGCGCAATGACAGTTTTAAAGCAATTTTATGACTATATAAGAGAGAATGATACCCAAAACGAATGGATATTTATGTTGGGTGAAAAATATTTAGAGGAAACACAAAATATTAAAGTTGAATGTTTCCCGCAAATTAAGTCAAGTCGGATAAAAAAGTTATTATTTGATTGTTTCTTTGGCAAAAGAATAGTCAATAAATTTAATCCCGATATTATTCTTTCTCTTCAAAACATAATCGTTTTTGGTGCAAAAGTGCCGCAAATGGTCTATATTCATCAATCGATACCGTTTCAGGATGTTAAAAAGTTTTCTTTTTTGAAGGGTGACGAAAGACCTCTTGCGATTGTTCAGCATCTAATAGGCTTTTTAATTAAACTGTCTGCTAAGAAAGCGAATAAGGTTTTTGTTCAAACCGAATGGATGAGAGAAGCAGTTGCTACGAAGGTTGGAATAGCAAGAGAAAAAATCATAACAACATTTCCGGAAATCGAACTGTTTGAACTGGATAAGAACAAATTTGATTCAAAAAGATTTTTTTATCCAACCGGAAATTTAACATATAAAAATATTAATTCGATAGTTAAAGCTTGTGATATTCTTAATGCTAGAGGTATGGACGATTTTGAAGTAAGATTAACTCTGCCTGAAGGCACGGTCAAGCATAAAAATATAAAATGTATCGATTATATCGGTCGTGAAAGATTACAGCTTGAATATCAGTCGGCAACTCTTGTTTTTCCGTCATATATAGAAACAATCGGTTTGCCTTTGCTTGAGGCTCGTTCTTGTGAAACAATAGTTTTGGCATCAGATATGCCTTTTTCCCGTGAAGGTATAGAAGATTATGAAAATGGATATTTTTTCAATCCGTTTAAACCGGAGGAATTAGCAAAATTGATGGAAAAGGTAATTTGCGGTGAAATTCAAAGAAGAACAGATACTGTTAAGTTGCCGGGCAAACAAAACGGTTGGGCTAAGTTGGTCGAGGAGGTAATAAGATTTTGAAAATTCTTTTTATAACAAATGTACCCTCACCATATAGGGTGGAATTTTTTAAAGAATTGGGAAAACTTTGTGAATTGACGGTAATTTTCGAAAAATCAGCCTCTGATGAAAGGGATAATAGCTGGAAAAACTATAATTTTGACGGGTTTAACGGTATAATACTCAAGAGTATAAAGAGTTCGGTGGATAAAGCTTTTTGTCCATCGGTTGTAAAATATCTGAATAATAAAAAGTTTGATCGTATTATTGTTTCAGACATAGCAAGCTTTACAGGAATGTTTGCTATCCAATATATGAAAATGTTCCGTATACCATATTATATTGAAGGTGACGGTGCCTTTGCCAAGAGCGGTAAAGGGTTTAAAGAGACTATAAAACGTTATTTGATAAGAGGTGCAAAAGGCTACTTTTCAACTTCGGAAATGCATGATGAATATTATTTGACTTATGGAGCAAAGAAATCTGAAATTTACAGGTATCCTTTTTCTTCATTAAAAAAATCTGACATTTTAGATGAAAATCTCGGATATGAAGAAAAGGTAAAATTACGTAAAGAACTTAATATGAGTGAGGAACATATAGTTTTAGCTGTTGGTCAGTTTATTCATAGAAAGGGATTTGATGTTTTATTAAATTCCGCAAAATTGCTTTCTAAGAATATTGGTATTTATTTTGTGGGCGGCAAACCGACTGAACAGTATTTCAAAATTAAAGAAGAAAACAATCTTGAAAATGTTCATTTTATAGGTTTTAAAAATAAGCAAGAGTTAAAAAAATATTATCTTGCTTCTGATATATTTGTGTTACCTACAAGAGAAGACATTTGGGGGCTTGTAATTAATGAGGCAATGGCTTGTGCACTGCCTGTTATTACAACCGACCGTTGTATTGCGGGTTTAGAACTTGTAGAGAATGATTTTAATGGCTATATTGTTTCTGTCGAAGATTCAAAAGCAATTGCTGTTGGTATAGATAAAATCCTTAATGATCAAACATTGGCAGAAAGAATGTCATTTAACAGTCTTGAAAGAATAAGGAATTATACTATCGAAAAAATGGCCGAAGCACATATATCGTTTTTTTTAGAAGAGGATTAGTATGAACATTTTGTTTTTGACATTACAGTATGATTCAAAAAAAGAAGAAGAGTATTTTAAAAAAAGTAGAATAGCCTTACAAGCGGCTGCGAATTCGTTTCAAAATAATCTGCTGTCGGGTTTTTGTGAAAAAAATGTGAACTGTCAAATAATGAATACAGTTCCTGTTGCTACATTTCCAAAATATCGCCAAGTGTTGTTTAATAACAAACGCGGTAATTTATGCGGCCATCCAAATATTGAAATAGGTTTTTTAAATTTGCCTGTTTTAAAGCAAACTACAAGAGTAATTAATTATTACAAGCAGATTAAAAAATGGATAAAAAATACTCCGGGGGAAAAATGTATTATAGCGTATTCTTTATATCTTCCGTTTGAAATTGTATTGAAAAAAATTAAGAAGAAATTTCCTAATGTAAGATTAGGACTGATTTGTCCTGATTTGCCTTGCGAGTTTGGTATTTTGCCACAAAATAAGTTTAAGGCGAAAGTTCAAATGAGTTACGGAAAAAAAACGCTTAAATATTCCGAAAATATAGATTTTTTCATTCTTTTAACGGAATATATGAAGACACCGTTAAAAGTTGGAAACAGACCATATACCGTTGTAGAGGGAATATGTAATATAGAAGAAATAAATTGTCAGGAAAGTTTAAATACAAATGAAAAAATAATACTCTACACAGGAACGTTACATAAAAAGTTTGGTATTTCAAATTTGCTTGATGCGTTTTCTTATATTCAAGATGAAAATTATCGTCTTTGGATATGCGGTGACGGGGATATGAGAAAAGTGATAGAAGACTTGACGCAAAAAGATAAACGGATTAAGTTTTTCGGACATATTGCAAAGTCGCAAATATCAGCATTACAGCAGCAAGCAACTGTTCTTGTTAACCCAAGACAAAATAATGAAGAATTTACTAAATACAGTTTTCCGTCTAAAACAATGGAATATATGGCAAGCGGGAAGCCTGTAGTAATGTATAAGTTAGATGGCATTCCTGACGATTATGATGAATATTTGAATTATGTTGAAGATGATTCTGCTATGGCCTTAAAGGATAAAATAGTTGAAATATGCAGTCTGACTGACAGTGAAAGAAAAAAAATGGGCATAAGGGCGCGTGATTTTGTTCTTAATGAAAAAAGTCCGGCCAAACAAGCTCAAAAAATAATAAACAGTATAGAAAAAAATTAAAATGGAAATCGTATCTGAGGTTACTATGGAAAATGTTTTAAATCAAAATTACAAATCAAAAAAAAGCAACACAATTTTATTACTTCTTATATCTGCTTTTTTTGTGCAATTATTTTTTCGTATGCTGGATTATCTAAAAATGCTTAAATTTTTAGATTCCAGGTCTTTAATTTATATAGATTTATTATTGGTTGCGATTTCAGCCTTTTATATAATTGTTGAATTTTTCAGGAAAATTCCTATAAAAAGATATTCTGTTTTCGGAACTTTTTCATTTTTTTACTTTTTTAGTTTAATAATATCTCTATTAAATCGAAATATATACCCTTCTTTTATTAATAATTTTGCAACACAAAGTTTGTGGTATGCGGCATTATCTGTTTTTTGGGTTTTTGTCACTAGCGAAGATGAAATTGATTATAATTTTATAAAAAAACTTCTTTTCGTTTCTTCTCTTGGTTTTTCGATTATATATCTTTTATGGATTATAGGAAGAACTGCCGGTACAGAAGGATATATTAACTCTTTATATTTTGGTCTGTGCCTTTTACCTACAGTATTTTTAAATAAAAAATTATGGTTTCAAATTGTTGTGGCAGGTGTTTTGACCGTTAACGTTGCTCTTTCGGGTAAAAGAGCGGCATTGCTTATTTTGCTTTTTGGATTCCTATTACCTTTTTTGACAAGTGTTTCAGACCACCAAAAGAAACGTAGCATAAATACTATTATTTTGGTATTTCTTGCAGTTTTTCTTGTTTATAACTATATAAGTACCAGATATGATATAGTTATATTTGAACGTATGGATAATATCATTGAGGACGGCGGTTCAGGAAGAGATAAGATTTATGAAAAAGTTTGGCTTTCTTTTAAAGAATCAAGCATTTTAAAGCAACTTTTTGGACATGGTTTTAATGCGGTTAGTTTGGCGAGTTTTGCCAGAACGTCGGCACACAATGACTTTTTGGAAATCTTATACGATTGCGGTGTCGTTGGGGTTACAGCATATTTATGGATGATTATAAAACTAATTGGTTATTCCAGAAAGTTGTATGCTATAAAAAGCGATGTTGCACCAATGTTTTTTAGCGCTCTTATTATTTTTCTGATTTTATCAACGGTTAGTCATTTAATAATTTATCCTACATATATTATCTTTTTGTTATTCTTCTTTTCTCTGGGAATTTATGATTTAAATCGAATAGAGAGGAATAATTCACAATGAAAATTTTGCATATAAATGCCGCGGATTTCGGGAGTACAGGAAAAATAGTATCAGATATCAGCCAATTTGCAAAATCAAAAGGATATGAATCTTTTTTATTAACTCCAATAATAACTCAAAAAAGTGATGTCTTAACCAAAATAAGAACTTCTGTAAAATATGAACAGGGTTTATATAGACGTATTGCTAAGGTTTTAGGGTATGATTATGGTTTCGCACCTATTTCCACAATCAGAATTTTATTTAATATTAAAAAAATAAATCCGGATGTTGTTCATTTACATTCAATTAACAGTAGCATGGTTAATATATATACTTTAGTGAAATTCTTGAAAAAGCGACATATTCCGACCGTTGTTACTAATCATGCGGAATTTTTCTATACGGGTTCTTGCGCACATGCATACCCTTGTGAAAAGTGGAAAACGGGGTGTGGCGACTGCGAAAATTATAGGATTGCTTGTAATTCGTTAAAAGATACTTCGGCTCGGGCATGGAAAAAAATGAAAAATGCGTTTTCGGGTTTCGAAGAAGCGTTTGTTACCTCGGTTTCACCTTATATTTTTTCACGTTCGATTCAGTCGCCTATTTTTGATGGCATAGAGCAAAAAACGGTGTTAAACGGGATGAATACGGATGTTTTCTATCCTCGTACCGAAATTGAAGATGATGTAAAAAAAAGTTTTAAAAATAAATCGGTGCTTTTTGTTACTGCGGCATTTGATCCATTAACTTTTGATGGTAAGGGTGGCGGATATATTGTTGAATTGGCACGCCGTTTTGAAAAAGATAATGTAGATTTCATTGTTTTAGGAAGAAATATTAAAAGAGAGATTGAATTACCGCAAAATCTTTCTGTATTAGGTAATATTTCTAATCAGGATAAGCTGGCTCAATATTATTCGGTCGCAGACCTTTCTGTTATAACAAGCAAACGCGAAACCTTTAGTATGCCGGTAGCGGAGTCTTTGGCGTGCGGCACACCGATTGTTGGTTTCAAAGCAGGCGGACCCGAGAGTATTTCAATTGATGGATTCAGCGAATTTGTCGATTACGGTGATATAGATTCTTTAGAACGTATTATAAGAGAAAAATGGATTAATGCAAAGGAACATTTGTCGGTCGAAACAATTTCTAAAGCAGCATCAGATAAGTTTTCTTATGATAAGATGGCAGAAGAATTTCTTAACATATATAAGGTGGTTATAGAACGAAATGAAAATAGGAATCCTAACCTTTCATAATGTTCCAAACTATGGCGCGGCTTTACAGGCTTTCGCTTTAAAAACATATTTGACTAAAATGGGTAACACGGTTTCTGTAATTGATTTTCAGTGTCCCGGAAATGATTCGGCTTTTTTGCCTGAAAACAGTAAAAAGAGCTTTGTCGCTTCAACCAATCCTATAAAAAGGATTTTAAAAGAAGTTATATACTCAGTAAATATCAAAAAGGATTATGCTGTAAAGTGGGCGAAATTCGAAAATTTTGCAAAAAAACATTTTAATATTTCGCCGGATGATATAAATGATTTCGATGTTATTTTTTGCGGCAGTGACCAAATTTGGAATCCGGGAATTACCAACGGATTTAAATCTAAATATTTTTGTTCGTGTGATATGGGAAATGCGGTTTCGGCGTCATACGCAGCAAGTTGTGGAGATATAGCTGAATTTAGTGACGAACAGTTTTCGGAATTTTTAGCACTTATTAAAAATATGGACTTTGTCGGCGTAAGAGAAAAAAGCTTGTGTGACACGCTAAAAGAAAACGGCATAGAAGCTTTATGCACCGTTGACCCCACGTTTTTGCTTTCATCCGAGGATTACATAAAGCAATTAAATCTTACAAAAATGCAAAAGCCAAAGTATTTGTTACAGTACGCTTTGCAAAACACCAAAGAATTGGATGAAGCAGCGGCAGAAATAGCAAAGCAAAAAGGGTTGGAAGTTATCAAAATTTGCGGTTATGTTCCTTTTAAAAGCAAGGGAAAAGGTGTTTTTAATGCGGGACCGCAAGAATTTTTACAATATCTTTACAATGCAGAATATATTGTTACGAATTCTTTCCACGGAGTAGCGTTATCTTTGATTTTTGAAAAAGATTTTACGTCATCGCTTCCTAAATCGAGAAAGGGAAGAATAACAGATCTTTTAGGCTCTCTTTCGCTGGAAAACAGAATTTTAAAAGATAGAAACAACATTATGACCGATAAAATCGATTATGATATTGTGGGCAATAAACTATCGGATATGATTTCATGTTCGACCGATTATATTGAAAAAGTTTTGAGGAATGTAAATGGGAAGATATAAAAAACTGTTATCAAATACTTTTTTAATGATTATAGGGCAGTTTTCATCTAAGCTTCTTGGATTTTTGTTGGTGCCGTTTTATACTTCAATTCTTTCTACGGAAGAATACGGTACTTATGATTTACTTATCACAACAGTATCCTTACTAACGCCATTTCTTACGTTGGTTGTGTCTGAAGCGGTAATGCGTTTTTGTTTGGATAAGGATTATGATGATAGTCAAGTTCTGACAATCGGGATATCATTTGTTTTTTTTGGAACGACGGTTCTTTTGTTGGGATTGCCGATAATCAGACAAATTGATTTTCTGAGCGAACATTGTTGGTGGTTAGTTGCTTTTTTTGCCTTGATAAATTTTGAATCTATTTTAATGCAATATTTAAAGGGCGTTGAAAAGATTAAAACATATACAGTTTGCGGAATTCTTGCAACATTATGTACGCTAACATTTAATATATTGTTTCTTGCGGTGTTTAAATGGGGCGTTTTCGGTTATATGTTGGCAGGTTGTTGCTCACAAACGATAGTTATAACTGTTATATGCTTTACACAGAAAATCTGGAAGAATGTAGTTAATCCCTTTAAAATTCCAAAAAGAATTTATAAGGATATAGTTAAATATACTTTCCCGATGGTACCAAATTCTGTGAGTTGGTGGATTAGTAACTCGTCGGATAAATATATGATTAAATATATGGTTTCTGTCTCTGCGGTTGGAATGTATTCGGTTGCCTATAAAATACCGTCTATACTTACTATATTTGTGACAATATTCATTTCGGCATTTCAAATATCTTCTGTTGAGAGTTTTGGCTCAAAAAAATCAATTGAATTTTTTAGTAACATATATAAGGTTTTTGCCTCGTTTGGCATAGTTGTATCTTCTGTACTTATTTTTGCTTCTAATTTTATAGCAACAATATTATTTAAAAACGATTTCTTTGAGGCCTGGAAAATTTCAGGTATCTTAATTTTAGCGTTTGCGTTTAATTCGTTAGCGGCGTATTTAGGTACTATATATACGGCGTCTAAAAAGACAAAATTCCTTTTCTATTCTACAACAATTGCAGCGTTATTAAATATTGTACTTAATTTGGTATTAATAAAATTCATTGGAACTTACGGAGCAGCAATAGCAACTCTCGCAAGTTATATGTGTGTTTGGCTATTGCGTTTAATCAATAGCAGAAAAATTTTGCCGATTAAGGTTAATCTTGCAAGTAATTTGATTTCATATATGTTATTGATTCTTGAAATAGTATTAGTTATTTATGACGACTGTATTTTCAGCATAAAAGCAATTGTTGTAATGTTGGTTGTTATTGCTATAAATGCGGTAGTTATAATAAAATCAGATATTTTCAAACAAATTTTAAATAAATTCAAAAGGAGCATATAAAATGAGCGTTTTTCAAAATAAAACATTACTGATTACAGGTGGTACCGGCTCTTTTGGTAATGCTGTTCTTAATCGTTTCCTTAAAACAGATATAGGCGAAATCAGAATTTTTTCAAGAGACGAAAAAAAGCAGGATGATATGCGTCATGAATTTCAAGCCAAAATGCCTGAGGTTGCAGAGAAGATAAAGTTCTTTATCGGTGATGTAAGAGATTTATCATCGGTTAAAAATGCTATGCACGGTGTTGATTATATTTTTCATGCTGCAGCATTAAAGCAGGTGCCTTCTTGTGAATTCTTTCCTATAGAAGCGGTTAAAACCAACGTGTTCGGTACAGAAAACGTTTTAACTGCTGCAATTGAAGAGGGCGTTAAAACGGTAATTTGCCTTTCAACCGATAAAGCGGCATATCCTGTAAATGCAATGGGAACTTCAAAGGCTATGATGGAAAAGGTTGTTGTTGCAAAATCAAGAACAGTTTCTGCTGACAAGACAAAAATCTGTTGTACAAGATACGGAAATGTTATGTGTAGCAGAGGCTCGGTTATTCCTTTGTGGATTGAGCAAATAAAAGAAGGAAAACCGATTACAATTACAGAACCTTCTATGACAAGATTTATTATGTCGCTTGATGAAGCGGTTGATCTTGTGCTTTTTGCGTTTGAAAACGGTGTTTCGGGCGATATATTGGTTCAAAAGGCACCGGCTTGTACAATAGAAACATTGGCGAAAGCGGTTACAGAACTTTTCAATCCTGAAACAGAAATTAAGGTTATAGGTATTCGCCACGGTGAAAAAATGTACGAGACACTTCTTACAAACGAGGAGTGTTCTAATGCTACAGATATGGGTGATTTTTACCGTGTTCCGTGTGATAACCGCAATCTTAATTATGATAAATATTTTAAAGATGGCGATAAAGAACGCAATCCGTTAACCGAATTCAACTCAAATAATACTGATTTATTAACTGTTGAACAGGTAAAGGAAAAATTACTTTCTCTTCAATATATTCGTGATGAATTAAATAAGCTTGAGGAAACAAGTAATGGATAATTCCTATTACGATATTATCAAACTCATAAAAAGTGTACTGGATGATAAGGCTTTAGAACTTTCCGATGAGTTCGATATTAATGAGATTTCTAAAATAGCAAAAAGACATCAAATAATAACCTTGGTATATTACGGAGCATTAAAATGCGGTATTTTACCTACCGAACAGGCTATGCAGGAAATGTTCGTCCGCGTAGTAAAAGATACCATGGTTGACAAAAAGCAAAATGCTGAAATAATTAAATTATTTGATTGTTTCAATAAAGAAAAAATAAGCTATATGCCATTAAAAGGTGTTTTATTGAAGAAAATGTATCCAAAGCCTGAAATGAGGCCTATGGGAGATGTTGATGTTCTAATAAACACTGATCAGTACGATGAAATAAAACCGATAATGCAAGGTCTTGGATACCAAGAAACAGCAGAGAGTGACCATGAACTCATTTGGGCAAAATCAGGAATGTGCGTTGAACTTCATAAGCGTATAGTTTCATCTTATAACAAGGATTTTTACAGTTATTTCGGTGACGGATGGGAATTCGCTAAAAACTGTAATGGTACATGTTATTCGATGACAACGGAAGACAAATTTGTTTATTTGTTTACCCATTTTTCTAAACATTACAGAGGCACGGGTATCGGGCTTAGACATATAGTTGATTTGTGGGTTTACAAAAAGTACAATCCGAAAATGGATGAAAGCTATATAAAAAATGCGCTTAAAAAACTTCAGCTTGATATATTTTATGAGAATATTTTAAAAACACTTTCTGTTTGGTTTGACGACGGGGAGCAAGACTCGGTTACCGAATTTATTACATCTGTTATATTAAGTAATGGGGTATATGGAAACAGACAAAGTACTATTCTTGCTTCAGCGCTAAAAGAGTCTAAAAAAACAGGCGATTCAAAAGATGTAAGGACAAAACGAATTCTTGGCAATGCGTTTCCGCCTTATAATATTATGAAAGAAAAATTTCCTTCACTAAAAAAAGTGCCGATATTATTACCTTTGTTTTGGGTGGTAAGAATAATTAATACTTTTTTGTTTAAGCGTAAGCAACTGGAAGAAAAAATTAATGAATATAAAATTATTTCTTCACAGCAGATAGATAGTTATAAAGAAGGTCTTAATTTCGTAGGACTTGATTTTAATTTTAAGGAGTAAAAAATGAAAATACTCGTAACAGGAGCTCACGGTTTTGTGGGCAAAAATCTTTGTGCGGCGCTTTACAATATTGCCGACGGCAAGGACAAAACAAGAGGTATTGATAGTGACATAACCGTTTTGGAATACGATATTGATACCGATAAAACATTACTTGATAAGTATTGCAAAGAATGCGATTTTGTTTTTCACTTAGCAGGTGTTAACCGCCCACAGAATACAGAAGAATTTATGCAAGGCAATTTTGGCTTTACCTCTACCTTGCTTGAAACACTAAAGAAGTATAATAATACTTGTCCTGTTATGATTTCTTCGTCTATTCAGGCGGCACTCGATAACCCTTACGGCCTTTCAAAAAAAGCGGGAGAGGCTTTACTGTTCTCGTATGCTAAAGAAACGGGTGCTAAGGTTTTGGTTTATAGATTGCCTAATGTTTTTGGCAAGTGGTGCAGACCGAATTATAACAGCGCAGTTGCAACGTTTTGTAATAACATTGCGAACGATTTGCCTATTCAGGTTAACGACCGTAGTGTTAATATGACACTTGTTTATATTGATGACGTTGTGGACGAGCTTATAAATTCGCTTAAAGGAAATGAAAATAAAGATGGCGAATATTGTAAAATTCCGGTAGAGCATAAAATCACTCTAGGTGAAATTGTTGATTTAATTTATTCTTTCAAAAACCAACCGAATGATTTGATTATGCCGGAAATACCGCTTGGAAGCTTTGCAAAGAAGCTTTATTCTACTTATCTTTCTTATTTGCCAAAGGAAAAAGTGGCGTTTCCGCTTAAAATGAATATAGATGCCCGCGGTAGTTTCACCGAGCTTATAAAGAGTGAAAAATGCGGTCAGGTTTCGGTTAATATTTCGGCGCCCGGTATTACTAAAGGTCAGCATTGGCACAATACCAAATGGGAATTCTTTATTGTAGTAAGCGGTAAAGGACTTATTCAGCAACGTAAAATAGGTACGGATGAGGTTCTCGAATTTTATGTGAGCGGGGATAAAATAGAAGCAGTACATATGCTTCCGGGTTATACCCATAATATAATAAACTTAAGCGACACAGAAAATTTGGTTACTGTTATGTGGGCAAACGAAAGCTTTGACCCCAATAAACCTGATACTTTTTTTGAGGAAGTGTGAAAATGGGAATTAAAACAGATTACAGCAATATTAAATTTAAAGAAAACGGAAAGTTAAAGTTACTTATAATTGTTGGTACAAGACCTGAAATTATAAGACTTGGCGCAGTTATCACTAAGTGCAGAGATTATTTTGATACTATACTCGCGCATACCGGTCAAAACTACGACTATAATCTTAATGGCGTGTTCTTTAAGGATTTAAAGTTGGATGAGCCCGAGGTTTATATGGACGCAGTGGGTGATGATTTAGGCGCAACAGTTGGTAATATAATTAACTGTTCGTATAAATTAATGAACCAGATTAAGCCCGATGCGTTACTTATTTTGGGTGATACTAACTCTTGTCTTTCGGCAATTGCGGCAAAGAGACTTCATATTCCAATTTTCCATATGGAAGCGGGTAATCGTTGCAAGGATGAATGCTTGCCTGAAGAAACCAACAGACGAATTGTTGATATTATTTCGGATGTCAATTTGGCTTACAGCGAGCACGCAAGAAAGTATTTGCACGAATGTGGTTTACCTAAGGAGCGTGTTTATGTAACAGGTTCGCCTATGGCAGAGGTTTTGCGCAATAATTTGAGTGAAATCGAAGCTTCGGATATACACCAAAAATTAGGTCTTGAAAAGGGTAAATATATTCTTCTTTCGGCTCATAGAGAGGAAAATATCGATACCGAAAAGAATTTTATTTCACTTTTTACCGCTATTAATAAAATGGCGGAAAAGTACGATATGCCTATACTTTACTCTTGCCACCCAAGAAGCAAAAAACGATTGGAACAAAGTGGATTCGAGCTTGACAAACGTGTTATTCAACACGAGCCACTCGGCTTCCACGATTATAACTGCTTGCAGATGAATGCTTTTGCCGTGGTAAGTGACAGCGGAACCTTGCCTGAAGAAAGCAGCTTCTTTACAAGCATAGGAAAGCCGTTTCCTGCAGTTTGTATTCGTACTTCTACCGAGCGCCCCGAAGCGCTTGACAAGGCTTGCTTTGTTCTTGCGGGTATTGACGAAAACAGTCTTTTACAAGCGACCGATACTGCAATAATGGCTAACGAAAACGGCGATTACGGTATTCCTGTACCGGATTATGTAGAAGAAAATGTTTCTACAAAGGTTGTAAAAATAATTCAAAGCTATACCAGTGTTGTAAACAAAATGGTTTGGAGAAAATATTAATTCAAAATATTTTTGTGTGTAATCGGGTTAGAGGTGATGATTTTGGCAAATGGCAAAGGTTTTAATAAAGTTTTAGTGGCAATTATTGTTGCGACTACTATTTGTATTGTAGCGGTAGGCTTTATTATATTACCTAAAATAAGTGATGCGGCAATACAAAATAATGATAGTATAGAAGACGAATTATCTCCCCAAAACCAAAACCCGTATTTTAATGCGACCGTTCTTGAAGTGTATGAAAATTCGGTGCTTGTAGAACCATTCGAAAACGAGGAAATACGAAAAAGCAGTGATAAAATAAGTGTTAGCACAAGCGTAATTTCAACAAATCCTGTTCCAAAGCTTAAAAAGGGTATGAAAATTCGTGTTGTATATAACGGCGAGATTTTAGAAACATATCCTGCAAGCTTAGGCGAAGTTTTTGCAATATACGAGTTAGACAAAAACGGCGAAGTGTTTTTTGGCTCGGCAGATATAGTTGAAAATTAAAAAGGGCTCAATTGAGCCCTTTTAATTTTTGCGTTTATATTCGCTTGGACTTATTCCAAATTTTAAGCGGAAGGAATTGTTAAAGCTACGAACACTTTGAAATCCGCTTTCAAGTGCTATATCGGTTATTTTTTTGTTGGTTTCCTCTAATAGCTTTATGGCGGTTTCAAGACGGTATATATTTAAAAAATTAGTAAACGACATATTAAAGGTCGAATGAAAAAATCTTGAAACATAATTATAATCGTAACCTAAAAGCTTAGCTATATCCTTTAAAGTAATGTTTTTTGTATGGTTTTCGGATATGTACTGAACTATAAGCGAAATATTTGTTGCCTTGGTTTTCGGAAAATTCAACCTCATGAAGAAAAGCGTCGCAAACCGCATAAAGACAAGCTTTTAAAACATAAATCGATGGAATATTTTCGCTTATAAGTGTGCTTTGCAGTAGGTTATTAGTGCTTTCGGGACATTTAAAAACAAAGCCGTTTGCTTGCTTACCTCTTATATGATTGGCAAAAAGACGCACATAGTCCTCCGAAAAAACGCCTACCCAATAACGCGTATCGTCTTGCGGAATATATGAATGTACCTCGTAAGGAAGACAAAGTCCGTAATCGCCTTCTTTTAAAGTATATTCGGTGTTATTTAGTAGGCATTTTACACTCCCTTTTACAACATATATAAGCTCAAGGTTTTTGTGGAAATGAAAATCCCAAATTTCTTTAGTGTAGAAAAATGCGTTGTAGCTGTAACTACTTTTCGAGTTGTGCGGTTGATGAAATATCATAAAATACCTCTAAAAGATAATTATTTGCTTATATCTACAACATTTTGCGAGTAAAAGTCAATATTTTGCCATAAAATAAAAATAGGAAATTATGAATTGGAGGAATTAAAATGTCAGGCTTTTCAAAATTATATAATTTTATACTCAATAAAGAGCATCATCAGTTTCGCCATAGTGTAGAATGGAATTTAGCAAACGAATATGCTGCTAAAGGCTTATCCCCAATCGAGCGTATGCAAGACCGTTTTACAAGACTTTGTGATGAAGAAAAAGCGGTTATTTTAGAAAATGAGCAAATAGTATTTTTGCGTACCGTTTCTAATTTACCTGCAATTTTTACGGATAGCGAATGGGACGAAATAAAGAGCAAATATTTTATTCATGAATTAGGCTTTATGTCTAATTTATCTCCCAATTATTACGATACTATCGCGACAGGTTTACTTAAAAAGCGCGAAACTGCCGATGAGTACGGAAAAAGCGCGATTGATAATATAATCAAGCTTTCGGATAAATATTTGGAAGAGGCTAAAAAACAGTGCAGAGAAGACTTGGTAGAGGTATTAACCCAAGTGCCAAGATACCCCGCGCGTAACTTCCGCGAGGCTTTGCAGTTCTTTAGAATTTTACATTTTTCACTCTGGCTTGAGGGCGATTATCATAACACCATAGGCAGATTTGATAGATATATCTACCCGTACTTAAAAGCAGATATGGATAAGGGCGTTTATACATATGATTCGGCACTTGAATTATTGGAAGATTTCTTCCTTTCATTTAATAAGGATAGTGATATCTACATTGGTGTACAGCAAGGCGATAACGGTCAGAGTATGATGCTTGGCGGTATTGACGAGAACGGAAACGATGTATACAATCTTCTTTCTGAGCTTTGCTTAAAGGCTTCCTGCAATAATAAAATGATTGACCCAAAAATTAATTTGAGAGTTTCGAAAAACACACCAAAAGAGCGTTATACCGAAGCTACTAAATTAACAAAGGCAGGTCTTGGCTTCCCGCAATATTCAAACGACGATGTTGTAATTCCTGCGCTTGAAAAAATGGGTTACTCTCACGAGGACGCTACCAATTATACAGTTGCGGCTTGTTGGGAATTTATTATCCCAAATGTTGGCGCAGATGTTGCAAATATCGGCGCTATGTCCTACCCTAAGGCAGTAGATATTGCGCTTAGAGGCAGCCTTGAAAAGGCAAATTCTTATGATGAATTTTTCGGTTTTGTAAGGGATGAAATTCAAAAGGAATGTGACAGTATTTGCAATAATATAAATAACCTTTGGTTTATACCGTCACCCTTTATGAATGTGCTTATGGACTGTGATATTTATAACGGCGGCAAGTACAACAATTTTGGTATTCACGGTACAGGTATTGCTACCGCGGCGGATAGTCTTGCGGCAATTAAGAAATATGTTTTCGAAGAAAAGGCTATTGAAAAGGCAGAGTTTATAAAAGCTATTGATGAAAATTTTGAAAACACACCTGAATTACTGCATAAGTTAAGATACGAAACACCAAAGCTTGGCAATAATGATGACTTTGTAGATAGCATTGCAACCGAGCTTTTAGACACCTTCGGTAATGCGTTAAAGGGCAAAACAAACTGTCGTGGCGGTATATTCCGCGCGGGTACAGGTAGCGCTATGTATTACTTGTGGCATGCAAACGAAATCGGCGCCTCGGCTGACGGTAGACGAGAAAAAGAACCGTTCGGTACTAACTATTCTGTTTCGCTTTTCGCAAAGGTTAAGGGTCCGGTATCAGTTATCGCTTCTATGACAAAGCAGCATTTCGAAAATGCTATGAACGGTGGTCCGTTGACACTCGAATTCCATCAAAGCATATTTGCCGATGATGACGGAATTGAAAAGGTAGGCCTTCTTGTTAAGAACTTTATTGACCGCGGCGGTCATCAATTACAGCTTAACACCGTAAATCTTGATAAAATGCTTGACGCACAAAAGCACCCTGAAAATTACAGACAGTTGGTTGTTCGTATTTGGGGTTGGAGCGCATACTTCGTAGAGCTTGATAAGGAATATCAAGACCACGTAATTTCAAGACAGGCATATACCGTATAAAAGGAGATTGTTATGTTAAACGAATTAAAATTAAAAAATCCCGAATTAGAAATACTCGATGTTAATTCTAAGGAATTTGCAAGCTACGGTAGAATAATTGAGGGAGTAGACATTTCTGAAATTATTACCGAGGCTAAAAAAATAGAAAACAAAGGTAACGGCTCAAATTATGTACCAAGTTTAGAAGCCTTTGAAAAACTTTCAATAGCAGGCGAAATAAAGACTAAATTTTTCGGCGAAATGAGAATTCAGGTAGGCTATTGTTGGGGTAACAACAATTACTTTAACGCAACCGAATGGCACACCTCAAGCGAAATTAATGTAGCGGTAACCGACCTTGTAATTATTGTAGGTCATGTATGGGAAGTTGAAGATAATAAGATTGATACTTCCGTCTTCAAGGCATTTTATGTTCCCGCAGGCACTGTTTTAGAGTGCTACGCTACAACACTTCACTACGGTCCGTGTGAGGTCCAAAGCGAGGGCTTTGGTTGGGTTGTGGCTTTACCCGAAGGCACTAACACCCAACTTAACGGCAAATATGATGATAAACTTTTGTGGGCTAAAAACAAATGGATGATTTTTCACGTTGATAACGCCGAGCTTGTAAAAGAGGGCGCTATCGCAGGCGTAACCGGCGAAAACTACAAAATTAAATATTAAATTAAAAAGTCGGTAAGGAAATTCTTACCGACTTGATTTTTTATCTAAACAAAAACTTTCCCGAGTTGCAATAGTGGCAAGCGTATCCCCAAGTTGAACAAGAACACTTGCTAAAAGGGCGGTTTCATCAATCGTTAGCTTGCAAGCAATAGCATTGGCAAGTGTATTTATTGCGGTTGTTAGTTCCAATGAATTCATATCAGATAATGCCCCTTAATAAGTATCATTATTAGTATATGTTTTTTTGTTATTTAGGACACAGTGATAAGACGCAGATATGAATGAAAAAAGCACCTGCGAAATACAGGTGCTTTTTAAAATGGTCGAGGCGACAGGTGACGTTGCGAGCGCGTCCGGTGGACGATACAGCGAGCAAAAGGAAGCGCCGCGGTCGACGATTGCACCGTGCACCAAGCGAGTGCAGAGTCGGGTACCGCAAGAGTAAACGAACCGTAGGTTCGAATCCAAGGATTAATAAAACAAAAAAAGAAAGCACCTGCAAAATGAACAAGTCCAGTAAAAACGGACAATAGAAAAAAAGCACCTCCTATGGTAGAATTAAAGAACTACCATAGGAGGTTTTGTTATGGCTGGAAAAAAGGGAACAAAAAGATATCCGGAAAGTATAAAAAATGAGATACGACAAAAACAAGAAAACGGTCAATCAGTAAAATCGTTAAGTAAAGAATACGGAATAAGCCGATGGGCGATTCAAACTTGGTGTGGTTTAAGTAAAGATCATGAACGAGTTCCAAAGGCAAGAGGAAGAAAGCCTGCAAAGACCTTGCAGGAATATAAGTATGAAAATAAACGATTAAAAATGGAAAATGAATTGTTGCGGGATTTTCTCTTGCTCACAGAAAGGAAGTGAGAACAAGCGTAAAATATATGGTAATTTACCGTCACAAAGATAAGTATTCAATTAGTGAAATGTGTCGATTCTTCAAGGTGTCACGTAGCGGATATTACGGTTATGTATCACGAATGGATATTCCGGCAAAGGATCTACCATTGGCAGAAAAAATACAAGAATGTCAAGAACGGTGTGGCAGAACTTACGGTTACCGAAGAGTACATATATGGCTTGAAAGAAATGGAATTTATCGCAACCCAAAAACGGTTTTGCGAATAATGCAGAAATACAATCTGCTGTCAGTGGTTAGGAGAAAAAGGTATAGAAATTATGGGGAATGTTTTCATCGATATAAAAATCTTCTTAAAAGAAATTTTAAGGCAGAAAAACCAAATCAGAAATGGGTTACGGACATTTCGTACATAAAGACATCGCAAGGGACATTGTACTTATCTATCATCAGAGATTTATTCGACAATAGCATAGTTGCATACAAAACAGGAACAGAGCAAAATATCAACCTTGTGTTAAGCACAATTAAAGAAGCAAAGAAAAAAGAAAAGGTCACCGCAGAGTTGCAGCTCCACAGTGACCAAGGCTTTCAATATACCTCACACGGATATTTTAAGCTAACACAATCATACGGCATAACGCCTTCAATGTCAAGCAAAGGAAATCCTTATGACAATGCGATGGCTGAAAACTTTTTCTCGATTCTTAAGACGGAGTGCATTTATCGCACAAAACTCAAAACCTATGAGGAGGCTCGCCTCCTCATAGGAGAATACATTCATTTCTACAATTATGAAAGAATACAGATAAAAACAAAACTGACTCCGCTTGAAAAACGAAGTCAGTATGTCGCTTAAAATTTAATACGCACTACCATAGTGTGCCTTTTTATGCTGTCTGCACAAATTGGGGCAGTTCAAAATACAAGTGCTTTCAAAAAATGGTCGAGGCGTCAGGATTCGAACCTGCGGCCTCTGCGTCCCGAACGCAGCGCTCTACCAAACTGAGCCACGCCTCGACATATTGAATTTTGCTTTTGTTAAGATTTAGCTAACTATTTTCTCCGCGCTGCTACTTCGCTTACTCTTGCGGTACCCGACGACTCGAAACTGCCGTTTCTCGCTTGTCGACCGCTGCGCCTTTTCGTTTTCGCTTAATCATCCACAGGATGCGCTCAAACTCAAAGCTACCAAACTGAGCCACGCCTCGACATATTAATTCGCTTACAAAAGCATAGATAATTATAATGATTGTAGTTTATCGAAACGCTAAAACTCGTTTCGATAAGCCACTTAGAAAGTGGCTTAAGCAAAATTAAATTCTAATATTTAATTTTGCACGACAATCATTACAATGGGATAGGACAAATTTTTTTGAAAATTTGGCGCAAAATCAAAGATTTTGTGGCGAAACAAGATTGTTTCGCCTAACCTATGCCATTATAACTGAGTTAGTTAAAAAAGTCAAGCCGATTTTTAGGATATTTATAATTTGAAATGAATAAGAAAAATAATAAATGCCAATTCTTTAATAGATTGACATTTGTTTTTTTAGTATGTATAATTTTTGGGGGAGGGGATAGTATGAAGAGTAAAACCGTAAATATAATTTTTTGTGCGCTTTTTGTTGCTGTAATTGCGGTATGCGCTCAAATTATGATTCCAACTCCGTTTTTCCCTGTAACACTTCAAACCTTTGGCATTGCCCTTTGCGGTTATACCTTAGGAGTTAAAAAATCCGCCTTTTCGGTTTTGGGGTATATACTTTTAGGCGTTTTGGGGATGCCGATTTTTTCGGGCTTTTGCGGTGGATTTCACCACATAACTGACCCCGGCGGTGGATTTGTAATAGGCTTTTTGCCGTTGGCAATTTTTTGCGGAATGGCATATAGCTTTAACGGAAAGTTAAAGAAAATACTAATAGGAATTCTTGGCGCTGCGGTTATGTACTGCATAGGAATTGCTTATTTTTGCTTAATTACGGGAACTGAAATATTAAGCTTAACGGTATTGATATTCTTAGCAATATTTTTAAAGGATATTATTGCCATAGCGATAGCTTTTTACATTTCCGAAATCATTAAAAAACGAATATTAAAATGAAACACCGAAACGAAAGTTTCGGTGTTTTTTTAAATCATATATACGCCTGAATCTAAAAGCACAAAGCGGTATTTATCCGCCTTGATATATTGCTTAACGGGTTCTTCAAATTCCTCGCCGTCAAGCGTTGTGTAGGACTCTAAATTCACTTGGGTAAGCTTTTTCGAGCCGTGATTACAAACGGTTACGCAACTATCCTCAATAAATAGGCTTTTAGGGTTGTTAAAAGGGGATTTGTTACCGCCAATTCTAAGTTCCTCGCGCATGGTTGAAAGGTTGTAGCGCACCATAACATTACTGTCAAAATAACAAGCCCAAAGGGAGTTTTTGTAAAGCACAATATCGGTAGCAGTAAATCCACGGTACGCAAGTGTACCTTTCCAAATTGGTGTGCCGTCGGTATCAATTAATTGCGCCTCGCCGTTTTGTGAAAGCAAGAAAACCTTTCCGTTTGGAAGGAGTATAGACCTAACTGTAATATAGTTTTCGCAATTTTCTATTACGGCTTTATAATTGTTTCCAAATTTAGTTAGTAAATAAATGTTTTTGGCAATATCGGTAAAACGACCTGTTTCGAATGATAGCATTTTAAAAGCTACAACTACATTTTGGTCAATTATATCCTTACAGTATGAAAAAATTATTCCGTTAGGCATAGGAAGAATTTCATATACTTCGCCTTGGAAAATCTGTTTCATAAACTTACTCCTTTTCTTTCATTTTTTGCGCCGCTAATAATATTCCTGCTTTTGCGCTGTGGAAGTTAAGACCGCCCTGCATCCAAGCAGCATACGGTGGACGGATTGGCGCATCGGCAGAAAGCTCGATTGAAGCGCCTAAGGTAAATGCGCCCGCTGCCATAATTACAGGGTCGGTGTAGCCCGGCATATCCCAAGGCTCAGGTACTACAAAGGAATCAACAGGCGCGCCGCTTTGCATACCTTGACAGAATGAAATAAGTTTTTCTGCGCTGCCTAAGGTTACGCACTGAATAATATCGCCGCGTTTTTCGTTAGGTGTTGGGGAAACAGGGAAGCCGAGGTTTTGAAGCAAATCCGAAGCGTAAACTGCGGTCTTAAGCGCTTCGCCAACAACATGGGGCGCTTGGAAAAGTCCTAAATAAAGTTCTCTCGAATGGCCGAGTGTGGCGCCAACCTCGCGTCCTACGCCTGCGCAGGTTAAACGGTAGGAGCATTTTTCAATAAGTTCCTTTTTGCCTGCGATATATCCGCCTGTGGGGGCGATACCGCCACCGGGGTTTTTAATAAGCGAGCCTGCAATAAGGTCGGCTCCAACCTCGCAGGGTTCTTTTTTCTCAACAAATTCGCCGTAGCAGTTATCAACCATTATACAAGTGTCGGGCGAAACCTCTTTAACAGTTTTACATAAAATTTCAATATCGTCAATAGTAAGCGTTGGGCGGGTACTGTAACCGCGTGAACGCTGAATATAAGCCATTTTGTAGCTGTCTTTTGCAAGACGGCTCTTAATTTCTTCAATATCGGGTGTGCCGTCGGCTTTTAATTCAACTTGGTCGTAGATTACGCCGAAATCACTAAGTGAGCCGTCGGTTTTTTCGTCTATTCCAAAAACGCCTGTTATGGTGTCGTACGGTCTGCCTGTTAAAACCAAAACCTTGTCGTTCGGTCTTAAAATACCGAATAAAGCAACCGTAAGAGTGTGGGTTCCCGATACAAAATTATGGCGCATTAAAGAGTCTTCGGCGCCCATACAGTCCGCCATAACGCGCTCTAAAATTTCTCTGCCCTTATCGTCGTAGCCGTAGCCTGTAGAACCTGCCATATTCGCTTCGTTAACACCGTTTTTAATAAAGGCGTTCAAAACCTTAAGTTGATTAAATTCGGTGACATTATCTATTTTTTCAAAAATGGGAGCGCATTCTTTGAGGGAACGCTTGTCCATTTCTAAAAGGTCGTTATCAATTTTAAAAAAGTTAGTTATATTCACGTTTTTTCACCCAATATCCTGCATTATATATTTTTTCAAATCCGTTTTTTTCGTAAAAAGGTTTAACGGTATCTCTGCAACAAACCAAAAAGTCCTTGCCGTAATTTTGCTGTAGGGCGGCAGTTAAAGCAATACTGCCATATCCCTTTTGGTGACTTGCAAGTCCGTTAATAATTGCTTTGTTTCCCGAGTTAAAGGTTATAATTGCGCACTTATTTTTAAGCGCAAAGTATTTAGCGCTGCCCATATTAAGCCGTTTGCAATAATCTACCGCAAAATAGGGGTATTCAGGTAAGGAAAGTCCGTCTACATCAAGCAAATTATAAATTTCCTTGCTTGACATTTGCTCACTTTCGGTTTCGCCCGTTAAGTTTGCCTTGCGGTACATTATATTAATATTTTCGGGCGGCTCGCATCCGATTGCTTTTAAGGTTTCTATATCGCTAAAAACACAAACAGGCCCTAAAACAGCTACGAATTGTGAAAGTTCTTCTAAGTTCGCGCCGTTATTAAATATTATCATATTTCCATCGGTCATAGAAATATAAGCTTTATTTTCGTCTTGAATCCAAAACATAACATGACTGTCGTTTTTATAGCAGTCATAAAGGCATTTGATTTTGACCGCTTCAGCAGATAAAAAGTCAAGCTCGGGTAATTCTGTTACAAGCTTTATCATTTAATACTACCGTCACAAATTCCGTTCAGCATATATTTTGCAAGAGCTTCAACATTTTTGCAGTCTTGCAGATTTGCAACACAAGAAGCCGAATGAATATATCTGCACGGAAGTGAAATAGCAAGAGTTCGTACACCCTCGCGTGTCAAATGAATTCCCGCCGAATTATTACCGCCTGCAACCGCTTTTTTGGGTTGGCAAGCAATACCACTTTGTAAAGCAGCGTTGTAATAATTTTTGTCATAAACGGTGCCCTTATCCATAAAAGATACTACGGCGCCATCGCCTAATTTACATACTTTTTTATCGTAAGGTACATTTGCAATATCAGCGGCGGTTGTAGCCTCTATTACGAGTGCTGCATCGGGATTAATAGAATAGGTAGCGGTTTTAGCACCGCGAGTGCCAATTTCCTCTTGAACAGAGAACGAAGCGTAAAAATCGTATTCACTGTCACTTTTTAAAAGACCGATAAGCACAGCGCAACCAATGCGGTCATCAATCGCTTTAGCCTTAATAATATCGCCCGATAATAGAAAATCGCTTTCTATTACCGCCCTGTCACCAAGGCTTATTTTTTCGAGTGCTTCGGTCTTAGAAGCGGCACCAATGTCGATATAAAGACTATCGCTTTCGGGTAATTTTTTACGGGCGTCACCCTTAATTAAGTGTATCGGTTTTCCGCCTATAACACCGTTTACTTTACCACCGATTTTAACCTTTCTAAACATCAAAGCGGCAGTATCAATACCGCCTACGGTTTTGAATTTTAAAAATCCGTCAGCAGTGACCGAGGTTATAATAAGCCCAACCTCGTCCATGTGAGCGTCAAGCATAACCTTTTTTGCAGGTTGTTTCTTGCCTTTTTTAAAGCAAATTATATTTCCTAAATTATCGGTTTTATAATCGCAATATCCGTCAATTTGGGATATAATAAATTCTCTTACGCAGTCTTCATCACCCGAGGTACCGTCAAGAAGGCATAGTTTTTTCAATAAATCAAGCATTACCTACACCACCTAAGAGGATATATTTTTCAAGCAAATCACAAACCGAGTATAAATCCTTAATGTCAAGGGTTTCAACCTCGGTGTGCATATTTCGTAGCGGTATTGAAAGGGTAGTGGTTTTAACACCCTCACGTGTAACACTTATCATATCCGCGTTGGTGCCTGTGCTACTTCCCATAACCTCTAACTGATAGGGAATGTTATTTTCCTTTGCAATATCTATAAGCTTTTGTGAAACGCGCTTATCAAGTGAGGGGGAAATGCCAATCATTCCGCCTTTTCCTAATTTTCCGCAATCATCCGTCGAAATATCGGGTCCGTCACCAAAAGAAACGTCAACTGCGATAGCTTCATTTGGGTTAACCTTAAAGGAAGCAGTACGAATACCGCGAAGACCTAATTCCTCACCGTCACTTAATACAAAGGCGACATTACAAGGCAATTTTTTGCCGCTAAGGCGCTTTGCAACCTCTAAAATACAAGCAACTGCGGCGCGGTCATCAAAGGAACGACCGCACAAAAGATTACCCATTTCAAAAGGAGTTGCCGAAAAGGTAACATAATCGCCAACTGAAATAATTTCTTTGGCTTTTTTGCCAAGCAGAGTATCAAGCTTGATATTTGAAATATCGCTATATTCAACCTCACCGCTTGCAAGGTGGGGTGGAGTGCTGCAAAATACGGCGGAAATTTTTTCTTTTCCGTGCACTGTAACCTCGCGTGACGGTAGCATACGTATATCAATACCGCCCGAATTTGATACAGTCAAAAAGCCGTTATCGTCAACATCGGTTACAATCATTGCTATTTGGTCAATATGAGCGTCAAGCATAATGGTATAATCGGCTTTTCCTTTTAAAAAGCCGATTACGGTTAAATTAGACATTCTCTCAGTTTTAGTGTATTTCGATAAAATTTCATAAGCCTTATCACTGGCGTCAGCAATGTTTCCTACAGCATCAAGACCTGAAAGTGTAAAAAGTAAATCCTTGATTTCCATTATAGCTTTTGTACCAAATCCTTAAAGTGATTACCCCTTGCTACAAAATTGGGGAAGCAGTCAAAACTGGCCGATGCAGGGCTTAATGTAACAACATCGCCCTTATTTGCATTTTTGTAAGCATAATCAACCGCCTTAGCAATATTTTCTATCCTTATAATTTCGGGTGTGCCGTTATAGCCTTTATCATTTTTAACGGCAGTTTCAATTTTTTCTGCCGTAGCACCGCAAAGCAAAAGTTTTTCTACCTTTTCGAGTACATAGGGTACCATTGGCTCATAAGGAATATGCTTATCATATCCGCCTGCAATAAGCCATACTTTTTGGTTGAACGCCTTAAGTCCGGCTATTGTTCTTGTCGGGCTTGTGGCAATAGAATCGTTATAATATTTAACGCCGTTTACTTCGCGTACAAATTCATTTCGGTGTTCAACACCCATAAATTCGTGTGCAACCTTTTTAATGGAATCCACACTTACATAGCCCCAAACAGCAGAAATTGCCGCAAGGTAGTTTTCAACATTATGGTCGCCTAAAATAGCAATTTCATCGCGGTGCATAATGGGTGCATCAATACCGCGGTAGGACATATGAATAGTTCCGCTACCGTCACACCAAGCACCGTTTGTAAGTTTGCTTTCCATACTGAACGAAAGTGACTGACCGCGTACAAATGGCTTAAAGCTGTTTGTAATGTCATTGTCCTCGTTAAGCACAGTTCTTGAAAAAGCGTGTTGATGTAGAATAACATTTTTCTTCGATTCTACATATTCATCCATATCCTTATGCACGTCGAGATGGTTCGGCGCAACATTTGTTACAACCGCAACATCGGGACTTTTACGCATAGATATTAATTGGAAAGAAGAAAGCTCAACCACAACAAAATCATCACTTGTTATGTTTTCAATTTCGGGAAGCAAGGGCTTACCTATGTTTCCGCCTACGAATACTCGCTTACCCTCGGCTTCAAGCATTTTGGCAATAAGGGTTGTTGTGGTAGTCTTACCGTCCGACCCTGTTACTGCAAAAATTGTTGCGGGGCATAAATCGAAAAATACTTCCATTTCACTTGTAACTGCAATACCTTTTTTTCTTGCGGCTTCAAGCTCAGGCAAATTAAAGCTCATACCGGGGGTACGGAAGATAATATCAACCTCTAAATTATCTAAATAACCGTCGCCCAAGCGAAGCTCAGCGCCTGCTTTTTCCAATTGGTCGGCAACCTCGCCAATCATTTCCTTTGTGCGTCTGTCACAAGCGTAAACCTTGGCGCCTTTATTTAAAAAATTCAAAATGAGCGGAGTATTACTAACACCAATTCCGCACATCGCAATTTTTTTACCCTTAATTTGTTTAAAAAATTGTATACAATCCAATTTTATGACCTCTTTTCGATACAATTATCCCATATTATATATATTATACTTAAATAATATTGAAATATCAATAAAAAAGGAAGAAATTTGAAAAAAGTATCATTATATTTTGAGTAACCGAATAAATTTGTACTAAAACCGAAAGGGGTAGGGTATGAATTTTATTAATTGCCAAAATAATATTTCGAATGAAGTTATGATTAAAGCGGTGGCTTTTTGGAGTGAAAACAGTTTTCAGCATATAACCTCGCTTTTAAAGTTGTCACAGGGCACAACGGCGGTTTTACAGCCGTATTTTAAGGCTGAACTTGAAAGTTTATACGAAGAATTTAAAAAAATAAACCAAATGTATAAAAGCGGTAATCCTCGGTTAATTCCAAAACCTGCGATATTTTTTAAAATAAACGCGCGGTTTATAAATTTGCTTGAAAGAATTAAGTACGAGGGCTTTTCGGGTTACCCGATTTTACAGCAATCGGTTTTTCATTATATTTACGAGCAAAGGTATATCAATGCAATTTTTGCGGTTAATAATCGTGTTGGCAATGTGCTTATTACCGAATACTTTTTGTCTTTTTCAAATTATACATATTCCTGCATTTATAACCAAATGTATTTTTGGTGTATAATTGGCTCTATGCACCCTTCACTTTTAATGGGAAATAACGCTTTTTATAATGCTATTAACGGCTATTCAAAGGAATTTTTAACCGAAATTTGCAATAAGTTTAATTTAATAGCGTTTAATTTATCAAGCCTTAAAAAACCGATAAAGAAATTAGCTATTTTACCGATTTTTGAAGAATTCAAAGCTCTTAATGCTTCGTTTTTGGAATTTTTAAAGTTAGTTAAAACGAATAATCCGAGAGTGTATATAAATTCGCAAAATTTGAGACTGAGCGAGGCTTTTTATGCTACGGTAGAGCATATGATTAAGGAGCATACATTAGTAGACGAAATAAATAGAAATATAAATTTAAGTTAATAAGCATGAAAAATGACAGAAACGCCTTTGCGCTTCTGTCATTTTTATTAGTTTGTAAATTTTTGCGTCTTTTTAAGTACTACTGCTATTGGGACTATAAGCACGCCTAAGCACAAATTGCTTATTCCGTGAATTATATCAAAAGGAAAGCCTGAAACTATCCAAGCTATCATTCCTTTAAAATCAAGCCCGAAAAGCAGCGCTTGTGACGGAGCGTAAATTACGCCATATAAAAAGCCGTGTAATCCGCATACGGTAATGTAAACTATGGGTGCTACTTTTTTAGGCATATTTTTGGGTAGAAGCATTGTAGCGCCCCAAAGCACAGTCCACACATACAAGTAAGGTATCCACCATAGACCAAAGCCCCAAAGTGCGCCGGTCAAGAAAACAAATATGTATATAGGATAAAGGGCTTTTTGGCGGTATACTACCGTAAATGCTACCGTAAACACACCTAATAAGTGCATATTTGGTAGCGGCTCCATAACGAACTTTGAAATGCACATTAAAGCTCCAAGCATAGCAAAAACTGCAATTTCTTTAATGTTTACCTTCATAATTATTCGGCTTTAAAGCGGTATTTTGCAGAAGCATCAATTTCGGTTTTTTCTACGCCCTTAGTGGCATAAGCATCGTTAACATAGAATGCCCAATACTTGCCGTCCTTGTTATAGTCAAGTGTAGTTCCATTTACGGTTTTAACATAAAGCCCGTATTCACTGTCCTCGCCTGCTATAAGGTCGTGCTCCAACAAGGCGTCGCTTAAAATTGTTTTATCTGTGTGGATGATAAAGTGAGCTTCCTTGCCGTTTTGGTCAACAACTGTAAAGGAAACCTGTGTTGCGCCATCACCGAGTTCACGGATGTCTGTTTCATTAAGAATGGTATCCGTCGGGTCAGATGAGGTGGAGTTATCGTTACAACCGATTGTAAACAATGCCATAGCCGCAATAAGCACCATACAAACGATAAACGACAACATTGATTTAATGTTTGTCTTTTTCATAATTTGTATTCTCCTTTTTACTTTTTGCCTTAAAACTGGCCTTCGCAGTTTATTTAAAGGCTTTTATCTTGCGGATATTTCGACTGCGGTACGCTATCTTCCACCTTCTCAGAAAAATCCAATGGTATGTCCTCGGTTTGCGGCACCGAGCAAGAAAAATAGCATTTTTGTACCTCACGGCGACGGGCTCGTACAGGATTTACACCTGTTTCCCCACAAGATAAAAAAAGTATAGCATATTAAAATGTGGAAATCAATCGGTTTTCAAACTAAAACATAGAAAAATATGCATACTGCTTGGAGAAGAGTACCTATAATTACAAACAGATGGAATATAGAATGCACATAGCGGTAGCCGAATTTACCCGCAATACCGTAAAGCACGGCGCCTATGGTATAAGCAATACCGCCTGCAAGCAGCCACCAAAAGCCGCTCATAGAAATTGCTTTTATAGTGTGATTGATTATGAAAACTATGCACCAGCCTACCGCAATATAGGAAATATTTGAAAAAAGGCTATATTTTTTTAGGTCTATTGCATTAAGGGTTACGCCCAAAGCAGATATAGCCCATACAAAACCGAAAAGACACCAACCTAATGCTGTGTTATATTCCCTTATAGAGCATAGCGCAAACGGGGTGTAAGTTCCTGCAATAAGTATAAAAATGGCGCAGTGGTCTATAATCTGAAAAACCTTTTTTGCGGTTACGGGTACAAGTCCATGATATACGCTTGACATAGTGTAAAGTATAATCATTGAAAAGCCGTAAATAAACGAGCTTACAATTTGGTAGGCATCGTGATTCAAGAAGGCTTTCACAATACATAAGGCGGCAATTATAACACCTAAACCGCCGCCTGCTATATGTGAAACCATATTAAAAATTTCCTCCCCCTTAGTGTAAGGAGGAAGAAGTCTGTCCTTTAATTTTGTGCGTTTCATAGGGCTTCCTTTTGGGTGAAATTTTTTGTCGAAATTTATCGAAATGCTTTACATAATTTTTTAACCGTCATTATTACTTATTAACGGGTTTTTCAACTTATCAACATAGTTATCCACCGATTTTTAGTCTCAAACCCTTAATTTCATAACAAATAGGGGTAATAAGTGTTAAAATATCGGTGGATAAGTTGAATAACTTTTTCGGTTAAAAAGGTTTACATAATAACGATTTATGTAGGTTTATTTGGCATTTTGCCATAATAAAAAGATTACAATTTTTGAAGCAATTTTTCCATTATGTCAGGGCCGTGTTCTACAAAATTTCCCGTAGCGGCAGCTTCTCTTTCAGTAAAGGCTTCTACACCGCCAAGATTCTTAGAGCTATCATACAATAAGTAGGGCACAGGCTCGCTTGAATGGGTCTTAATTTCAAGCGGTGTGGGGTGGTCGGGCATAATTAAAATTCTGTAATCATCCCCACAACTTTCTAAATAAGAGAGCATTAATTTTAATGTGCGATCTTCGATTAATTCAATAGCCTTAACCTTATTTTCCGCTTCGCCGCGGTGACCGCACTCGTCAGGTGCTTCAATATGTAGGTATACAAGGTCACAACCGTTTTTAAAGGCTTCAATACCGGCATTAGCCTTGCCTTCAAAGTTAGTATCAAGGTAACCTGTGCTACCTTCTACTTCAGGAGTTTGCATATCGGCGCAAATACCAATACCTTTAAGAAGATCAACCGCACTTACAATACAACCTTTAACACCGTTTTTCTCTAAGAAGTTTTGTAAAGCGGGTTTTCTGCCCTCGCCCCAAAGCCAAATAGAGGTTGCTTCGTTAAGCCCCTTTTTGCGTCTTTCAATATTTACGGGGTGGTCTTTTAAAATATCATAGCTTTTTTTCATAAGCTCGATTAATGGCTTGGCGTTTTCATTGTCGCTTAAATATTCACCAATAACCTTACCGCTAATATCGTGCGGCGGTACCATATTGCCAAGTTCGGTTGTGCCGTTATCTACAACAAGGCAGTGGCGGGAGCTTACGCCGCCGTAGAATTTGTAAATATCGCTTCCAAGCTCTTTTTCAACCGTTTCAATAATTTTATGCGCTTCGGCAGTTGAAATATCACCCGAGCAATAGTCAACCATAGTTTTGTCGGCATAATTTTCTTCGTCTGAAAGGGTTACGATATTGCATCTTAAAGCAACATCGGTTTCCTTTAAGTCAACACCTATTGAAGCCGCCTCTAACGGAGAACGACCTGTGTAACAAACATAAGGGTCATATCCCAAAACTGAAAGGTTGGCAACATCGCTACCGGGCTTTAATCCCTTTCCAACTGTTTTACAAAGACCTACCTCGGCGGTTTTTGCCAAGTTATCAATAATAGGCTTGTTAGCAAGCTCCATTGGAGTTTTTCCATCCAGTATAGCATTTGGCGTATCCGCCATACCATCACATAAAAGTACTAAATATTTCATAAATAAAACCTTCTTTTAGTAGTTTACAACTATTATAACAACAACGACAGCTATTGTAAAGAAAAAACACTTTAAATTTCTCTCGTTTTAAGGTATTATGTAGTGGAGGTGATATTAAGTGTTAGAGAATTTTAAGGGCGAAATTCTGTCTCCCGTTGGCTCGTGGGAAATGTTAGAGGCAGCAGTCAAAAGTGGAGCGGATGCAGTTTATCTTGGCGCAAAGGATTTTTCTGCGCGAAGAAATGCCCAAAACTTTACCGTAGAAGAATTAAAAAAAGCGGTAGAATATTGCCATATTCGCGGGGTAAAGGTTTATCTGACCCTTAATATACTTATTAAAGATACCGAGCTTGAAGACGCCTTTGAATTAGCAAAAAGTGCCTATAACATAGGGATTGACGGTATTATAGTTCAAGACCTTGGTTTCTCACAAATACTTCATAAGCATCTACCGAATCTGCCGTTACACGCCTCCACTCAAATGTCGGTTCACAGTATTTCCGCTTTGCCTGTACTTAAAAAGCTTGGCTTTACACAGGTGGTAGTAGCTCGCGAAATGTCACTTGAAGCTTTAAAAGAATTTTGCAAAGAAGCAAAAAAATATGATATTACAGTAGAAGCATTTGTTCACGGCGCACTTTGTATGTCTGTTTCGGGGCAATGTCTTTTATCGGCTTTCTTGGGCACAAGAAGCGGTAACCGCGGTCTTTGCGCAGGTCCTTGCAGACTGCCCTTTAAGGTTTCGGGCGGTACGGGATATGACTTAAGTCTTAAGGATTTATCTTTGCTTGAATATATAAGCGAATTATACGAAATTGGTGTTCGTTCTTTTAAAATAGAGGGTAGAATGAAGCGACCTGAATATGTTGCCGCTGCCACTCACGCTTGCAGACAAGCGCTTGATAGCGGAAAAGTAGAAGCCGAGCTTTCTGAAACGCTTCAAAATGTTTTTTCGCGCTCGGGCTTTACGAGTGGTTATTATTACAATAAATTAGGCAAAGAAATGTTTGGAATAAGAACTAAAGAGGATGTAGTTTCGGCCGATAAAGCGTTTCCGATTTTGCACGAGCTTTACAGAAAGGAAAGGCAAAGCGTTAAAATTGAAGTAGAGCTAAAAATTGAAGAAAATAAGCCTATTTCCTTAACTCTTTTCGACGGCGAAAACAAGGTTTGCGCTACGGGAAATATTCCGCAAACGGCGCAAAACAGGGCAATTACTGCCGATGACGCGATTAAAAGCATTTCTAAATTCGGCTCAACAGCGTATATTGAATCAGGTATTGATGCTAAGGTTGATGACGGACTTTTTGTGCCTAAAAGCGAACTTAATGAACTAAGAAGAAACGCTTGTGAAATGCTTGACGGCAAGCGAAGCGAAATCAAGCATTTGCCCACAGATGCAGAGTTTGAATTCACAAAGGAAAAATGCAATAAAATCAAGAAACCGCAAATATATGTAAGACTTGAAAGCAAGGAACAAATTCCTTCGGATTTGAGCGGAATTTCGGCGGTTATAGTACCGCTTGAAAAGGATTTCAAGTTAATAGAAAATGTAAGAAATATTGTTGAAATTCCGCGCGGAATAGTAAGTGAAAAAGCTATCAAAAAAAGGCTTGAAGAATACAGAGAAAAAGGCTTTAAAACGGCGCTTTGCGGTAATATTGCGGCGGTAGAAATCGCTCGTAATACGGGCTTCGAAATTATGGCAGATACGGGGCTTAACATTTTTAACAGTTATTCACTTAAAAGCGCAAAGGAATTAGGAATTTCTTCGGTGGTGGTTTCAAGCGAATTGTTACTCGAAAATATTAATTCTTTAGCTTGCGATATTCCAAAAGGTCTTATAAGCTACGGAAAAATACCGCTAATGCTCTTTAAAAATTGTCCTATAAAAAACGGTATAAATTGTGAAGAATGTAATGGGAGAAATACAATTACAGACCGCAAGGGAATAGAGTTTCCGATTCGTTGCCGAATGGGGTACAGCGAACTTTTAAATTCTGTTCCGATTATGCTTTCCGATAAGCAAAGCTTATTTTCTTCGGTTGATTTTCAAATTCTTTATTTTACAAACGAAACAAAAGACGAACTTTGCAAAATAATTTCGGATTACAAAAACGGAAAATGTTGTTCGGATAAATATACAAGAGGGCTTTATTTCCGCGAAATAATGTAATCTTAGCCAAAGAATATTACAAACCTTACTTGGTGCTACATAATTGACATATTATATAGATTATAGTATAATTGATTAAAATTGCTAATTGAAAGGTAAAAAAATTATGGCTTTTAAACTTAAAGGAATTCATCTTCCCCATAATAAAAATACGGCAAATTCTTCGCCTGTAAGAATGACTGATATTAAAACCGTTACCCTTCCAACCGTAATGCATATAGGCGCTCCTGCGGTGCCTGTTGTAAAGAGCGGTGATAAGGTTTATGTCGGTACACTTGTAGCGGAGCAAAGTGGATTTGTTTCTTCACCTGTTTATTCAAGCGTTTCGGGTACTGTTAAGTCGGTAGCCGATATTTTGCTTTCAAACGGAAGCAAGGCACCTGCAATAGTAATTGAATCGGACGGCGAAATGCAGCCTGACCCCGAAATTACCGCACCAAAGGTAGAATCCTTAGAGGATTTGAGTAATGCCTTAAAGCAAAGCGGTATAGTAGGTCTTGGCGGCGCAGGTTTCCCAACCTATGTTAAGTTCGGAACTGCAGAAAAGCCACTTAACATTGAACAGCTTGTAATTAATGGCGCTGAATGTGAGCCTTATATCACAAGTGACTCGGTTACAATGGTTGAAAATAAGGATGATATTGCTTTTGCATTGGAAATGCTTACAAAGTATTTTGCTATAAAAAATGTAGTTATTGGTATTGAAAAGAACAAGCCTGAGGCTATAAAAAGTATGCAAAGCATTAAGCTTGAAAATGCCGAGGTTAGCGTAAAGGTATTACCAAGCGTTTACCCTCAGGGTGGCGAAAAGGTTTTAGTTTACAATACAACAGGCAAGGTTATACCAATGGGTAAATTACCTATTGATGTTGGTTGCGTTGTTTGTAACAGTACAACCGTAGCTACAATCGGTAAATATCTTAAAACAGGTATGCCGCTTATAGAAAAGTGCGTAACGGTTGACGGGGGTGCTGTAAGCAATCCCCAAAATGTAATCGTTCCGATAGGTACACCCCTTAAGGATGTATTCGAATTTTGCGGTGGCTTTAAGAGTGAGCCTAAAAAGGTTTTATACGGCGGACCTATGATGGGTATAAGCGTACCTAATCTTGATGTGCCGATTATTAAAAACACAAACGCAATATTAGCTTTTGACAAAAAACAGGCGGCGCCTCAAAAAACAACCGCTTGTATAAAGTGCGGCTCGTGCGCTAACAACTGTCCTTTTGGTATTGACCCAACAAGAATTGCAAGCGCACTAAAGCAGGACGATTGCGAAGCGATGGGGAAGGCAGGCGCAGAACTTTGTATAGAATGCGGATGCTGTTCCTTTGTATGCCCTGCAAAGCGTCCTATAGTTCAAAACAATAAGCTTGCTAAGGCGGCTTTAAGAGAATATAAAATGAAGGAGAAGAAATAAAAAATGGATTCAAAGCTTAGAATTTCGGTTTCTCCGCATATAAGAAGCAGTATTACAACAACTAAAATAATGCTTGATGTTATAATTGCTCTTTTGCCCGCAGCAGTAGCAGGTGTAATTATTTTCGGTCTTTCGGCATTGACCGTTTTGGTTGTTTGTATTGCGGCAAGCGTTTTGTCGGAATATATTTTCAATTTATTAGCTAAAAAGGAACAAACAATAGGTGATTTAAGCGCGGTGGTAACAGGTCTTTTGTTGGGACTTAATTTACCCGCAAATGTTCCACTATGGCAAGCGGCAGTTGGCTCTGTTTTTGCTATAATTATTGTTAAATGCATCTTCGGTGGTATTGGCTGTAATGTGGTAAATCCCGCAATAACCGCCCGTGTATTTATGTTGGTTGCATTTACTTCAATGGCAAAGGCGGCTTTCCCCGTTTTGCCTGATGCAGTTTCCTCTGCAACACCGCTTCCTGAAATTTTGGCGGGTAATTCTCCGTCACTTGTTAGTTTGTTTTTAGGTAATGTGGGCGGTGCTATCGGTGAAACCTCAAAATTAGCGCTTTTAGCCGGTGGTATTTATCTTATTTCTCGTAAGGTTATTACTTGGCATATTCCTACAAGCTTTATATTAGGCGTGTTTGCTTTCAGCCTTGTGTTAGAGGGCTTTGATTTTGCTATGGCGCTTAGTTGGACCCTTTCGGGCGGCTTGATTTTAGGCGCTTTCTTTATGGCTACAGATTATGTAACCTCTCCTTCAAGCAGTAAAGGTAAAATAATCTTTGGTGTTGGCGCCGCAGTTATAACGGTGCTTATCCGTTTTTACGGAAACTATCCCGAGGGTGTATCATTCGCGATACTTTTAATGAATATTCTTAATCCGTATATTGAGTCATGGACTGTAAGAAAATTGTTTGGGGGAAAACACAAATGAAAAAACATATAAAAAGTGTTGTCTCTTTAACGGCAATATGTGCAGTAGTTGCTTTGCTATTAAGTTTTAGTAATTATATAACCGCACCTATTGTTGCAAAGCAGGAAAGTGATGCTGTTGCAAAAGCGCTTTTGGTTGTTATGCCAAATGGTGAGGATTTTGAGCTTATAGATTTAGCTTCAAAAGAATTACCTGAAACCGTTACCGAAGCGTATAGCGAGAAAAACGGCGGTTATGTATTTAAAATGACTACCTCGGGCTATGCTTCGGGCCTTGTAATCCTTTGCGGTGTTGATAGCGAAGGTAAGGTGGTAGGCGCTACCTGTATTGCGAGCAGCGAAACAAACGGTGTTGAAAAAGATTACGGCAGTAAGGTAGTTGATAAAACTCTTGAAACAATCGACTCGGTTGATACTGTTTCAGGCTCTACAAAAACCTCGCTCGGTTATCGTAATGCTATTAAGGATGCCCTTAATTCCTTTGTAATATTAAACGGCGGCTCGGTAGACCTTAGAAGCGAGGAAGAAATCCTTGCAGATAATCTTAATACTGCATTACCTCAAGCAGAGGGTAAATTTACCGAAGTTTTCATTACTGAAGATATCGGCGAAATTTCGGCTGTTTATTCTGCAGATAACGGTACAGGTTTGGTCTTTGTTAAGGGCGAATACTTTGTTGCAACAGATTTACAAGGTAATGTAATTGGCGCTTTGGGCGACGAATTATATGGCGAGGTTACCGCGGCGGCGCAAAAGCTTAATGCATCTAAACTCACAGAAATCGACCTTACAAAATATTCCGATGTTTCTTCGTTAGTTGAAAAGGCATATAAAACCTCGGGCGGTAGTTATGTTTTTGAACTTAAGGCTGCAGGTTTTGGTATAAGGGGCGACCAGTGGTACAATCCGTCGGGCGAATATATTAAAATTAAGGTTTCCTTAACTAATGATGGTAAAATAATCGCTTGTAAA
>JAZOTR010000010.1:0-8558 GCA_045657745.1 Acutalibacteraceae bacterium
TTATTCTTACACCGATGAAATCAAGGAAGCAGATGTTAAAAAGGTTATTGATGAAAAGCTTGACAAGGCATACACCTTTACTCAAAGCACATCCTTAGCAGGCGATACAAAAACCTTTGAAATTGCTTTATCAGGCAAAAATGCTATTTCGGCTGAAACTCAGGAAGCCCTTACAAAAGCTCTTAGTGATAGCTTCAAGGACAACAAGATTGAGATTTATAATTCCAACTCTGTTAGTCCTACAATTGCAGGTTCTTTCTTCGCAAAAAGCTTAGTAGCAGTTCTTATTACCGCTATTTTAGTTATAATTTATGTAGGTTGGCGCTTTAGAAAGATAGGTGGCGTTACTGCCGCAATTACCGCGCTTTGTGCATTGGTATTTGACGTGCTCGTTTCCTTCTTTATCTGCGTTATCTTCGGTCTGCAGATTGACTCTAACTATATCGCTGTTGTGCTTACAATATTCGGTTATTCACTTAACGATACAATCGTTATTTACGACCGTATCCGTGAAAATGAAAAGTTCAATCCCGATATGGAACTTGGCGCACTTGTTAATATGAGTGTTAACAAGGTTATGATAAGAAACATTGTAACAACCGTTACAACAATTCTTGCAGTAGCAACAATTATTCTTGTTGCTGAAGTTTATGGTCTTACAAGTCTTCGTACCTTTGCTATTCCTATGGCATTCGGTCTTTTATCCGGTGCGATTTCTTCACTTTTCGTATCCGCTTCATTGTGGGTTGTATGGCAAAAAGCCAGAGCGAAAAAAGCAAAATAAAAAACAAAAATGCTTTTCGGTTTAACCGAAAAGCATTTTTTGTTTTTAAAGTAAGTAGCCTGCTGCAATACCAAGTGAAGCAGATATACCAATAATTAAAATTGGATGAAGCTTTTTAAATGCAAGTACCGCGCATAAGGCGAAAATTACAATAGAAACATATAAAGCGGGGCTAGTGAAAATTTGGGCACTAAAACCGTTTGGTATAAAAACAGATTTTCCAATATTAACTACCGCCGAGCCTATAAGACCTATAACGGCGGGCTTTAGTCCCGACATAACGCCCGAAACAAGCTTGCTTGTTTTAAACTTTTCAAAAATTCTTGCTACTATTAAAATAATTATAAAAGAGGGAAGCACTACGCCAAGTGTTGCGCAAACCGAACCGAATATTCCGCCAACTTGATTTCCAACATAAGTTGCAATATTAACTGCGAACGGTCCGGGTGTAGATTCGCTTACCGCAATAAAGTTTACAATTTCCGAAAGTTCTAACCACTTATGCGCCACAACCTCCTCTTGAATAAAGGGGAGCATTGCGTAACCTCCGCCAACCGTAAAGGCACCTATTTTAAAGAAGGTTAAAAACAATTCTAAAAAAATCATTTGCTCATCCTCCTTCTTGCAATTATAGAGGATGTAAGACCTATAATGGCGCAAATAATTATACAGTAAAGAATATCAAGCTTAACAATTGCCGCAAGAATAAACGCTAAAGCGGAAATTATATAAGAAATCAAATTCTTGGGCGCTTTTTTATACATAGTCCAAAACGCCTTTAATACAAGCGCTAACACACCTGCGCGAATACCCTCAAAGGCATATTTAATAACAGTAAGATGTTGAAATTCATCCAATACAAACGAAATAATTAAAATAATTAAGAAGGATGGAATTACTGTACCAAGTGTTGCAAAAAGCGCTCCTAAGGTACCTGCAACCTTATACCCAACAAATGTGGCACTGTTAATTGCAATAGGTCCGGGAGTGGACTCGGCAATCGCTACAATATCAAGAATATCCTGGTCGGAAATCCATTTTTTGTTTTCTACGGTTTCGCGGCTTATAAGCGGTATCATAGCATAGCCGCCACCAAAGGTAAAAGCACCTATCTTAAAGAAAACCCAGAAAACCTCAAATAGCAGTTTTAATTTTTTCATAATTTTCCCCAAACTAAACACCGATGTTTAATACATCGGTGTATTTTTTACAACTGTGTCCCGCTCTGCCGTAATGTGCTTAAAATAACCTAGCCGAAAAAGCCAGGTGGGTGCCGTCTGCACGACTTCGCGCTCCCTTCTTCCGAACTCGGCACAGCCGCGGGAGGTCTGCAAGCCCATCGCACAAGAAAAGGCCCCAATAATAAAAGTGTAGGGTTATATAAGTCACGGTCCGCGAACAGAGCAGGAACTGAAACGGTCTTTTTCGTTGTAGCTTTGCCTTAATGCCTTCGGAGTGTAACATACACGCCTTCGGCATTTCGTCTTCGCCACAACGAAAAATCCTCGTTTCAGTTAAATTCAATAAGATACACTTTAACTGAAATCCACCTTCGGAGTGTAGAATATACGCCTTCGGTATTTCGTCTTCGCCACAACGAAAAATCCTCGTTTCAGTTAAATTCAATAAGGTTTGTTATTAACTGAAATATGCCTTCGGAGTATTTTATATACGCCTTCGGCATTTCGTCTTCGCCACAACGAAAAATCCTCGTTTCAGTTAAATTCAATAAGATATGCTTTAACTGAAATCTACTTTCGGAGTGTAGAATACACGCCTTCGGTGTCCCGACTTTTCAATAGTGAAAAATCTTTGTTTCAGTTAAAATTAATTATTTATTATCAATTTCAAAAAAGTCTTCAAGGCGGTCTATGAAAGCATCGGCAACCATTTCGTACTCATCGTCGTCTTCGATTTCGTAGTAATATTCTTCGCCGTCTTCCTCGCCAACCTTTACAATTACCAATTCGCCGCTTTCTTCAAGCATTTTTTTAGGGTCAGAATAGGTTGGTAAAAGCGCTAAATATCTACCGTCATCGGTTTCAATACCGTCAAGCACCTCAAAGGTGTATTCCTTGCCGTCATCATCAGCAAGTGTAATTAAATCAGGATTATATTCATTATTCATTTCAGCCATTTTTATCACTCTCCATACTATTATTTTAACTGTCTTGTGGCTTTAAGTCAATATGTTTATGCATTTCGTAATCTAAAACTTTTTTAAATTGTGTTTCGTAAAGTTCCTTATATTTAGGGCTGCTTTCAAGCAATTCGCTATGAGTTCCCTCATTTGTTATTATGCCCTTATCTATTACCATTATTTTATCCGCCGCAATAACGGTTGAAAGGCGGTGTGCAATTACAATACTTGTTCTGCCAACCATAACCTTATTAAGCGCATCGCTTATAAGATTTTCGGAAATAGAATCAAGTGAGGATGTAGCCTCGTCCAAAATCAATAGCTTTGGGTTTTTAAGTACAACGCGAGCAATAGAAACGCGCTGCTTTTCGCCGCCCGAAAGCTTAAGTCCGCGATTACCTACAATAGTATCAAACTTATTGGGTAAATTCATTATAAAGTCGTAAATATTTGCAACCTTACAAGCGTTTTCAATTTCTTCTACGCTAGCGCTCGGCTTTGCGTACAAGAGATTTTCAAGTATAGTACCGTTGAAAAGGTAGGTGTCCTGAGTAACAATACCAATATTTGAACGAAGGTACGCAAGGTCAAAATCCTTAACATTAACATTTGCTATTTTAACCTCGCCCGAATCGGTGTCATATAGTCGCGGTATCATACCGATAACGGTAGATTTACCTGCTCCCGATGTACCTACAATAGCGTGAATTTCGCCGCTTGGAACACTAAAATTAATTCCCTTTAATATTTCCTTGCTTTTTTCATAAGAAAAACGAACATCGCAAAATTCAATTTTACAGTCACTTAAATCCGGTTTTTGCGGATTTTTTGGGTTTTCAATTAGGTGTGGTCGGTCAAGATATTCAAAAATTCTTGTAAACAGCGCTAACGAGCGAACAAAATCAACCTGCAAATCTAAAAGTGAACGAACAGGATGATATAGGCGGTTCACAAGCGAAACCACAATTGTTATATCGCCAACGGTTAAAGAGGGGTCTCTTTTGCTCATAATCAAAAATCCGCCCGCAAAATAAATAAGCAAAGGTGCAATTTGTATAAATAATCCTAAAAAGACATGGAACCAGCTACCCGCACGGCGTTCTTTTATAGTTGTTTTTGTTACTGCTTCATTTATACGCTTGAATTTATTGTATTCGGCTTCTTCCTTTGTGAACAGCTTTACAAGCATAGAACCGCTTACTGAAAGAGTTTCGCCTATATGGGTATTAAGGTCATCGTGCTTTTCTTGCACAATACTTGCAAGCTCCCAACGGCGTTTACCTACAAGCCTTGTAGGTATAATTAAAAGCGGTAAAATCATAATTCCGACAATCGCAAGTCGCCAATCGGTATAAAACAAATAGAAAACGCAGGTACCAACAGTAAGCACATTACTAAATACCGAGGTGAGCATTACAGATATTACAGAGCTTACACCGTTAATATCGCTGTTCATACGGGTTATTATATCGCCTTGCTTTTCGTTAGTGAAGAAAGCGTGTGGCATATGCTGCAAATGGTCATACATTTCATTTCGCATATCAAAAATTATTTTTTGCGATATCCAAGAGTTTATGTATTGCTCTAAAACACTTATTATTTGTGAGAGTGAAAGCACGATAAATGCAATCACTAATAATTTCACAAGAAATTTAATATTGCCGCCCGCTATAATAGAGTCAACAATTTTACCTGTAACTATAGATGGCATAAGTCCTAATATCGCCGAAATCACTAAGGCTGAAAATACGGCTAAAAATTGCCATTTATAAGGCTTTAAATATTTAAGTATGCGTAATAGTAAGCTTTTGGTAAGCTTTGGGCGGTTTTGCTTTTCATTTTCGGTTAGAAAACCACGCGGTCCGCCGCCTATTCGCATTGGTCCACGCATACCGGCAGGTGGTGGACTCATAGGACGCATAGTATCACTCCTTTTACATTAATATTTTAACATAATAACTAAATTTTTCATAGTTTTTTGAACAATTTGTAAAAATATACAAAAGTTATCAACATTTACTTGACTTTTTGTGCATCACCGATTATAATAAAAACAGAAACAAGAGAGGAGGGGCAAAAATAAAATGAAAGAGTTAACACCGCCTGAAAGTTTTCTAAAATAAAAGGGAAGGGTGAGTCCAATGAAGTAATTAAACTTAACTCAAAAATAATAATTTTTTTGGTGAATCCAATGTACTAATATAACAATTTTCTAAATATAGAAATTTAATATATAAATGGTGACAGTTATGATTGTGAGAAAATATATAATCAAATAAACTGTTAAGGTGATTCCAATGTACTATATAAATTAAAACTCTATTCCAAATATTTGCAAAATGAGTTACTCGGGGAACGCCCTGAGAAAGAAGAAATGACCGTATTCGGTTAAGCAAAAAGAGGGAATAAAAGAGTAATGGATAAAATTGAATATTATTAACAGCGGTTATGAAGCACGAATTCATAACCGCTATTTTTTATAAAATAACACCGCCTTTAAAAAGGCGGTGTACTAGCTTATTGATAAGAGGGCTCTACAATCTTCTTAACCTTAAATTGCTTTACAGCATATTTATTTACTTCGGGTTTTAAAGCCTTTACAGTCTTGGAAATATCATCTGAATATTCTTTGTCTTTAATAAGATGACGTGCAGTTAAATCAAGATTGTCGAGATAGAATGCATCGGCTTTAATATCCTGTTTTACAACAAGTAATAAGCCGGCGTTATTTTCTTTTTTAATAACCTTTATTTCGCCTGTTGCCATTTTTTGAATATCAGAATAAAAATCGTGTTCGTAGCCTGTACCCTCAGCACCTAAAACTGTAGCATATTCATCCTTTGGCTTGGGGTCATTGCTTTCGGTAGTATTATTTGTTTCCTCGTCTTTGATTTCGTAATATTCTTTATAAGCCTGTTCAAAGGTTATAGACTTATTTTTAAGCTTAGCAGCATAGTCGTTTAATTTGGTTTCAATAGCAGTTTTCTCGCTATCGGTTTCTTCGGAGAAGGTAACATCTATAAGATTTGCTGTAATGAAATTATCGTAAATCTTGTTTTTAACCTCATCTGCTGCAATTTCTTTTTCACCGTCTTTACCGTAAAGGTGTTCAAAGTAAAGTGAAGAATAATATGAATCAACGGTAAAGTTCGTATATGTGCTTTCGCCAACACCGTTTGGTTCAAAGTACTGTGAATAACCACTTTGCCAGTAGTAAGAAGCGTAAGACTGAGCATTTGCTTTTGTTTCATCGTCAAGCTTAAGGTTTGCTTTTTTGCAAAGTGACTTGTAAGCGGCAATTTCTTTAATCATTTCAATTGCACGGTCTTCTACCCAAGTAACAAAATTCTTGTCATCAATCTTTTTAGAATAAAAATCAATTTCTTTTTGTTGTTCATCTTCTTTAAGGGTTTCGTAAACCTTGTTTTGCGCTTCACTGTTTGCATTTATAAGTGCGCACATATAATATGCAGATGTAAACTCAAAACCGTCAACCGTTACGGCAATCTCATTCTTTTTGTGACATCCTACTGCTGAAAGTGCTAATAAGCACACAAGTAAAAGAGCAGCAATTTTTTTAAAAATCTTCATTTTGTTTCCTCCGTGAAATCAAAGTAATAAATACATTGTTTATTATATAATAAATACATTAAAAAGTCTACTAAAAAATTATGAACTAAATTTTAAAAAGCACCTAAAAGCTCTGAAATAAAATCGGATAATTTTTGGTTAGGCTTAAGCTTTACTGTGTATATTGGCTTTTCTGCCATTTTAAGCATAAATCTATTTCCAAAATGAGCCGAAATTTTAGACATAACCTCAGATTCGATAGAGTTTATATGCAAAAATGCGGTGTTGCCGTTAGCTGTGATTTCATAAATCCTTGCCTTTGCGGCTTTGCTTCTAAGCGTTGCAATATCAATAAGTCCCATAACGGCTTTTGGCGGTTCGCCGAAGCGGTCGCATAACTCGTCAATAACATCACTTGCATCCTCATCGGTTCTTATTGCGGCAATACGCTTGTAAATGCCAAGGCGCGCAGGGAGTGAAGAAATATAGCTTTCGGGAATATGCGCCGAAATATTAAGGTCAACAGTACAAGGAACATCGTCCTCTATTTCCACGCCGTTTTCCTGATTTATTGCTTGTGACAATAATTTAAGATACATATCATATCCTACAGATTCCATATTACCGTGCTGTTCGCCGCCTAAAATACTTCCAGCACCCCTTATTTCAAGGTCACGCATAGCAATTTTAAATCCCGAACCGAATTCGGTATATTCTCTTATTGCTTCAAGTCTTTTTGAAGCAACATCCGAAAGTTGCTTGTTTTGTGTGAAGCAGAAATAAGCATAAGCGCGTCGTGGTGAACGCCCAACACGTCCTCTTAATTGGTGTAGCTGTGAAAGACCTAAGCGGTCAGCATCCTCAATTATAAGTGTATTAGCGTTTGGAACATCAACACCTGTTTCAATAATCGTGGTGCAAACAAGCAAATCAATTTCGTGGTCTAAAAGTTGCTTCCAAACTTGTGATAGCTCATCCTGTGTCATTTTGCCATGCGCAACACCAATATTAATATCGGGTAATTTTTGTTTTAGTTTTAGCGCACAGCGTTCAATACTGTCTACTCGGTTATGCAGATAATAAACCTGACCGCCGCGGCGGATTTCTTTAGCTATTGCATCTGCTATAACTCCTAAGTTGTATTCTAAAACATAGGTTTGTACGGGGTGTCGGTCACCCGGTGCTTCGTCAAGGGAAGACATATCTCTTAGCCCGCTCATTGCCATATTTAAGGTACGGGGAATAGGTGTAGCCGAAAGGGTTAGTATATCAACATAAGGATATTGCTCTTTAAGCTTTTCCTTTTGCGCCACACCAAAGCGTTGCTCTTCATCTATGATTACAAGACCTAAATTTTTGAATTTAACATCCTTTGAGATAAGGCAGTGAGTACCAACTACCATATCAAGTCTACCGCACTTAAGGTCAGTAATGATTTTTTCTTGCGCTTTTGGAGTTACAAAACGGTTTAAAAGCTTTACCGTAACCGGCATTTCGCCAAAACGGCGCAAAATGGTATTATAATGCTGCATAGCGAGAATTGTTGTAGGCACAAGCAATGCGCATTGTTTACCCTCACTTATGCATTTAAAGGCGGCGCGAAGCGCAACCTCGGTTTTGCCGAAGCCAACATCACCGCAAAGAAGTCTATCCATTGGAACGGGTCGCTCCATATCGGTTTTAATATCATTTATGGCGGTTAATTGGTCCTCGGTTTCCTCATAAGGGAACCTTGCCTCAAAATCGGCTTGCAGTTCATTATCGGGCGAAAAAGCATAGCCCTGAAGATTAAGCCGCTCGCCGTAAAGTTTAATAAGCTCTTTAGCAATATCGCGAGCGGCGGCACGCACCCTAGCCTTGGCTTTTTGCCACTCCTGACCGCCAAGACGGTGTAAAAGCGGTCCGTTTTCGCCCGCCGCACCAATATAACGCGACACCAAATCAAGTTGAGTTACGGGAACATAAAGTACATCGGTACCTTTATACTTGATTTTTATATAGTCCTTAATAACTCCGCTGGTTTCAATACGGTGGATGCCGTCAAACTGACCTATACCGTGAGCA
>JAZOTR010000011.1:0-34282 GCA_045657745.1 Acutalibacteraceae bacterium
CCGCTTCAATTTTACAACTTCATCCCGATGTAACCGTAATTTACAGCGAAAACTAAATTTAAAAAATAAAAAAAACGCAGGTTTAAACCTGCGTTTTTTCTTTTATTAAGGTTATTTAGTTTGATAAATAATACTTAACTAGTGATTGTAGTAAAGTATCGCGGTCAATTCTTCTAATTAGATTACGCGCGTTATTATGGGTTGTAATATAGGTTGGGTCTTCCGAGAGGATGTAACCAACAATTTGATTTATAGGGTTATAACCTTTTTGTTTAAGCGCATCGTAAACTGTAATTAAAATGCTTCTTATTTGTTGTTCGGTTTGGTCACCGATAGAAAAGGTCATCGTTCTGTCATCCATATTTAACACCTCTCAAGATATATTATATATACATTTTATACTTAAATACAAAAAAGTTCAAGTATTATTTTCTTAAATTAGCTCCAACTGCCTCAAGTTTTTTAATGATTTTTGCATTTGTATCATCAATTTCCTTATCGGTAAGTGTGCTATCTTGTGAGCGAAGGAATACGCTGAATGCAACACTCTTTTTACCTTCAGGAATTTGTGAGCCTTGATAAATATCAAATAATTCAATTTTTTCAAGTAATCTGCCAGCACCCGAAGAAATAGCTTTTTCAAGTGTGCCAACCGGAACCTCAGCGTCAACAAGCATTGCATAGTCGCGTTCAACTGCAGGGAATTTAGGTAACGGCTTGTATACGGTTTTGCGCTTTTCAATACCTAAAAGTACATCAAGCTTAATTTCTGCAACATATACGCGAGTATCAATTCCGTAGCTTTCTGCAACAACGGGGTGAACCTCACCGAATACAGCACATTCTTTGTTGTTAGCCTTAACAAGCGCTTGTCTGCCGGGGTGGAGATAAGGCTCGTTACTTCTTTCGTACTGAGTGTGAGCACCTAAAAGCTTGCAAATTGATTCAACAAGTCCTTTTAATGTGAAGAAATCTTCATCCTTGCCGTAAATACCGATAGACATTGTAGGAATTTCAAGCGGTTGTTCGGTAATAGGTAATGCTTTTGGAATAAAGCGTTTGCTGATTTCGTAGAATCTTCCGTCAGGTATCTTCTTATTAATGTTTGTAGCAAGAACGGTTAACAAGCTTGTTGTAAGCTGTGTGCGCATTGTTGAATATTCGTCGCCCAAAGGATTAATAATTTGTATCTGATTGCGACGTTCATCGTCAGAAGCGAGTAAAAGGGTATCAATTGCTTTTGAAGCAATGAATGAATATGTGGCAATTTCGTAAGCGCCGTTAGCGTTAAGAAGGGCCTTAATTTTATCGGTTTTAATTCTTTCGGGAAGTTTTTTACCGCGAATTACATCGCCCTTCATAGGTGTACCGATAATATGGTCATAGCCGTAAATTCGCATAACTTCTTCAGCTAAATCGGCTCTGCCTTCAATATCGTCACGAATGGACGGAACCTTTGTTGTAAGCATATTACCGTCAATAGTTGTTTCAAGACCTAATAAATTAAGAATTTCAACTATTCTCTCGTTAGGAATGTTAACACCTAAAAGTTCAATAATGCTATCGGTAGTAACATTTAATATCTTTTCCTCAGGTAGGCCGTTATTACGGTCTAATGCACCGTCAATAATATCGCCTGCGTCAAGGTCGTAAATTAACTGTAATGCGCGTTCCATAGCATACTCAACATTAACAATATCAACGCCCTTTTCAAAACGTCCGCTAGCTTCGGTACGAATACCTAAAGCTCTACCTGTATGACGAACATTATCACGACGGAATTTAGCAGATTCTAAGAAAAGATCAGTTGTATCGTCTTCGATTTCACTTTCCTTACCGCCCATAATACCTGCAAGGCAAGAGGGCTTCTCACCGTCAGCAATAACAAGCATATTTTCGTTAAGTTCGTATTCCTTGCCGTCAAGTGTAGTGATTTTTTCACCGTTTTTAGCGTTTCTTACGATGATTTTCTTATCAGCTAAATCGTTATAATTGAAAGCGTGCATTGGTTGACCTGTTTCGAGCATAACGAAATTTGTAATATCAACAATGTTGTTAATTGGACGCATACCTGAAGCTAAAAGGCTTTTTTGCATCCAAGCGGGAGATTCTTTGATTCTTAAGTTCTTAACAACTCTACCAATGTAGCGTGGGCATAAATCGTAGTTTTGAACCTCAACATCAATGTAATCACTTATATTTTCGCCAACAGTTTTATAAGAGGGAACAGGTGCTTGGAACTTTGTTCCCAATACAACGCCGATTTCCTTTGCAACGCCCATAAAGCAGTTACAGTCAGGTCTATTTGCTGTGATTTTAAAGTCGATAATGTAATCATCAAGACCTAAAACCTCGCGCATATCAGTACCAATTACTTCGGAGTCCTTTAAAATTAATATACCGTTTACAGAAGCACCCTCGTAGTCGGCTTCAGTAATGCAAAGCTCTTCGCCTGAACAGAGCATACCGTTTGATTCAACACCGCGCAATTTACCTTTTACAATATGCGCGCCGCAGGGGAGATAGCTATCATCCAAAGCAGCAGGAACCAAAGCGCCTTCAAAAACATTTTGTGCGCCTGTTACGATTTGAACTAATTCTTCTTTACCAATGTTAATTTGGCAAATTTGTAAATGGTCGCTGTTTTCGTGCGGTTCAAGCTTTTCAATTCTACCAACAACAACATTCTTAAGATTGTCGCCCTGAGCTTCAATGCTTTCAACCTCAAAGCCTGCCATAACCATTTTATCGCAAAGTTCTTCAACAGGTACATTTATATCAACATAATATTTAAGTGCTTTAAGTGAAATTTTCATTTTATTTACCCTCCTTAAAACTGGTCTAAGAAGCGTTTATCGTTTTCGAACAAAAGACGAATATCGCTAATTTTATATCTTGTAGTTGTAAGACGGTCAAGACCGATACCAAACGCAAAGCCTGAATATTCTTCGGGGTCAATACCGCAAGAACGAAGAACATTCGGGTGTACCATACCTGCGCCCAAAATTTCAATCCAACCGCTGCCCTTACATACACGGCAACCATTACCGCCACATTCTGAACAGGTAACGTCTACCTCAACAGACGGTTCTGTGAACGGGAAGAAGGAAGGACGGAATTTAACCGCAGTGTCCTTACCATATATCTCGCGTGCGAATTCCTCTAAAACGCCCTTAAGGTCGCACATAGTAACGCCCTTATCAACAACCAGACCTTCGATTTGATGGAAAACAGGTGAATGGGTAGCGTCAACCTCATCAGCACGGAAAACACGACCGGGGCAAATAACACGTATAGGTGGCTTGCGGTTTTCCATTGTTCTTATCTGCGCGGCAGAGGTTTGTGTTCTAAGTAAAAGATTTTCCGCTAAATAGAAGGTGTCCTGCATATCGCGTGCGGGGTGGTCTGCAGGTACATTTAAACACTCGAAATTATAATGGTCGGTTTCAACTTCGGGTCCGTCAACAACGTCAAAGCCCATTGATGTAAAGATATTTATCATATCATCAAGAACGGTGTTAAGCGGATGAAGCTTACCTGTGCTTTTTACCTTTGCAGGCAAAGTAATATCAATAGTTTCTTCCTTTAATTTTTCTTGCTGCGCAATTGCTTTAAGTTCGGCTTGCTTTTCGCCAATCAGTTTTTCAACTTCTTGCTTTGCTTCATTAACAAGCTGACCCATAATTGGTCTTTCTTCGGGAGAAAGGGAACCCATTTGCTTTAAAATAGCAGTAAGTTCGCCCTTTTTGCCTAAGTATTTAACCCTTAATGCTTCAATTTCATTTTGGTCATTGGCATTCTTAATTGCTTCTATAGCAACATCACGAATTGCCTGTAGCTGTGCTTTCATAAATTTTCCTCCTAAGAGATAATTAATAAAAAAATAAACTCCGCCCCGTAAAAACAGGACGAAGTGAAAATACATTTCTCCGCGGTACCACCCGTATTTTTGCCAAAAGCAAACACTCTTGTAATCTGTAACGGGATTGCCCGTCGGCACCTACTGTAATTTCAACGCCGCTGCTCAGAAGGGAACTTCAGTAAACACCTGCACATACATCCGCTTTCAGCCTTTGGCGGACACTCTCTTAAAGGCGGTATAGACCTACTTTTCTTCGTCTACGCATTTATCTATGACATAATACCATAAATAACTTATTATTTCAAGTCTTTTTTCCAATATTTTTGCAAATATTTTATGTGTCGAAACAATGCACATATTGTTGACATACACCACCAAATACTATATAATGTATATGTATGTTTTAAAAGGAGGAGTATTGTGCAAAGCGTAAAGAAAATTAATTGCTTTATATTATCCTTTGTAATTTTATTTGTTACAGCTTTTACTGTGTCTTTAAAAATTGATGCAGATACAATAACAATGGGTATCATTACAGAACCCGGAACAAGAGAAACAGGTATCACTATTCGAGAGAGTGCTTCAACAAGTTCTGCTAAAATTGATAAATTGCACGACGGAACTCAGGTTACAGTTTTAGGTTCTAAAGTAAACGGTTGGTATAAAATCAGCTTTCCGACCGCTTCCGGTACTAAAATCGGTTATATACTTGAAAAATATCTAACATTATTCAATTACAATACCAACCCAACATTTGAAGAACAATTAGCCCAATTTCCTACAGAATACCATGCTGCATTAAAAGCATTACATGAAAAATATCCAAATTGGATTTTTAGAGCAGATAAGCTTAATATTACTTTCCCACAAGCATTAGCGTTACAAGATTATGAAAATGTAAGGTTAATCGACGGCTCGTATGCTTCGTTGCGTTCATTAAGAAAGGGTTGTTACGATTGGTCCACTAATTCATGGATTACCTATGAGGGTGGTTGGTACGGTGCTTCACGCGAGTTAATTGCTTATTATATGGACCCAAGAAATTTCTTAGACGAAAACAATATTTTTATGTATATGAAGCAAGTGTACGACTCGAACTCACAAACTTTACAAGGTGTATCTGAAATTTTAAAGGGTACTTTTTTAGATACAACAGTTGCTGATGTAAACGACGAATTTTACGGCAAAACATATTCAGAGGTTATTATTGCGGCGGCACAACGTTCTTTCGTAAATCCGTATATAATAGCTTCAACTATTATACAAGAACAAGGACTTAATGGCGCGACATTAGGAAAAGGAACAACATATAATGGTGTTACGGTTTATAATTTCATGCATTGGAAGGCTACCGGAAAGACTGATGCAGATATAATTAACAATGGTGCTGCTTATGCTTATAATAACGGATGGACTACTCCGTCTAAATCCATTATCGGCGGCGCAACTATGTATAGCTCAGGTTATTTATTTAGAGGCCAAGATACATATTTTTATAAAAATTATGATTTTGTTGGCACTAATATAAATTTTGCTTTTGGTTCACATCAGTATGCACAAAATGCAGCAGATTCTTATTCTTCAGCAAAGAAATTAGCAAAAATGTATGTTGGCAAAAGCGATATTTCTTTAACATTTACTATTCCTGTTTACAAAAATAATTCGTTGCCGACACAGATTTCACCTTATCCTGAAAAGTCTAACAAATTAAATAACTACTATTTTAAGAATATACAAGCCGTTGGTCTTACACCTATTTACGATAAATTTAATTACGAATATTCTATGTCTGTAAGTGGTGATTCTTCGGTTTATATTCAATTGTTTGACGGTACCGAGTATAAAGGTGAATGGAGTTATAATTTGAAGCAAGGTGACAATGCTATTGTTTTACCTATAAAGGCTCAAACAGAATTTACAAATAATTATGTCATTAATGTTCGTGCAGAAAAGGCTTGCAAACTTACAATTACGACTGATGTTCCTACTGTTTCAAAAGGCGATACAAATAATGATAATCAAATTTCATTAAGCGATTTATCGAATGTCAGATTACATTTGTTGGGTAAAATTTCACTTACCGGAGATGCCTTAAAAGCTGCTGATACAAATGATGATAATACGATTTCACTTAGTGACCTTAGTAACATAAGACTACATTTATTAGGTAAAATTTCACTTAATTAGCGAGGAAAATAGTATGAAAAAAAAAGTTTCTTTATTAACTGTTATAACAATTGTTTTATCAATGTTGACTTTCGGTGCAGTTAATGCATCTGCCGCCTCATCCTCTTTGAAGTTCAGTTCAAGCAGTGTTGAGGTTGGCAGTAAGCTTACCGTAACTGTTACATTACAAAACGGTAGCGAAATGCTTGATGCACAGTGTAAAATCACTTATAACGAATCGGTTTTAAGATATGATTCAGGCTCGGCAGATGGCGGTGCGGGAGTTCTTACATTTGTTTCCAAAGAAAGTGCGAGCAAATATACTATTTCCTTAACCTTTACCGCCATTGCAGTAGGTCAAAGTCCAATTCAAGTTAAGGAATGTAAATATACTTATCAACCCTCTGGCGGTTTATCCGAAGAATCGACTTTTTCAGGTCAATCCGCAACCGTTACCATAAAGGATAAGGTCCTTTCTTCTAACGCTAACCTTAAATCACTTTCACTAAATACAGGCTCTATATCGCCTAAATTTTCTGCCAATACAACCTCATATACCGCAAAAGTTTCTAATACTGTAACAAAGGTTAATGTTACTGCTCGTACTGCTGATAGCGGTGCAAAGGTTGTAAGCGTTACTGGCAACAGTAACCTAAAGGTTGGCGCTAATAATGTTGTTGTAACTGTTCAGGCGGCAAACGGCACACAAAAGACATATACTATAGTTGTAACAAGACTTGCTGAAGGTGAGCTTACCGACCAAGAACAACAGCAACAAGCGGAAGAAGAAATCAAGCAAAAGCTTGAAACTACAATCGACGAAAAGCCATATTCTGTTGCAGCAGACATTTCGGGCGCCACATTATTTAACGGTTTTACCGCTACCACGATTAAATATAACGATATTGATGTTCAGGTTGCAGTTGATGAAAATAATGAGTTTACACTCTATTATTTAAAATCTGCTGACAGCGACGAGCTGTTACCTTATACTTTAAACGAAGAGCAAAATGCATTTGAACGCTTAAAATACTTCTCAATTGCGGATAATTTGTATATTTTTGCAGCTTTCCCTAAAGAATATAAGCCGCATGACGATTTATTCGTTTCTAATGTAACTATTTCTGATTTCAATGTTGAATGCTTCTCAAGTAACGACGAAAAATATTCTGATTTTTATTATGTATATTGCTATTCGGGTGGAAAATACAGTGTTTACAGATACGATGCGCTTGAGGGCACAATGCAGCGTTATCCCGAATTCGTTAAGTCTGACGAAGTAGAAGATACTGAGGCCGAGGCAAAAGAAACACTTTTAACAAAATTCACTTCACTTTCTACTAACAGTAAGATTATCGTTTTAGCCTTAATTCTTGCGCTTTTAGGTGCTCTTTCATTAGTAGTTTTCCTTATAATTTTTATAGTTAAAAAAATCGTTAATAAAGATGAAAATATTATGTTTGAATCTGTAAACGATTTTGATGAAATTACCGAAGAAGGCGACATTTCGTCTACAAGTGAGGATTAAATAAAAAATGCCGTCTCAAATAATTTTCTTTGGGACGGTTTTTTTAATAAAAGTATGTCTTTTTGTTTTAAAAAATTCATATCTATAATTGGGTGATATTATGGATTTTTTAAAATACAGCGCTATTGTGTTATTGTGTATAACATATATTGTTATTTTAATTTTGGCATTTAAAAGCCGTAAACCGTTAAGATTTTTATTAAGTAATGCTATTTTTGGTGCCGGCATATTATTTTTAATTCACTTTACAAAAAAGCTTACAGGCTTTTCATTGCCGATTAACGAATATACGCTTTTAGGCGCTTCAACGCTTGGCATACCCGCAGTAATTGGCTTTTTAATTTTAAATTTTATTTTAATGTGACATTTTTAGGACACTGAATATGTTATCTTTAATTTAAGAGGTGACAATATGCTAAATTTTATTTTCGGTTTGCCGTGTTCGGGCAAAACCTATACCTGCCTTAAAAAGATTAAAGAATTAAGCGAACAAGGGCAAGAAACTGTATTATTAGTGCCCGAGCAGTTTTCCTTTGAAAGTGAAAAAGAGGTTTTAAAGGTATTAGGGGATAGCTTTGCTTTAAAAACAACTGTCCTTAGCTTTTCGCGCTTATGCGACGAGGTATCAAGAAATGTTGGCGGAATAAGCGCAAGAGTTTTAACCGATGCCGATAAGGTTATTTTTATGAATAAAGCATTAAACGCTTCTAAAAGCGAATTAAAGCTATGGGGCAAGTATGCAAACTCGGTAAAGTTTGCAAAAACAATGCTTGAAACAATAAACGAATTTAAAATTAATGCAATTAAACCCAATAATTTAAGAAATGCCGCAGAGTCTACTGATAGAATTGCGCTCAAAAACAAGCTTTTAGACTTAGCGCTTATATACGAAAATTACGATTTACTTACTCTTGAAAAATTTATTGACCCGTCGGACAACCTTTCAAGACTTTATGATAATCTTTCGAAATATCGCTATTTTGAAGGTAAAACAGTATTTTTAGATTCCTTTAAAGGCTTTACCGGCGGGCAATTTAAGCTTTTAGAAAGAATAATTTCACAGGCTAAGGATGTTTATATTTGCCTTACAAACGATATTAATTGCCAAAAGGAATTTGATGTTTTTACAAATATTAGAGCTACTATTCAAAAAATAGAAAGTATTGCTAAAAAATTTGGCGTTCAAATTGCTGAGCCTTTATTTTTAAACGAATCCCGCTATGCTTCAAAAAGTTTAGCAAATCTTGAACGACTTATGTCAGGCAATGAATTTGAAGCAACCCAAGACAGTGCTATTACAATTTGTAAGGCTAATACTGTATTTGACGAAGCTGAATTTACCGCAAGAACAATTAGAAAACTTGTAAGAACTGAAAATTACCGTTTTCGTGATTTTGTAATCATTGCAAGAGATACCGAAAAATACGAACAAGCAATAGAATACGCTTGTAAAAAGAATGATGTTCCATATTTTTCGGACAAGCGTATTCCGCTTTCTTCATTACCGATGGCGGTATTATGTGAAAATGCTATTAACGCGCTTGATTTTTCTACGCAAAATATTTTAAGCTTTCTAAAATCGGGAATTAGTGTATTAAACACCCATGAAATTTCACTTTTAGAAAACTATGCGTTTCTTTGGAATATAACGGGAAGTATGTGGCTTGAAGATTGGGATATGAATGTTCGCGGTTTTGTTAGCGATGAGCCAACTGACGACGATTTAAAGCTTCTCGAAGAAATCAATACTCTTAGAAAAAAAGTAGTTAAGCCCATAATTAAATTCAAAGAAAATTTCAAAGATTATGCACCTAATATGTGCAAAGCTATTATTGATTTATTTGAAGACTGTGCTCTTACAAATGCTTTAAAGGATATTTCTAAGCAGTACAATCTTACAGACGATATTTTTACTACAGCGGCTTTAAAACAAGGATTTGACGCATTTAACGGCATTTTAGACAGTCTTGTTATATGCTTTGGCGAAAGAACACTTACTAAAAAAGAATTTTACGAGGCATTATCCCTTGCAGTTTCTTTGGAAACTATTGGAATAACACCGCAAAATTTGGATGAGGTTACCTTTGGCGCGGCAGATAGAATTCGTCCTTCAAGACCAAAAATTGCTTTCATAGTTGGCGCAAATCAGGGTGTTTTCCCGAAATTAAGTGAAAATTCAGGTATATTTGCAGTTAATGAAAGAAAGAAGCTAATTGAATTAGGACTTGAAATTTCCGATAATTCGATTTTTACTTCAATTGAAGAGGATTATCTAGTTTATTGTAATACTTCTTGCGCGACAGATAAAATTTATATCTCTCATTCAAGTGCCACCTTAAAGGGCGAGGCCCTCGAAAGTTCTGCTTTTGTAAATAAAATTTTTGAAAGTATTAACCCTAAAATTACAAATGAGCCGAAAAATCTTACAATATGCGATAACATTCCCGAAACCAAGGCGGCTTTGTTTTCTGAATTTTGCCGTAGAACAGATAATAAAAACGAAATTGCGACTATCAATTTTGCTTCAAAAGATAATTCTTTGCAAGACTTTATTGAAAAAATATCTAAAACTAACGGCAGCATAACCAAAGAAAATGCCGCAAAGCTTTACGGCAAAAACCTTTATATGTCGGCAACAAAGCTTGATACATTTAACCGTTGCAAGTTTTCTTATTTTTGCAAATACGGTATTAAAGCCAAAAAGCTTCAACCAGCAGATTTCGATGTTTTGCAACGCGGTACAATTGTTCATTATGTGCTTGAGCGCTTAATTGCCGAGCATAAAGAAAATATTAAGGATTTCGACCAAGCTACTTTAAATAAGCTTACCGATTCCTACATAAACGAGTATCTTGATAGTGTTGTTGGGTTTAAGTCTATCCGTAACGCTAAATACGAATTTATAATTACTAAAATTTCGCGTTCGCTTAAGGAGGTTGTTAATCACTTGGCGCTTGAGTTTGCGCAGAGTGATTTTAAACCCGTAGCTTGCGAATTGGAAATAGGGCCTAACGGAATACCGCTTGAGTTCCAATATAACGGCGGTAAAATAGTTATAAACGGAAGTATAGACCGCGTTGACAAGTATGACGGTTATATTCGTGTTGTAGACTATAAGACAGGCAGTAAAAAGTTCAAATTACCTGATGTTTTATTTGGTCTTAATTTACAAATGCTTTTATATTTGTACGCTGTTACAAAGGATAAGGAAAATTTACCCGCAGGTATACTTTATATGCCATCAAAGCGCGACCTTAATGATGACGGTATGGCGATGAACGGCTTAGTATTAGCGGATTTAAGCGTTGTAACCGCTATGGAAAAGGAAAATAAAGGGGAGTATGTACCGGCTTTATCGTTAAATAAGGATGGCTCATATTCAAAAAGATTAACCTCGTTTGCTTCCCATGAGGAATTTGATTTAATTTTTAATCATATTGAAAAGCTGATTGCAAATGTAGGTGAAGAAATTTCGGGCGGCGATATTTCGGTTTCACCCATAGACGGTAGAGAATCCGCCGCTTGCGCTTACTGTGATTATAAATCGGTATGCGGTATTGAAAATAAAGCCGCATTTAAAGTACCAAATCTTAAAAATAGTGAAGTGTTTAAAAAAATGAAGGAGGCAGAGGAAAATGGCATTTAAGGCTACAAAGCAACAAGAAAAAGCCATTTTTGAAAAAGGTAATATATTAGTATCTGCCGCCGCAGGCTCTGGCAAAACAGCAGTTTTGGTTGAGCGAGTTATTTCTATTTTAAAGGATAAAACAAGCAATATAAGTGCGGACGAGCTTTTAATTGTTACCTTTACAAATGCCGCCGCTGCTGAAATGCGCTCGAGAATTGAAAAAAGACTTGATGAGGAATGTAAGAAAAATCCGCTTGATACGGGTCTTTTACTACAAAAGCACTTATTAAGCAATGCAAAGATTTGTACTATTGACTCTTTTTGTATTGATTTAGTGCGTGAAAATTTTGATAAGCTTGATATTTCGCCCGATTTCAGCATAGCTGACGCTTATTCCTTAAAAGAAATTGACCAAAATGTTATTTACGGAATAATTAACAGGTATTTAGAGGCAAATGACCCTGTTTTTCACGAGTTGCTTGATATTATAGGAGCAGAATTCGATGAAGGAAATTTTGCGGAAGCTGTACTTTCAATTTACGAATATTCAAGACAAATGCCGTTTCCTTATGACTGGTTTGATACTATTTTAAATCAGTATTCAAATGGTGATTTTTCAAAGGAGAATGTTTGGTATAAATTGGCATTCAAGAAAGCCAAAAAGGTATTACTTTCAATGCAAAATTTAATAGCGAATTGTATTGATTTAATATCTTCTTCTCAAAAAGCGGTTGATGCTTATTTGGGTGTGTTTTCGGATTTTGCAAAGCAAATTGTTAATTTAATTGATGCGGCAAAAACTAGTGACTGGAATACATTTTATAATTCTCTTCGCGAATTTAAACCCTTATCACTGCCAATAGTGAGGGGACTTAGCGGTATGGAAGATATAACCGCCGCAAAGGAAACATATAAATACTTATGCGAAAAACCGATTGAAGAATTAGAAAAAATATTTTATGGCGATTTTGAATTTATTGATTCTCAGTTTAAAAAGCTTAATAAGCCAATTGCGCTTTTAGTAGAAATACTAAAGGAATTTGACAGTAAGGTTTTTGAAGAATACAAACAAAGCAATAAATTCACTTTCCATAATACAGAGCATTTAGCGCTTAAGCTTTTGTGTAAATCGGAAAACGGTAAAATTACCGTTAATCCTGAATCAACCGAGCTTTTAATCCGTTTTAAAGAGGTTATGGTAGACGAATATCAGGACACCAACGATTTACAGGATATGCTTTTTTATGTATTATCGAATTTCGAGAAAAATCTTTTTGCAGTTGGCGATGTAAAGCAAAGTATTTACGCTTTTAGGGGCGCTAATCCCTCTAACTTTTTAAATAAGAAAAACCGATATATTGATATTGAAAAAGCTAATAAGGATGATTCTAAGAAAATTATATTAGGTAATAATTTCAGAACAAAATCCGAGGTTTGCGATTATATTAATTTCTTTTTCACTATCTTTATGCAAAAAGAAACCGGGGATATTGATTATACAAACGGCGAACAGCTAATACCATCGGCAGTATACCCTGAAACCAATACCCCTTGCGTTTCTTTTGATATTATTGATACTGCCGCTTCTCAAGAAAATGCGCTAATCTTAGAAGCAAGACATATTGCTAAAATTATTAAAGATACTGTTGAGGGCGGGGAATGTATTAGGCTTGACGATAATACATTAAGAAAAGCCAAATACAGCGATTTTACAATTCTTTTGCGTTCTATGAGCAACAAAGCGCCCGAAATTGTGGAGGAACTTAAAAGGCATAATATTCCGATTAATTTAAGTCTTGAAAGCTTTGCGCAAACAATAGAAATTTCTACATTTTTAGCGCTTTTAAAGGTGATTGATAATCCGCAATCCGATGTTGAATTGCTTACTTTAATGCTTTCACCGATTTTTAACTTTACTCCCGATGAATTAGCATTAATTCGTTCGCAAAAAAAGGACGGCAATTTATATTCGGCAGTTATTTTTGCTTCGCAAAATGGGGATAATAAGTGCGAAAACTTCTTAAAAACACTTGAAGTATACCGTTTGTATTCGGTAACTAACAGTTTACCAAAGCTTATTTCAAAGCTTTTAAGCGAAACTGAATATCTGAATATGGTAAGCGCTATGCAAGACGGCGAGAGAAGAAAAAACAATTTACTTTTGCTTTGTGATTATGCAACACAATATTCTCAAGGGAATATTTGCAGCATAGGCGGTTTTGTTAAATTTATAAATAATCAGACAAGCTCATTAAAATCTGCAATTTCTTCTGCTCAAACCAATGCCGTTAATATTATGTCTATCCACGCTTCAAAGGGTTTGCAATTTCCTGTTTGTATTATTGCATCTACCGCTTCGCATTTTAATGACCAAGAGTCGCGCGAAAGCTGTGTGTATGATACTAATTTAGGTTTGGGCTTTAGGTATTTTGATGAGGACGACAAAACAAAATATAACACAATTTCCCGTCAAATTATTCTTGATAGCAGAAAGAAAACTTCCCTTGAAGAAGAATTGCGATTGTTTTATGTGGCGCTTACAAGAACACAGGACAAGCTTTATATGATTTCTTCTGTTAATAATATTGAAAAAACAGTAGATAAATATAAAACTATGTTAATCGCTTCGAATAATAAGATTGATTATTCGGTAATTTCAAGAACAAAATCTTATTTTGATTGGCTAGTGCTTTCTTCATTACTGCATCCAAACGGCAAGATGTTGCGAGGCAATGGAATTATCCCGATTGAAACCGAATCACAGCTTAATATTAATATAATCAATTCTGAAACGCTTTTTGAAGCAACCAAAGTGACTAAAACGGATGAAATTAATATTGATTTTGAAGTAGCTGATGAAATTAAAGAAAATCTTTCTTATTCGTATCCTTATAGTGAAATTTTAAATATCGAATCAAAAACCTCTGTTTCGGCTATTGCCAATAAGGCGGAAAGCGATAATTATTTATTTACAAATAAACCCGCATTTTTAAGCAGTGACGGCATTTCCGCAACAGGCAGAGGTACTGCAATGCACAAGGTTATGCAGTTTTTTGATTTTGAAAAATGTGATGATATTGATTCCGAAATAGAAAGGCTTTATGAATGGCAATTTATTAGCGAGGTTGAAATGAATTCGCTTGACAGGATTGCTTTAAAGAATTTCTTTAATAGTGATATTTTTAAAAGAATTAAAAATTCACCGCTTGTTAAAAAGGAAATGCGCTTTTTAACCGAGGTTGCCGCTACAAAAATTAACCCGAATTTAGATAAGATTTACGAGAACGAAAATGTTATAATTCAGGGTGCTGTTGATATTTGTTTTGTTGAGGATGACGGGTTAGTTATACTTGATTTTAAAACAGATAGGGTAGACGATATAACCGATTTAAAGGATGCTTATTCCGAGCAATTATCAATTTACGCGTTGGCTTGCGAAAAGATTTTTGAAAAGCCCGTAAAAGAAAAGATTATTTATTCGTTTAAGTTTTCTGATACAATAAAAATATAGGAGTGGTTTTCCACTCCTATATTTTTTCACTTATTTTTGCTAATTGTTCTATCGTTAACTGTTCGCTTCGTATAGTTTCGGAAATGCCTTCTTCTATTAAAGCATTTCTTAATGTTTCTTTGCTGATGTTAAGCGTATTTGAAACAGTATTTACAAGGGTTTTTCTTCTTTGCGCAAAGCAAGCCTTTACGAAGCCAAAAAACTTCTTTTCGTCGCTAACGGTAATCGGCGGATTTTTGCGTATTTTCAACTGAATTACCGCCGAATCTACATTTGGTGGCGGCATAAAGGAAGCCCAGCCAACGTGGAATAGTATTTCAGCCTCGCTATAATAGCTTACAGCAACCGTAACTGCTCCGGCATCTCTTGTACCAACCTCAGCACAAAGACGCTCTGCAGCCTCTTTTTGAACCATTACTGTTATATTATCAATAGGTAATTTGCTTTCAAGAAGCATCATTATTATCGGAGAAGTAATATAATAGGGAAGATTAGCGCAAACGCAAACCTTTGAGCAATCTCTAAACTTTTCTTTAATGATTGCTTTTAAATCAAGCTTCATAGCATCGCCAAAAATCACTTCAACATTTTGGCAATCAGCCAAGGTTTTTGGTAATATTGTTCTAAGTCGGTCATCAAGCTCAATAGCAACAACGTGTTTTGCAACCTTTGAAAGCTCGGCTGTAAGTACGCCAATACCCGGGCCAATTTCTAAAACACCCATTTCACTGTCACAAGCCATTTGCGCCATTTGAGGACAAACAGATTCATCAATCAAGAAATTTTGACCTAAGGATTTCTTAAAAGAAAAGCCTTCTTTTTTTAAAATTGATTCAATAGTTTTAATATTCGCAAGATTCATTTTCAAACTCCATAATTTAATGTTAATATTATACTTTAAAAATTTACATTTTACAATAGACAAAATCGGTTTAATGTAGTATAATGTTTAATATATTTGATTTTGGATGTGAATTTTAATTGGATAACAGATATTTTGAAAATGTAATTAAAGAATTAACACCTTTTTTTGAAGCAAATAATATTACCGCTAAGGATGATATTTTTGTAGGTGAAACTAAGGCAATTTCTGTAAAGTATGATGAAGCAAGACAAATGTATACCTTATCTTTAGCGGAAATTGAAGAAGGTAATATAGGCGAATTTTCCGAAATTAACTCTTGGCTTTTTGATGATACTCAAAATGCTAAGGATGCTTCAAGCGTTGGTATTGACTTTGTAAACTCACTTCGTAAGGAATTTGGTATTAAGCATACAAGAGCCGCAAATACAAATATTGAATTACCAACCGCAGTTAAAGGCGATGTAATTAATATTTCAGGCTTTTCTAAAAAGATGCTTGATATTTTCCCCGCACTTAAGGATGAATATAAAAACCATATTGCAGTTTACGGAAATTTCCTTTATTTGAATTTCTTTGGTGAGCATCTTGTTCCAAGACTTGTAAGACTTTTCGAGGAAGGCACCAAAAAGCAGATTAAAAAGTTTTATGATGTTGCAGAGGATACTTATATTAAGGGCGATAGAGATACCGTAAATACCTTAGTTGCTCTTCTGACTGCGGCGGCATATAAAAACGAAAAGACTACTGCTGCTATTAAAGAAATGTTAAGTGAAAATAAACATTTCTTAAACTCGTTCGAATATTTTATACCTTTCTTTGCGAAAGACAAAAAGTTAATCACTGCATTAATTAAATAATTAAAATTAAAAAGCACTCACTTTTGTGAGTGCTTTCGTTTTGTTTAGAAAAGACCTGAAATTACGCCGTTTTCATCAACGTCAATTCTTTCTGCCGCAGGCACCTTTGGAAGACCGGGCATTGTCATTATATCGCCTGTAAGAACAACTATAAAGCCTGCGCCTGCAGAAATTTTAACATTCTTTACAGTAACCTTAAAGCCTGTCGGTGCGCCAAGCTTAGTTGCGTCATCAGAAAAACTGTACTGAGTTTTAGCCATACAAACTGGGCAATTTGAAAAACCAAGCTCGTTTAATGAAGCTATTTGCTTTTTAGCGTTTGGCGTAAATATAACACCGTCGCCACCGTAAACCTTGCGAACAACTGCATCGATTTTTTCTTCGATTGTAGTATTTTCAAGCTCGTAGGAATAGGTGAAATCACCTTTTTCTTCTTCGCAAAGACGAACAACCTCTTTTGCAAGTTCGGTTCCGCCTTCGCCGCCTTTTGCCCAAACATCCGAAAGAATTACATTTACGCCTAATTCTTTGCATTTAGCGATAATGAAATCGATTTCGTTATCGGTATCAGTGGGGAAGCGGTTAACAGCAACAACACAAGGAAGCTTATATACATCTTTAATATTTGAAACGTGCTTTAATAGGTTTGGAATACCTTTTTCGAGCGCTTCAATATTTTCGTTACCAAGTTCAGTTTTAGCAAGACCGCCGTGCATTTTAAGCGCGCGAACAGTTGCAACCATAACAACTGCTGACGGTGTAAGACCTGCCATACGGCACTTAATATCAAGGAATTTTTCTGCGCCTAAGTCTGCGCCGAAGCCTGCTTCTGTAATTGCGTAGTCAGCAAGTTTTAATGCCATTTTTGTTGCGGTAACACTGTTACAACCGTGAGCAATATTAGCGAAAGGTCCGCCGTGAACAAGTGCAGGTGTACCTTCTAATGATTGTACTAAGTTTGGCTTAATAGCGTCCTTTAAAAGTGCAGTCATTGCGCCTTGCGCGTTTAACTGACCGCAAGTTACAGGCTTATCGTCATAAGTGTAACCAACAATAATTCTTGAAAGACGTTCTTTAAGGTCGGTAATATCACTTGCAAGGCAAAGTACTGCCATAATTTCACTTGCAACAGTAATATCAAATCCGTCTTCACGCGGAACACCGTTTACTTTACCGCCAAGACCGTCAGTTACATAGCGTAATTGGCGGTCATTCATATCTACGCAACGCTTCCAAGTGATTTTACGAACATCAATACCTAATTTATTGCCTTGATGAATGTGGTTATCAAGCATAGCAGCAAGTAGGTTATTTGCAGCACCTATAGCGTGGAAGTCACCTGTAAAGTGAAGATTAATATCTTCCATAGGAACAACCTGTGCATAACCGCCGCCTGCAGCACCGCCCTTAACACCAAAAACAGGACCTAAGGATGGTTCGCGAAGTGCTACGCATACATTTTTACCAATGCGGTTAAGACCGTCAGCAAGACCGATTGTTGTAGTGCTCTTACCCTCACCCGCAGGGGTGGGGGTAATTGCAGTTACAAGAATAAGCTTACCGTTTTCTTTATCGGTTTCTTTCATTAAAGAAAGGTCGATTTTTGCTTTATAATTACCGTATTGCTCTAAATATTTAGGTGCAATACCTGCTTTAGCGGCAATTTCGGTAATAGGTTTCATTTTACAGTTTTGAGCAATTTCAATATCTGTTAAGAAAGCCATAATATCATTCCTTACTTAAAGTATTTTACAGCAGATTCGAACATCTTAATGTCATAGTCACCTGGAACATTCTTATAAAGACCATAGCCTTTTCTTTCTGCGTGACCCATTTTACCAAATACACGGCCGTCAGGTGAAGTGATACCTTCGATAGCATACATAGAATCGTTAGGATTGAAATGTATATCACTTGTAGCATTACCGTCTAAATCAACGTATTGAGTTGCAATCTGACCGTTTTCAGCTAATTTCTTAATCAGCTCTTCGGGGCACAAGAAACGACCTTCGCCATGAGAAATCGGCACATTGTAAATATCGCCAACATTTGTTGCACTTAGCCAAGGTGACTTATTAGAAGCAATTCTTGTTCTAACAATTCTTGATTGATGGCGAGCGATTGTATTAAATGTAAGGGTTGGGCAATTTTCATCGGTATCAATAATTTTACCGTAGGGAACAAGGCCTAATTTAATAAGTGCTTGGAATCCGTTACAGATACCGCACATTAAACCGTCACGCTTTTCGAGCAAATCAGTAACCTGTTCTTTAATTGCAGCGTTACGGAAGAATGCAGTAATAAACTTACCACTACCGTCAGGCTCGTCACCGCCAGAGAAACCACCTGGGATAAATATCATCTGTGATTCTTTGAGTTTATTTGCAAAAGTATCAACACTCTTTGCAATTCCGTCGCTTGTGCGGTTGTTAATTACAAAGATTTCAGGTTCGGCACCTGCGTCGCGCATAACCTTTGCAGAGTCAAATTCACAGTTGGTGCCTGGGAATACAGGGATAAGTACCTTTGGTTTTGCAACCTTAATTGCAGGAGCAACACGCTCGCTAGCATTAAAGTTGAAGTTTTCCATAGGAGATTTAGAATCCTTAATGTTGCACTTAAATACGCTTTCAAGCTTGTCTTCATAGATAGTTAAAAGCTCATTCAAGCAAACTTCTTGGTTACCAAGAGTGATTTTTCCGTCATTAGTTACAGTACCAATAACATTTTCACTATAAACATCTTCGGTAACTTCAAGGATAAATGAGCCATAATTATAGCCGAAAATAGTGTTAAGAGAAACATTGTAAGCATACTTAAAGCCAAGACCGTTACCAAAGCACATCTTCATAACAGCTTCTGCTACGCCACCTATAGTTGGGGTATAACAAGCAACGCACTTTTTAGAGCGCATAAGCTCGGTTACAGTAGCAAAAAGTTTAAGCATTGAATCAGTCTTAGGTAGATTATTTTCATCAAATTCAGGTGATAACATAATAACCTTATTTCCTGCGTTTTTGAATTCAGGAGATACGATATTATCAACCTTATTTGTAGTAACAGCAAAAGAAACAAGGGTAGGAGGTACGTCTAAATCTTCGAAAGAACCACTCATAGAGTCCTTACCGCCGATAGAACCGATACCAAATTCCATTTGTGCCTTAAATGCGCCTAAAAGTGCTGCTAAAGGCTTGCCCCAACGCTTAGAGTCTTTACCTAAACGCTCGAAATATTCTTGGAATGTAAGGTAAACGTCTTTGAATTCAGCACCTGTTGCAATGAGCTTACAAACAGATTCAACAACTGCTAAATAAGCGCCGTGATATGGGCTATCAGAAGTGATGAATGGGTTATAACCCCAAGACATTAATGAACAATCGTTAGTGTGCTTCTTTTCAACACTAATCTTTTGTACCATAGCTTGAATAGGTGTTAACTGATTTTTACCACCAAATGGCATAAGAACAGTACCTGCGCCGATTGTAGAGTCAAACTGTTCAGAAAGACCGCGTTTTGAGCAGATATTAAGGTCATCCGCTAACTTTTTATAGTTATCACTAAATGTACCTTCAACAGTTTTTTCAGTGATAACAGGTTTAGCAGGAGCAACGTCAATATGCTTTTCAGCACCGTTAGAATTCAAGAATTCACGGCTTATATTAACAATAGTTTTGCCGTTCCAATTCATAATAAGGCGAGGCTCAGCCTTAACTTCAGCAACAACGACTGCTTGTAGGTTTTCACTTTCAGCAAGCTTTAAGAAGTTATCAACGTTTTCTTTTTCAATAACAACTGCCATTCTTTCTTGTGATTCACTAATAGCAAGTTCAGTACCGTCAAGACCGTCGTATTTCTTTGGAACCGCATTAAGGTCGATTACAAGACCGTCAGCCAATTCACCAATAGCAACCGAAACACCGCCGGCACCAAAGTCGTTACAACGCTTAATCATCTTTGTAGCAACGGGATTACGGAATAATCTTTGTAATTTACGTTCTTCAGGTGCATTACCTTTTTGTACTTCTGCGCCACAAGATTCTAATGATTCAAGAGTATGTGACTTAGAAGAACCTGTTGCACCGCCGCAACCGTCGCGTCCTGTGCTACCGCCTAAAAGAACTACAACATCACCGTCTGCAGGAACTTCGCGGCGTACATTTTCTGCGGGAGCAGCCGCAATAACTGCGCCGATTTCCATACGCTTAGCGGCATAACCGTCGTGATAAATTTCGTCAACAATACCTGTTGCAAGACCAATTTGGTTACCGTAAGAAGAATAACCGTCAGCCGCGGTAGTAACAATCTTTCTTTGCGGAAGTTTACCTTGCATTGTTTCGCTAACGCTCTTAAGTGGGTTTGCAGCGCCTGTTACACGCATTGCGCCGTAAACATAGCTTCTACCTGAAAGCGGGTCACGGATAGCACCACCAAATGGTTCAATTTCGGTAGGATGATTGTGTGTTTCGTTCTTAAAGAGCAACAACCATTTTTCAGTTTTGCCTTCAATTTCTACATCAATTTTAACGGTACAAGCATTGATTTCTTCGGATTCATCCAATTTATCAAGCTTGCCGTCCTTTTTAAGTTGTTTAACGGCAATAGTAGCAAGGTCCATAAGACAAATTGGCTTTGTTCTGCCTAAATTCTTACGAACTTCTAAGTATTCGTTATATGTATTCTGTAAAAGTTCGTCTTCAAAGGTTACATTATCAATGTTTGTCAAGAAGGTAGTATGACGGCAGTGGTCAGACCAATAAGTGTCAATCATACGAATTTCTGTAATGGTAGGATTACGGTTTTCGGACTTAAAGTAATCCTGACAGAATGCGATATCATCTGCATCCATTGCAAGACCGTAATTCTTAACAAAGTCTTCTAAGCCCTTGCGGTCTAAATCAATAAATCCTTCAAGAGTTTCAACAGTTGTAGGAATATCATAATTAACCTTTAAGGTATCATATTTTTCAAGAGTTGCTTCTCTTGATTCAACGGGGTTGATTACGTATTTCTTTATAGCCGCAAGCTCGTCAGCAGTTATATCACCGTAAAGGCAATAAACCTTTGCAGTTTTAACTGTTGGACGGTCTTTTTGAGAAATAATTTGAATACACTGCGCTGCAGAGTCTGCGCGTTGGTCATACTGACCGGGTAAAAATTCTGTTGCAAAAACTGTAGCGTCCTTAGTATTAATTTCGCTTGTAGCAATATCAAGCTGTGGCTCTGAAAATACGGTATTTACCGCATAATCAAATAAGTCTTTTTCAATATTTTCAACATCGTAACGGTTGATTACACGAACGTCTGTAACTGATTTAATCTGTAATAAGCCGTTAATGTTTGCTAAAACACCTTTTGCTTCGTTTGCTAATTCTTTTTTCTTTTCAACATAAATTCGGTAAACCATTATTTAAGTACCTCCATTGCTTTTGCGCCAATATCCTTACGGTAAAAAGCGTTATCAAAGTGAACACCTTCTACATTTTTGTATGCTTTTTCCAAAGCATCCTTTAAAGTATCTGCAGTATCTGTAACACCAAGAACACGACCGCCTGCGGTTTTTAAAACGCCATTATCAAGTTTTGCACCTGCAACATAAACCTTATCTGCAACGCTATCTTCAATTTTTAGTTCAAAACCGCTTTCGTATTTTTGCGGATAACCGTTTGAAGCCATAACAACACAAGCTGCGGCACCATTTGAGAATTTAACCTCGGTCTTATCAAGTGTACCGTTTGTGGTAGCTTGCATTACAGTTAAAAGGTCACTTTCGAGTAAGGGAAGTACAACCTGAGTTTCTGGGTCACCGAAACGGCAGTTATATTCAATTACCTTTGGTCCGTTTGGTGTTAGCATTAAACCGAAGTAAAGACATCCTTTAAATGTTCTGTTTTCACTGTTCATTGCATTAATTGTAGGAATAAATATTTTTTCCATACATTCCTTTGCAATATCATCGGTGTAATAGGGGTTAGGAGCAACAGTTCCCATACCACCGGTGTTAAGACCCTTATCACCGTCCAAAGCGCGCTTATGGTCCATAGAGGAAACCATTGGAACAACAGTCTTACCATCAGTAAAAGAAAGAACTGAAACTTCGGGACCTGTTAAAAATTCTTCAATAACAACATTATTACCGCTGTCGCCAAAGATTTTATCTTCCATCATAGAACGAACTGCTCCTTTAGCGTCTTCTCGGGTTTCGGCAATTATAACACCCTTACCGAGCGCTAATCCGTCCGCCTTAATAACTGTTGGAATTGGTGCAGTATCTAAATATTTAAGTGCTGCATCCAAGTCATTAAATACTTCATACTGAGCAGTTGGAATGTTATATTTTTTCATAAGATTTTTTGAAAAAACCTTACTGCCTTCTATAATTGCGGCCGCCTTATTTGGACCAAAGCAGGGAATACCTGCTTTGGTTAAAGCGTCAACTGCGCCTAAAACAAGCGGGTCATCAGGTGCTACAACGGCGTAATCTATTTTATTTGCTAATGCAAATTCAACCTGTTTTTCGATGTCTTTTGCGCCGATATCTACGAGTGTTGCATCTTTCGCCATACCTCCGTTACCGGGCAGGGCAAAAATTTCGGTTATATTTTTATTTTCTTTTAATTTTTTAATGATGGCGTGTTCACGACCGCCACCGCCTACAACCATTATTTTCATTTATTTTCTCCTTAGTATATAGGGAACTTTTCGCAAAGCTCGGTTACTTCTTTAGAAACTAATGCTTTGTTGCCTTCAAAATCGTCAACAATCAAACGTATGAAGTGGGCGATTTTTATCATTTCTTCTTCTTTGAATCCGCGTGTTGTAACTGCGGGAGAGCCCAAACGAAGACCACTTGTTATAAACGGACTTTGCGGGTCGTTTGGAATTGTATTTTTATTAGCGGTAATGTGAACTTCATCAAGTCTGTGTTCAAGTTCTTTACCTGTAATACCTTCTTTAACAAGCTTTAAAAGGATTAAGTGATTATCAGTACCGCCTGAAACAATTTCAAAGCCCTCTTCTATAAGTGCTTTTGATAATGCAGCTGCATTTTTAACAACCTGTTTTTGATATTCTTTATATTCTTCGGTTAATGCTTCACCTAAAGCTACTGCTTTAGCGGCGATAATGTGCATTAAAGGACCGCCTTGAGTGCCGGGGAATACGGCTTTATCAATCTTCTTAGCAATTTCTTCATCATTAAAAAGAATCATACCGCCACGGGGACCGCGAAGGGTTTTGTGAGTTGTGGTAGTAACAACGTGTGCGAATGGAACAGGGGAAGGATGCACACCTGCGGCAATAAGACCTGCAATATGTGCCATATCAACCATTAAATAAGCGCCAACTTTATCAGCAATTTCACGACAACGCTTAAAATCAATAATTCTTGAATAAGCCGAAGCGCGTACAACTATTAATTTTGGTTGAGACTCGGTTGCGATTTTTTCCATTTCATCATAATCAATCATTTCGGTTTCATCATTAACACCGTATGGTACAATGTTAAAGTATTTACCCGAAATATTAACAGGGGAGCCGTGAGATAAGTGACCGCCTTGTTGTAAATTCATACCCATAACAGTATCACCGGGTTGGAGCAAAGCAAAGAATGTTGCAAGGTTTGCATTGGCGCCGCTATGCGGTTGAACGTTAGCAAAGTTGCAACCAAAAAGCTTTTTAGCGCGTTCTCTTGCTATATCTTCAACAACGTCAACACATTGGCAACCGCCATAATAACGTTTTGTTGGGTAACCTTCGGCGTATTTGTTGGTAAGAACACCGCCCGCAGCCAATAAAACGGCAGGGGAAACGATATTTTCGGAAGCGATTAATTCAATATTGCCGCGTTGTCTGTTAAGTTCGCTTTCACAAGCAGCAGCAACTTCGCTGTCAAAATCTTTTAACTGTTCAAAAAAGTTCATTGGAATTCTCCTTGAATTTATTAATGATGGAATAATCTCATGCCGGTGAATGCCATGGCAATACCATATTTGTTGCAGCAGTCAATTACAGCATCATCACGGATAGAACCACCCGGTTCAGCAATGTATGAAACACCGCTTCTGTATGCGCGTTCAATGTTATCATCAAATGGGAAGAACGCATCGGAACCGAGAGCAACACCTGAAATTGTAGAAAGATAAGCCTTAATCTCGTCGTCTGTAAGTGGTGCGGGTTGAGTTTTAAAGTATTTCTGCCAATTACCGTCCGCACAAACATCTTCTTCGTTTCTGTTAATATAACCGTCAATAACATTATCGCGTGTTGGACGGGCAATGTTATCAAGGAAAGGAAGATTTAATACTTTATCGTGTTGTCTTAAAAACCAAGTATCTGCCTTACTACCTGCAAGACGGGTACAGTGAATACGTGACTGTTGACCTGCACCAACGCCGATAGCCTGACCGTCAACTGCAAAGCAAACAGAGTTTGATTGAGTATATTTTAATGTAATAAGAGAAATTATTAAATCGCGTTTAGCACTATCGGGTAAATTTTTATTTTCGGTAACAAGGTTTGAAAGTAATTCTTCATCAATTTTAAAGTTATTTCTGCCTTGTTCAAAGGTAATACCGTAAACCTGTTTTGTTTCCTGTGGTGCAGGTACAAAATTCGGGTCAATTTTAACGATATTGTAGTTACCGTTACGCTTTGATTTTAAAATTTCAAGTGCTTCGGGGTCATAGTCAGGTGCTATAACACCGTCAGACACCTCGCGCTTAATTAAAAGTGCAGTTGTAACATCGCACTTATCAGAAAGTGCAACCCAGTCACCAAACGAACACATACGGTCGGTACCACGAGCTCTTGCATAAGCGCAAGCAAGTAATGAATCATCAAGACCTTCAATGTCGTCTACAAAACAAGCTTTCTTAAGCTTTTCAGGTAGTATAGTACCAACCGCTGCACTTGTAGGGCTAACGTGTTTAAAAGAAGTAACTGCGGGAAGTCCTAAGGCTTCTTTTAATTCTTTTACTAACTGCCAAGAGTTAAAAGCGTCCAAAAAGTTGATATAACCCGGTCTGCCGCAAAGAATTTCAATAGGTAATTCGCTACCGTCTGCCATATAAATTTTAGCAGGCTTTTGGTTTGGGTTACAACCATATTTAAGTTCAAATTCTTTCATATCGTTACTCCTTATTTGTTTTTATTAACTATTCTTGATTCGTACTTACCGTCAGCCAAATCAATGTATCTTACAAAGAGTGATACCTTATTATCTTCATTAAGATTTGTCCAAATTAAATCGGTAAGCGTATCAATATCTACATCTGGTAATTCAAGTGTTTTAGGTTCTCCCTCAAAGCTTGGGAGTGGATTACCGTCACACTTATAAGTATGGATAAACTTAGCCTTACCTGCAAGAGGATTGCTGTAAGCATAGGTGTATCTTTGGCAAGAAGAACCGTCACCGTCAGCCGATTTAAGAATAGACATAGCATAGTTCATATTACCGTCTTCAAGACGAATAATACCCGAAATACGAGGTGTGTAGTTAGGTGCATCGTCTTCAAATTCGCGGGTACGAAGCGCTTGCTCAAAGGTCATTTGCTTATCCATAAGTGAGTATATAGTATCGGTCTGGTCACCGTTTGTAACAATTGTCTTATTACCGAGAACTCTTACGGGTGCATATATAATAAGGTGAGGGTCGGTCATTTTAGATTCATCAAAGGCTTGTGTTCTAATACCTTCGCCATCTTCTATAAAAACACGGTTACGGCTGTTTTCGCTTCTGCCCATAATAAAATATGCAGTAATTGCTTTTGTGCCGTCAGCACTTTTACCTATAATAATACCTCTGCCATGATATGCCAAAGAATTAAGTTCATCTACAATTGTCTTAATTTCCATTTCAAGTTCTCCTTTAATTAAAATCCTTACAAACATTTTCAACTGCTTGTGGTAAAATTATCCACTCAGCATTTTCCATAACGCGTTTTTGTAAAGTTTCGGGTGTGTCATCCTCATTAATTTCAACTGCTTTTTGCATAATGATTTTACCACCGTCAGGTATTTCATTTACAAAATGCACAGTAGCGCCTGTAACCTTAACACCGTATTCTAAAGCAGCCTCGTGAACATGAAGTCCGTAAAAACCTTTACCGCAAAAAGAGGGAATAAGCGAGGGATGAACATTTATGATTCTGTTTGCAAAATATGTAGTGAATTTTTGGCTTAAAATACACATAAATCCTGCAAGAACGATAATATCGATATTGTTTTTATCTAAAATATCGATTAAAGTATCTTCAAAAGCGGCGCCTAATTCTTTTTTATTGCAAATAGCGGTAGAAATACCTGCTTTTTCAGCTCTTTGTAAAGCGAAAGCATCGGGATTATTAGAAACAACTAATTTAATTTCACCCGATTTTATAATACCGCTATTTTGGGCATCTATAAGCGCTTGTAAATTTGTTCCGCCGCCCGAAACTAAAACGGCGATGTTAGTCTTTTTCATAATACACCTTAAATAATTGTGATTTTATTGTCTGATTTAACGATTTTACCAATAATATAAGCATCTTCGCCGTTTGCTTTAAGAATTTCAATTGCCTTGTCAGCATCTTCTTTAGCTACAACAATACTCATACCAACACCCATATTATATGTATTATACATATCTCTTTCAGGGATGTTGCCTGTTTTTTGAAGTAAATCAAATATAGGTAATACCTTTATAGAGGATTTAACAATTTCTGCGCCAAAGCCATCGGGAATGCTTCTCGGAATATTTTCGTAGAAGCCGCCGCCTGTAATATGAGAAATAGCGCGTACCTTTACATTATCTAATAATGCGAGTACGGGTTTTACATAAATTCTTGTAGGTGTAAGTAAAGTTTCGCCTAAAGATTTACCGCCAAGCTCATCATAGGTTTTGTTAAGGTCGCAATTTTCAACATCGAAAACCTTGCGAACAAGTGAAAAACCGTTTGAATGAACACCTGAGGAGGGAAGAGCGATAACAACATCGTCTTCTTCCATAGTTTTATTATCTAAAACCTTCTTTTTATCAACAATACCTACTGCAAAGCCTGCAAGGTCGTAATCGTCAATTGGCATCATTCCGGGGTGTTCTGCAGTTTCGCCACCGATTAATGCCGCGCCTGACTGCACACAGCCTTCAGCAACACCGCCAACAATTTCAGCGATTTTTTCGGGAATATTTTTGCCGCAAGCAATATAATCAAGGAAGAAAAGTGGCTTTGCGCCAACACAAATAATATCATTGACGCACATAGCAACAGCATCAATACCGATGGTATCGTGCTTGTCCATAAGAATTGCAAGTTTAACCTTTGTACCGCAACCGTCAGTACCGCTTACGAGTACAGGTTCTTCCATACCAAGCGGTAAACCAAAGCAACCGCCAAATCCACCAACATCATCAAGACAACCAGCGTTTTTGGTTCTTGCGATGTGCTTTTTCATAAGTTCTACTGCCTTGTAGCCCGCAGTAATATCAACGCCTGCATCAGCGTAGGATTTAGATTGTGAATTATTCATTTTATTATTCCTTTCCACTCCAACAATAAGTGCATAAATTTTCTTCAGGTAAACCAATTGCTTCAATAATACCCTTCAATGATTGGAACCCAAGAGTAGCAAAATTGAATTTATCGGCAATTACTTGCCTTAATTTCTTACCGCGTTCGGTTTCGGGGTCACTGTATTCTGCGATATGTTTAAATCCTTCTTCGCCTTCAAGTTCTAAGATAACGCGACGGGCGATAAGGTCGTTTTCACTGTTGTTACGTGAAAAACTTAGGTATTTACAGGAATACATTATCGGAGGACACGCAGAACGCATATGAACGGATTTAGCGCCGTTATTATATAGGAAATCTACTGTTTCCTTGAGCTGAGTTCCTCGAACAATTGAATCGTCAACGAAAAGCAAATTTTTATCCGCAATTAAATCGTGAATAGGGATTTGCTTCATTTTTGCAATACGGTTTCTTTCGTTTTGCTTTTGTGGTGTAAAGCTACGAGCCCAAGTCGGCGTGTATTTAATAAACGCACGGGCAAACGGTACGCCGCTTTCATTAGCGTAACCTATTGCGTGGGGTGTACCTGAATCAGGCACACCGCCAACGTAATCAATTTCTTTTGCAATACCGAGTTTACGGTCGTTTTCCGCCATAATTTTACCGTTGCGGTAACGCATAACCTCTACATTGATTCCTTCATAGGAAGAGGTGGGATAACCGTAATAACTCCATAAAAAAGCGCAAATCTTTGTTTTTTTATTAGGAGGGGATAATTGTACATAAGAGTCAGCCGAAAGTTCAACTATTTCACCGGGACCTAATTCCTTATAATCTTCAAAGCCAAGTTTCTGGTAAGAGAAGGATTCGGTAGCAACACAATAGCCTTCATCACTTTTACCTGTATGAATAGGCAATCTGCCCAAGTTGTCGCGTGCGGCAATTAAAGTGCCTTTATTTGTAAGAATTAAAATAGTGGCACTGCCTTTAATTACGCTTTGGGCAAACTTAATACCGTCAACATAATTGTCTTTTTGGTTAATAAGCGCCGCTAAAAGCTGAACCGAATTAATTTTACCGCCTGTCATAGAATCAAAATAATGACCGCTTTCGGAAAGATAATCATCAATTAATTCTTCTGAATTTTCAATGTGTCCTATAAAAGCAAGTGCATAGGTACCGATTTTAGAACGGAACAATAAAGGCTGTGGTTCAAAATCACTTATACAGCCTATTGCGGCATTACCGTACATTTCATCGAATACTTTTTCGAATTTTGTACGGAAAGGGGAATTCTGAATATTATGAATATCCCTTTGTAAGCCTAATTCTTTATCGTACGCTGCCATACCGCCGCGTCGTGTACCTAAATGAGAGTGATAGTCAGTTCCGTAAAAAACTTCGTTAATTACATCATTTCTGCTGACTGCGCCAAAAAATCCACCCATTATTTACTCCTTATGCAAAAAACAATTTAGAAAGTGTCATTGGGTCAATATATTCGCCGTCTTTGTAAACGCGCATATTGCCCGAAGCTATTTCGTCGATAAGCATTACATTGCCATCGGGGTCATAGCCGAATTCAAATTTAATATCATAAAGGTCAAGACCTTTTTCCTTAAGGTCGTCAGCAACGATTTTTGTAATCTGCTGAGTCATTGTTTTAATATCGTCATATTGTTTATCGGTCATAACACCAAGAGCTACTAATGCATCCTTAATTACAAGCGGGTCGCCCTTAGCATCGTTCTTAAAGGTCATTTCAACATAAGCAGGAAGGTCTGCGCCTTCTTCAATATAATCGCCGTAACGACGAATGAAGCTACCAACTGCTTTGTAGCGGCAGATAACTTCAAGACCGTGACCGAATACCTTTGCAGGAAGAACTTCCATTGTAGTATCATTAAGGTCTGCGCTCACATAGTGAGTCTTAATGCCTGCTGCATTGATTTTTTCAAAGAAATAAATTGACATACGAAGGTTAACGTCGCCAACGCCTTCAATTGTAAGACCAACAGAGTTTTCGCCCGGATCGAATACGCCGTCTTTACCTGTGCAGTCATCCTTAAACTTTAAAAGGCAGTTGCCGTTTTCAAGTGCAAATACGTCTTTGGTTTTACCTGTGTAGATGAGTTTCTTTTCCATAATAATTTCCTCCGTTAATTAAACTGCGCTTCAATAGCGCTATTTTTTTCTAAAACCTTTTCGGCATCAGCTTTACGCTTAGCGTCAAGGCGGTTTGCTAAATTAGTATCTTCAACAGATAATATTTGTATACATAACAAAGCGGCATTGACAGCACCATCAATAGCAACAGTAGCAACAGGAATACCTGAAGGCATCTGTACAGTAGATAGTAATGCATCAACACCGTTTAAATGACCAGACTTGATTGGAATACCAATAACGGGCAATGTAGTGTTTGCGGCAATAGCGCCAGCAAGGTGAGCCGCCATACCGGCAGCGGCAATAATTACTCCGAATCCGTTTTTGCGTGCGTTTACACTAAACTCCTTAGCTTCTACAGGAGTTCTGTGTGCAGAAAAAACATGAACCTCATAGGGAACATCAAAAGACTTTAAGGTGTCAACCGCTTTTTGTACGGTTGGTAAGTCACTATCGCTTCCCATAATAATACCGATTTTTTTCATAATATAACCTCCAAAAAAATAAGGGCGCACTTAATCCGTAATGAATCAAGAGCGCCCAGACGGTCGGCAAAAATATTCTCTGATTCATGTGGTGCTCCACTCAGTGAAAAATCACTTTTCCGTCAGTAACAGAGAACAAAAGAATTATAACATAACAGTAATACTTTGTCAATAAATCAAATATAAATTTATATAATAGATTACACAAGAATTTTGTGCAAAATTTTATAAAATTACAAAAAAAGGTTTAAAAAACTTGACATTTAATTTTTTCTGCTTAAAATATCAATTATAAATAGTTATTTGGAGGTATAAATTTATGACTATTAAACCCTTGGCTGATAATGTTGTTATTAAAGCAACTGAAGCTGAAGAAACCACAAAAAGCGGTATTGTTTTAACATCTGCCGCAAAAGAAAAACCGCAAATTGCAGAAGTTGTTGCAGTAGGCGAAGGCGGAATTGTAGACGGTAAGGAAGTTAAAATGACCGTTAAGGTTGGAGATAAAGTAATTGCCGCTAAATATTCAGGAACTGAAATTAAATTAGACGGTGAAGAATATGTAATTCTTCGTCAAAACGATATTTTGGCTATTGTAGAATAAGGAGGCTTTTTTAATGGCTAAAGAAATTTTATTTGGAGAAGAAGCAAGAAAATCGCTTCAAAACGGCGTAGATAAGCTTGCTAACGCTGTTAAAGTAACATTAGGCCCTAAGGGTAGAAATGTTGTTTTAGATAAGAAATTCGGTTCACCGCTTATCACTAATGACGGTGTAACTATTGCTAAAGAAATCGAGCTTAAGGACCCATTTGAAAATATGGGCGCACAGCTTGTAAAGGAAGTATCTGTTAAAACTAACGATGCTGCAGGTGACGGTACTACAACCGCTACTGTTTTAGCACAAGCTCTTATTAACGAAGGTATGAAAAATGTTGCCGCAGGCGCAAACCCAATGGTTATTAAAAAGGGTATTAAGCTTGCTGTTGATACTGCAACTAAAACCGTTATCGAAAATTCTAAAAAGGTTAGCGGTAACGAGGATATTGCGCGTGTTGCTACCGTTTCTTCGGGTGACCAAGTAATCGGCGAATTAATCGCTGAAGCTATGAGTAAGGTTTCGGCTGACGGTGTTATTACTGTTGAAGAATCCAAAACCGCAGAAACATATTCTGAAGTTGTTGAAGGTATGCAGTTTGACCGTGGTTATATCACACCTTATATGGTTACCGATACCGACAAAATGGAAGCAGTTTTAGATGATGCTGTAATTCTTATTACCGATAAGAAAATTGCTAACATTCAAGAAATTTTACCAATTCTCGAACAAATCGTAAATGCAGGTAAAAAGCTTTTAATTGTTGCTGAAGATATAGAAGGTGAAGCGCGTTCAACCCTTATTGTAAATAAACTTCGTGGCACTTTCACTTGCGTTGCTGTTAAAGCTCCCGGATTTGGTGACAGACGTAAAGAAATGCTTCGCGATATCGCTATTTTAACAGGCGGCGAGGTAATTTCCGAAGAATTAGGTCTTGACCTTAAGGAAACTCAATTGTTCCAATTAGGTAAAGCTCGTCAAGTTAAGGTTACTAAGGAAAATACCATTATTGTTGACGGTGCAGGCGACAGCAACGCTATTGCTGACAGAATTAATCAAATTAGAAACGAAATTGCTACTACAACCTCCGATTTTGACCGTGAAAAGCTTCAAGAAAGACTTGCTAAGCTTGCAGGCGGTGTTGCAGTAATCAAAGTTGGTGCTGCTACTGAAATCGAAATGAAGGATAAAAAACTTCGTATTGAAGATGCTCTTTCTGCTACAAAAGCAGCCGTTGAAGGAGGTATCGTAGCAGGTGGTGGCGTAGCTTTAATTAACACAATTCCCGCTGTTTCTGCTTTGATTGAAACATTAGAAGGCGATACAAAAACAGGCGCTCAGATTGTTTTAAAATCCCTCGAAGCACCTATTCGCCAAATTGCATACAATTCAGGTCTTGAAGGCTCTGTAATTATTGAAAAAATCATTACAAGCGGTAAAGTTAACTACGGATTTGATGCTTATAACGAAATTTATACCGATATGCTTGAAGCAGGTATAGTTGACCCAACTAAGGTTACTCGTTCTGCTTTAGAAAACGCTGCAAGCGTTGCTGCTATGGTTCTTACAACCGAAAGCTTGGTTGCAGATAACCCCGAAGATGCTGCTAACGCAGCCGCAGCTGCTGCCGCTGCTGCAGGTGCAGGCGGAATGTATTAATAAGCCGCAATATTAAATAAAAAAAGCCGAGTTCTTTTGAACTCGTCTTTTTTTATTTTTCTTCAATTGGTGTTACAATTGGCTTACCCGAAGCATCTAAAAGAACGGTAAGTCCGCCTGAATAACCTGCATTGTGGTATAAATAATTAACACCTGTATTTTTGTCAACCCAAATTTCATTACCACCACGCGAATATGTTTTTATAAATCTTTTTTCTTTTGCCATATTTTCACTCCATTATTGCGGTAAATTTTTACAAATTAAATGATTGAATTTGCTCTTTTTAGTGAATAAAAGACTAATTACAATAATTTCAACAGCAGTCATTAAAGCAACAAATGGAATACGGCTTATAAATACTACCCAAAATGCCGCTATACCACCACGATATAGTACTGAAATAAAGATGGTGTTTAGAACTAAAGAGCATACGATTTTGTTCATAAATACTGCAATAGAAATTCGAAGTACCGTAGCCTTTTTATAAAGAAAAATTCCAAGGCAAAGACCAACTAACATATTTGTAATTGTATAGCCTACAAAATACGGTCCAAAAGGCTTGATTAAAGCGCCTAATAAATCACCAAAGCCACCAACTGCAACTGCATAAGGAATACCTAAATAACAAGCGGCAAAGGCAACAGTAACAAATCCGAAGCTAATATTATTATTCCAAACCGAATAGGTTGGCAGAAAGCGTTCTAAAATAATGTTAATTGCAATTAAAAGCGCTGTTAAAATAATTTTAAATAATTTATTCTTTTTCATAAAATAAAAAACCTCCTATTACCCGTTTTAACCGATAATAAGAGGGAATACCAGATATTACGCGGCAGCGGGATGCGAATAGCGAACCGCGAAATTCTTCGTCAATACGGCAACTCCCCGTCCGTAATGCACTTAACGCTCACTATTCTACTCTGCAATTTGTTTTAATTATAAATGATTTTCAAAATTTGTCAACTTAATTTTGTATCTCTCGCAAAGAAAAATATGTACTGTTGTGCAATACCTGCATATTCCTTTGCGCATTCGGGTAAATCGCCGCCAAATAAAATTTCCATTGCGCGTTTTATCCAAACATCCTTTGGAAATGCCTCAATATGATGATGAGAAAAGAGTAAACAACAATCAGCAACCTTTGGACCCACGCCTTTAATTTTCATAAGTTCGTTTCTTGCATCATCAAGCGGCATATCCTTTAATGAATTCAAATCAATTTCATTATTAGCCACCTTTTGCGCGGCATCAAGTAAATATTTTGCTCTGAATCCGCTCCGCAAAACCGATAAATCATCGAGCGTAAGATTTGCTAATTTTTCGGCAGTAGGGAAGGTGTAAAAACCGTCTTTTTTATCGCCAAAATTTTCGCAAAGTCTTTCAATAATCCCTTTTATACGCTTAATATTGTTGTTTTGCGAAATAATAAATGAACACAATGTTTCAAAGGGTTCTTGGTTTAAAATTCGTAT
>JAZOTR010000012.1:0-13066 GCA_045657745.1 Acutalibacteraceae bacterium
GAAGAGGTTGAGCCAAGACGTAAATTTATTGAAGAAAACGCAATTTATGCGACAGATCTTGATATTTAAGGAAAGGAGAGAGAAAAATGGCAAAACAAGAAAAAGTTTATTGGCCCGAAAGCGAAGAAACTAATATTATTCCGGTTGAAATTACTGACGAAGTAAAGCAAAGTATGCTTCAATACTCAATGTCGGTACTTGTTGGTCGTGCTTTACCTGATGTGCGTGACGGTCTTAAGCCTGTTCACCGCCGTATTCTTTATACTATGTATGAAAACGGCCTTGCACCTGATGGTAAAACCCGTAAGTGTGCCGATACAGTAGGTTCTGTGCTTGGTAGATACCATCCGCACGGTGATGCTTCGGTTTATGATGCTATGGTTCGTATGGCGCAGGATTTCTCACTCCGTTATCCTTTAATTGAAGGTAAAGGTAACTTTGGTAATATTGACGGCTTCCCTGCCGCTGCTTACCGTTATACCGAATCTAAAATGAACAGACTTTCTTACAGTATGCTTGATGATATTAAAAAGGATACTGTAAATATGCTTCCAAACTATGACGAGCGTTTAGAAGAGCCTGAGGTTTTACCTGTTCGTTTCCCTCAACTTTTAGTTAACGGTTCTTCGGGTATTGCTGTTGGTATGGCTACCGAAATTCCGCCGCACAATTTGGGCGAAGTAATTGATGCTATGTGTTGTCTTATTGATAATCCTGAAGCAGATATGCCCGAACTTTGCGAGCATATAAAGGGACCTGACTTCCCAACCGGCGGTATTATTATGGGTAGAAGCGGTATTCGCGCTGCTTATGCTACCGGCCGCGGTAAAATCGTTGTTCGCGGTAAGGCAGAAATTGAAGAAACCAAAAACGGTAAATTCCGTATTATAATTACTGAAATTCCTTATAAGGTTAGAAAACAAGACTTAGTTAAGCATATCTATGACCTTGCAGCAGATAAGAAAATTGAAGGCATAGATGATGTAGTTGACTATTCTTCTTCTCGTGACGGCGGTATTCGTATTGTTATTGATATTAAGAAGGATGCTAACGCACAGGTTGTTCTTAATAAGATTTACAAAAATACTGCTTTACAAACTACCTTTGGCGCTATTTTACTTGCGATTGTAAACGGCAGACCGCAAATTTTAACCTTAAAGGAAATGCTTCAGAACAGCATTGACTTCCAATATGATATTATTCGCAGAAGAACCGAGTTTGACCGCAAAAAAGCGGCAGAACGCGCTCATATTTTAGAAGGCTTAAAGGTTGCGCTTGATTTTATTGATGAGGTTATTGCAATTATCAGAGGAAGCAAGACTATTGCCGAAAGTAAGGAAGCCTTAACCGAGCGCTTCCAGCTTGACGATATTCAAACTACCGCTATTGTTCAAATGCAATTAGGTAAGCTTGCCGGTCTTGAAAAACAAAAAATTCTTGATGAATTACAAGAAAAGATTGACTTTATTAAGGAATGTGATGCTATTTTGGCATCTCGCGAAAAAATCCTTGATATTGTTAAGACAGAAGCATTAAATCTTCGCGATAAGTTTGCTGATGACCGCCGCACCGAAATTTCGGATGTTTTGGGTGAAGTTGACATTGAAGACCTTATTCCTGAAGAAGAATGCGTGCTTACAAAAACTGTTAACGGTTATATTAAGCGTCTACCTGCAGATACTTACAATGTTCAAAACCGTGGTGGTCGCGGAATTACAGGTATGACTACCCGCGAGGATGATATTGTAGAGAATATGTTTGTATGTTCTTCACATGACTATGTAATGTTATTCTCTAACCTTGGCCGTATGTATCGTATTAAGGCATACGAAATTCCTGAAGGAAGCCGTACCTCTAAGGGTATGAATATGGTTAATATCGTACCGTTAATGCCGGGCGAAAAAATTACCGTTATTTTACCTGCAAGCGAGCTTGACGAGGAAAAATATATTGCTATGGTTACCAAAAAAGGTACTATTAAGCGTACTAAGGTAGCAGAATTCAGAAATACAAGAAGAAGCGGTATTATCGCTATTTCTATTGATGAAGATGATGAATTGGCATTCGTAAGAATGACCGACGGTAATCAAAACCTCTTTGTTGCAACAAGAAACGGTCTTGCAATTCAGTTTAAGGAAACCGATGTTCGTGCTATGGGCCGTAATGCTCGCGGTGTAAGAGCTATTAATATGCGCCAGGGCGACGAGGTTGTTGATATGGCTGTTACGGTTGAAGACACCAAACTTTTAACAATTACTGAAACAGGCTACGGAAGAATTAGCCCGATTAGTGATTACCGCTTACAATCCCGTGGCGGTAAGGGTCTTACTAACTACCGTACCGAAAAATACGGTGCAGTTGCGGCAACTATCCCGGTAACAGGCGAAGAAGATATTATTATGATTGCTTCTAACGGCATTATTATTAGAATTTTTGCGGGTGACATTTCTACATTTAGCCGTCCTGCAAAGGGTGTTCGTGTAATGCGCGTTGCAGAAGGCGAAAAGATTCTTTCTGTAGGTCTTGCAGAGCATAACGAAGAAGAAGTTAATGAAAAACCTGAAGAAGCTGATGCTGATGCAGGCTTGGTTGACGAAAAAGAACTTCTTGAAGAACAAAATGCACCACAAGAGGTTTTAGAGGACGAAGAATAAATAGCGGCAAAATTCCTCTGAAAGACGGTGAATCTTCTTTATGAACGATTTTAACGAATTAAATAATGAAACTTTTGGTGAGGGCGGAAACACTCCGCCCGAAACACCACCTACCAGACAATATGTCACCTATATTCCTTACGGTTTTACACCAAAAACTTATGAGGAAAGAATGAAAATTAAAAAATTAGGAAATGTTATTGGTATTTCTCTTTTAGCACTAACTTTATTTGCTGCCATAATTTCCTTTTGCTTAACTCTTGTGCTTTCTAAATTAGGAATTACAAGTGAGAATATTCACAATATTATAAGAGATGCAGGCTTCAATCAATTTTTCCAAACTACTGTATCTACATTGCTTTTTATTTTACCATTTACGGTAATTTTTAAAATAGCAGGGTACAGAATAAGCGATTTGGCCATATATGAAAAACCGAAAGAAAAAACATTTTTACCCTTTTTTCTTTTAGGTATTTCCTTTTGCGCCTTTTCAAATATAGCAGTATCAATTGCGGGTAAAATTTTTGAACAAGCAGGCATTAATTATGAGGTTGATTTTGGTGATTATCCAAAAGGAATTTTTGGATTTTTGCTTTCATTTATAGCGGTATCTATTGTTCCGGCTTTGGTTGAGGAATTTGCTTGCAGAGGCCTTATTTTAGGCAGTCTTCGTAAGTTTGGTGACGGTTTTGCAATTATCGTTTCCTCTATTGTTTTTGGCATAATGCACGGAAATTTCCAACAAATGCCTTTTGCATTTTTAGTTGGTCTTATATTGGCTTATATCACTATAAAAACAGGAACTCTTTGGGTTTCGGTTGCAATACATGCCTTTAATAATTTTGTTTCGGTAGGTTTTAATTATTTGCCAAAATCAATCCCCGAGGATATTCAAAATGCTTTATATATTATTTTATTAACCGTTTTAATGGTTTTAGGGTTAATTTCAATAATTTTATTAAATAAAAACAAGCAGAGCTTTGAAATTGAAAAAAGTGAAACCGAAGCAACAGAAAGCCAAAAAATTAAATGGTTTTTCTCAAGCGCTGCAATTGTAATATTTATAATAATTTCTTTTATAGAAGCATTATCGTTTTTTGTTTTGTAAATATTTAATAAAAAGGCGGTCTTTTGACCGCCTTTGCGTTTTAAGGTGTTTTTATGGATAAAAAATTTATGAAAAGAGCTTTAGAGTTTGCAAAAAAAGCCTATGACTCCGGTGAGGTTCCCGTAGGTGCGGTTATTGTAAAAAATGGCGAAATTATCGGCGAAGGGTACAATATGCGCGAACAGAAACAAAACGCCCTTTCCCACGCCGAAATGGAGGCAATAAATTCCGCTTGTAAAAATACGGGAAGTTGGCGGCTTGATGACTGCGAATTGTATGTAACGCTTGAGCCCTGCCCAATGTGTACAGGCGCAATTATTAATGCAAGAATTAAAACCGTAATTTTCGGTGCGTTTGATTCTTCTATGGGTTGTATGGATTCGGTTATAAATTTATGCGACTATCCGTTTAACCACAAGGTAGAAATTTATGCCGGAATTTGCGAGGATGAATGTAAGGAAATACTGCAAAAATTCTTCCAAAAATTACGCTAAAAACGCCCTTTCTCAGCCGATGGAAATTGTGTGCTGTGATGGGGAGTACATAAAGGTATAAAACAATCGCCTAAAACACAAAATAGGGTGTTTTTAGCCGTTTTTATGCCTATTTATTGTGGTTTTTAGCGTTTCAAACCCAATAATTTTAAGTAAATAGAGTAAAATTAAATAAAAGCTGCAGGAAATTGTGCAAAAAAGTATTATGTAAACCAAGTTAGGTAGAGCGTTAAAAAACGATAAAATGTAGTTACATCCCAGCACAGAAATTAATGCAGAGCTTAAGGGCAAGAAAATTTCACTTAAAAAATTCACCCTAACCCCACTTACTTTTATAAGTCTTTTTACATTTAAAAAGCAGGTTAAGAAATTTGAAAAATACATAATTATTATAAATCCCCAAAGCCCTGTTCTTTTAAGAAGAATTAAAATTAAAATTATTCGTATGGTAGAATCTGCAATGGCAGTTCTAAAAGTAAATACTTGTTGGTCAAGCCCTTTTAAAATTCCGTCTGACATACTGTCAAGATACATTAAAGGAACAATAGGCGAGAGCGCTTTAAGTAAAAATCCAACAGACGAGTCACCGTAAATTAAAAGTCCTATTTTTTCTCCGCAAAGTAAAAATACTGCACCAAAAATGAACCCTGTAAGCGAAGTGAATTTAATTATATTTTTAGTGCAAATGCGAACAATAGATTTTTGATTTCTCGCAACCGCCTCTGAAATTTCGGGAATTAGTAAAGTTGATACGGAATTTAGTATAGCAGAGGGGAAAAACAAAATCGGCAACGCCATTCCCTTTATCATACCGAATTGTGAAAGCGCGTTACCGCTTAAATTCGGGTATTTTGCAAGATTTTTAGGAACCAAAATATTTTCTGCTGTACGAAGCAAGGTGTTAAGATATCTGCCCGAGGTTATAGGTACAGCGATATGAAGTATTTTTTTAACAATACCAAACGGTGTTTTTGTTCTGCCATTTTGGTCTTTTAGCTTTTTAATATCGAAAACATACTGTACCCACAGTAAAAAGCAAGAAATAATTTCGGCGCTCGCGTCACCCAACATAACCGCAAAGCAGCTACCCGAAATACCTTTTTCTTTAAAAAGATTTATAAATATTAAAATTAAACCAATTCGAACGATTTGCTCGGCAATTTGGCATACAGCGTTCGGTGTAACCTTGCGCCTTGCAATAAAATAACCGCGAATACAAGCCGTTGTACCTACAAAGGGTAGGGAAAGAGGAAGTATTTTTATTGAATCGAGTGCTCGCATATCACCCAAAAACTGTTTTGCAATAACATTAGCGCCCAAATAAATAACTAAAGCTGACAGGAATGCTATTATTAAAGTTATTTGTATTGACCTTTTTAAAATTCTAACGGTGCTTTTTTTAGTTCCGACTGCCAATTCTTCAGCTACAAGGCGGGTAACCGCCGTAGAGATTCCGCTTGTTGCAAAGGTTGAAGCCAAAATATATACCGAAAACACAAGCTGATAAAGACCAATACCTTCGCTGCCGATTTTTTTGGCAAGCCAAACCTTAAAAATAATACCCGCAAACCGCAAAATCAATGAGGATCCAGTAAGAATTGCGGCGTTTTTAATAAAAACTGTTTTTTTCACCTTGCTCAGTCCTTTTTTGCATATATGTAATTGTATGTTTAAAAGGGTGTTGCAAGAACATTCAAAAAAAGATATAATAATTGTAATAGAGTTAGTACGCAAGGAAGTGAAAATATGAGTTCGCCTTTAGCAGATAGATTAAGACCTACCGAAATTAGCGAGGTTGCCGGTCAAAAGCATATATTGTCGGATGGAAAGGTGCTTCGAAGAATAATAGATTCGGGCGATATTCCGAATTTGATTTTCTACGGCCCTTCGGGTGTAGGAAAAACAACGGTTGCAAATATTATTGCTAAAAAAAGCGGTAAAAAGCTATGCTACCTTAACGCTACAACCGCATCTACCGCCGACATTAAGGAAATTGTAAACACCATAGGCACTATTGATGCTATGGGTGGTATTTTACTTTATCTTGACGAAATTCAGTATTTCAACAAAAAACAACAACAAATTTTGTTATCATATATAGAAAACGGGGATATTACGCTAATTGCCTCTACAACAGAGAATCCTTATTTTTATGTTTATAACGCAATTTTAAGCCGTTCTACCGTTTTTGAATTTAAAACCCTTTCAAAAGAGGATATTATTTCGGTTATAAAGCGCGGAATAAAAATATTAAGCCAGGAAAAGAGCAAAGATATTATAATAACAGATGAGGCTATACAAAAAATTGCTATGGCTTCGGCAGGCGATGTTAGAAAATCGCTTAATATGCTTGAGCTTTGTATAGTTACTGCCGAAACAGGCGAAAGTATAACCGTTAGCGATGATATGGTAGAGGAAATTTTGGCTTCTAATGCTATAAGATATGACCGCGAGGGCGACGAGCATTATGATATTATATCGGCGTATCAAAAATCCATGCGCGGCTCTGACCCTGATGCTGCAATTTACTATTTAGGAAGACTCTTAGCCGCGGGAGATTTACCGAGCGCTTGCCGTAGACTTTTGGTTTGCGCTAACGAGGATGTAGGTCTTGCTTATCCGCAAATAATTCCAATTGTAAAGGCGGCGGTTGATACTGCTTTAATGGTTGGAATGCCCGAAGCGCGACTGCCACTTGCAAATGCGGTTATTTTAGTTGCAACCGCACCAAAATCGGTATCTGCCCACGATGCGATTAATGCTGCTATGGCAGATATTGAAAGGGGAATTGGCGGCGACATTCCAAGGCATTTGCAAAACAAGCATTTTGACGGTGAGGATGCCGAAATAAAGGGACAAAATTATAAATATCCGCACTCATATCCGCGACATTATGTAAACCAACAATACTTACCGGATAATATAAAGGACAGAAAGTATTACAATTTCTCGGATAATAAGACTGAGCAAAAATGTAAGGAATATTGGGATATTATAAAAGGTAACAAATAATATTATGGGGTGATTTTCTTGGAAATCAAAAAGCTACCAAAAAGAACACTTTTGCTTTGGCAAATACGAGCACTTATTATCGGTGTTATATTTGCTTCTGCTTGTCTTGTTCTTTCACACATTTTTGAAATTCTAAGCTTAATCGCCCTTATTTTATCTATTTTAGTTGTGCTGATTGTGTTGGCGTATTTGCCCGCTTTCTTTAATGGATACGAAATTCAGCTTAAAGAAGATGCTATAATTATTAATTACGGTGTATTTATTAAAATAAGTCATATAATGCCTTATTCAAGATTAATTTATGCTCAAAGCTTTGCTACGCCGCTCGCTCGAATAATGAAGGTGGCAACACTTACTTTAAAGGCGGCGCGCAGTCTGATAATTATACCCGAAATAGAAATAGATTCCGCAAAAGAGGTTATAAAAACTCTTGCAAAGGAGAAGCCGAATGATTAAAAATTTCAAAGCTCATCCTTTAATGATAATAACCTTTTTAAAACCGTTCTTGGTTTTCCTTTTATTACCCGTTATTAACGGTATAAGGCAATATATACAATATAAAACGTATAACAGTATTTTAGGCGCAGAATTGTTTTTGCTTACGGTTATTACCGTTATAGCCTTTTTTAGACGGAGAACCTTTTTACTTATATGCAATACGGAAAATAACACCATAACCATAAAACGCGGTCTGCTTTTTAAAAGAAGGGCAACAATTGCGATTTCAAAGCTTTCTTCGGTACAAGCGGCAAGAGGTCCTTTGGATGCGATATTCCGTTCGGTCACATACCGCATTAACACCGAAGCGGGTGCAAGCACAAGACCCGATTTTGAATTTAAGATAAGTTCTAAAAACAGTAAAGAGCTTTCTTCCATACTTTACGGAAAAAACGAAGCGGCACCTGTTAAATTTCCCGCAATAAAGGTAGCAATACTTGCCGCCACAACCTCCTCGGCTTTCACAGGAATAATTGTTGGCGTTCCGGTGCTTAATCGGGCAGGTAAACTTTTGGGAATTGCCATAAGTGATATGTTGCTTGATGAAATTAGCCATGTATCCTCAAAAGTACAAACCTATTTTCCGCCGATTGTTAATACAATTAGTCTTATAATTCTTATTTCATATTTGATTTCTTTTGTTTATTCCTTTTTAAAGTTCGTCAACTTTAAATTATTTTTAAATGATAAGAATATTGAGGTGCGCTCGGGCTTTTTTATAAGGCGCAGGACATCCTTTAGAAAATCGGCAATAAATGATATAAGAATAGAGCAGACACCTATAATGCTATTACTTCGCCGCTTTGCAATGAAGGTAAGTGTTGGCGGTTACGGTGACGGCAAGGGTGAAAGCGAGGTTATAATACCGCTTGAAAACGATAATGAAATGAAAAAACGTATAGCGGATTACTTTCCCTTTCTTATGACCGATAAAAATGGCATAAACCCTAAAAAAGATTATCTAACCCGAAGCAGATTTTTGTTTTGGCCGTCAATATTCTTAATAGCTACCTTAACAATTGCTATTATACTTTCTTTAAGGTTTACAGATTTCACAAGATTTATTTTCTTTTTAACATTTATAGCCTGTCTTTTAATTTTTTGCAGAGCTTATCTTGGTTTGTTTGAATACTACAAAGGAACAATAAAACTTGGTGATAATATTTTTTGCAGAAGCAACCGAGGCTTTAGAACCTGTGAAATCTATTGCCCAAAGGAAAAGGTAGGAGAAATTGTAATAACTCGTTTTCCGACAGACCTTTTTTATAAAACCTGTAGAGTCAAGGTTTCTGTAAGAAGCGAAAGGGCAGATAGCCTTAGAATAAGGAATATAGATTACGAAACCGCAAAAAAGCAAATATATAATTGTTTTAATATTGAATAAAAATCCATAAGTTGCACATGATAGTTTCACGTGAAACATTGAGGTGACTTATGGATTTATTTTTAGATTGTTTAAAAGCGTTTTTGGTTGGCGGAGCAATATGCTCGGCGGTACAGCTTCTTATTGACTTAACAAAGCTGACCCCTGCAAGAATATTGGTTTCGCTTGTTGTGTCGGGAGTATTTTTAACAGCAATAGGCGTATATGCACCGCTTGTTGAATTTGCAGGCGCGGGCGCAACCGTTCCTCTTGTGGGATTTGGTTATAGTCTTGCGATGGGCGTTAAAGCTGCGGTTACACAATATGGTCTTATTGGAGCCTTGGTCGGTGGACTTACCGCTACTGCCGCAGGAATAACCGCGTCAATAGTATTTGGATTTATTATGGCGTTGCTCTTCAAACCGGGCGACAAAACGTGAACTTAATTTTTGTTAAAATTTTAAAGCCGAAATTTTCGGCTTTTTTATTTACATATTAATGTTTTTTTGGTATAATTAATACAAATCAATGTTTCACGTGAAACATTTGTCAATATAGGGAGGATAAAATGGGTAAAATTATCTCCATTGTAAATCAAAAGGGTGGTGTTGGAAAAACCACTACCGCAGTAAATCTTGCCGCAGGCATAGGGCTTTCGGGCAAGAAGGTGCTTCTTGTTGATGCCGACCCTCAGGGAAACACAACAAGCGGCTACGGTATAAATAAAAAATCCGTAAGGGTTTCCTCTTACGAATTGCTTATAGGTAAAGGAAATAACGAACAGGCAATAATTAAAACTGAATTTAAAAATGTTGATGTTATTCCGTCGTCTATGAATCTCGCTGCGGCAGAGGTTGATTTAATAGAAATAGAAAACCGCCAAAATCAATTGAAAATGGCTTTAGCTTCTGCAAGGGAAAGATACGACTACATATTTATCGACTGTCCGCCGTCGTTGGGTCTTATAACAATTAACGCCCTTAACGCGAGCGATACAGTCCTTGTGCCGATACAGTGCGAATACTTTGCGCTTGAAGGTCTTTCTCAGTTAATGGCTACCGTTCGTCAGGTTAAAAGACTTTACAATCCAACCCTTGAAATAGAGGGAATAGTGCTTACTATGTACGACAGCAGACTTAATTTAACAGCACAGGTTGTTTCTGAAATAAAGAAATATTTTGCGGACAAGCTTTATAAAACCGTAATACCGCGCGCTGTAAGACTTTCTGAGGCGCCAAGCTACGGTATGCCTATTCAGTATTACGATAAACGCTCGAAAGGCACTGACGCGTATAACGCTTTAGGTAAAGAGTTTTTAAAGAAAAACAGGAGGGTGTAAAATGGCAGTTAAAAAAAGCGGACTTGGCAGAGGACTTGAATCCTTGTTTAACGAAAACGCAACAGATGAGGGCGGAATAATAACCGTAAACCTTAATGATATAGAGCCAAACAGACAGCAACCTCGTAAGGATTTTGATGAGGATGCGCTTTCTGAATTGGCGGAAAGTATTGCACAACATGGTTTAATACAACCTATTGTGGTTAAGCCGACAACAAATGGCAGATATAGTATAATCGCAGGCGAAAGACGCTGGCGTGCGTGTAGAATTGCAGGCTTGTACGAGGTTCCGGTTGTTATAAAGGATGTTGAAGCGCAGGAATTAATGGAATTGGCGCTTATAGAAAATTTACAGCGTGAAGACCTCAATGCAGTTGAAGAAGCGCTCGGCTACCGTTCTTTGATAGATGCTTTTGGACTTACTCAGGAGGAGGTTGCTTCTCGTATGGGTAAATCCCGTACTGCAGTTACCAATGCCCTTCGTTTGCTCAATTTAAGCGAAGATGAATTAGACGCGTTACGCATAGGCTCTATTACAGCGGGCCACGCAAGAGCACTTTTGTCGGTTGATGATACCGAGCTTCGCGAAAAAATGCTCGAGCTTGCTATAAAAGGTGCTTCGGTACGAGACCTTGAAAAAATGGCTAAAACAAATAAGAAACCCGCCGCTAAAAAGCAAGAGAAAAACAACTTTTATAATGAGGTTGAGCTTTCTCTTAAAAATGAGCTTCGCCGTAAGGTAAGCATAAAATCTGATGGAAGGGGTAAGGGTACAATAACGATAGAATTCTTCAGTGATGAAGAACTTTCGGATTTTGCTCACCGTTTGGCAGATTAAGCCTATGACAAAAAGACTCAAAAAAATCATCCCGTCAAGGCATTTCAGGCGCAGACCACCACCGATTAATTCGTAATTCATAATTAGGAATTCGCAATTAAAAGGAGAATTAATATGTGGTTTGTTTTATCATTAATAACAATATTTTTCTGGGGCGGTAGCGACCTTTTTTCAAAAATGGGTTCTAAACCGACAGATAAATACAGTCATTGGAAAATAGTTGTGGCAGTGGGTACCGTAATGGGATTGCACGCTACATTCGAATTAATTAAAGGCACAGCGTTCCAACCAATAGATTTCATTAAATACTTGCCGGCAACGGCTTGCTATATAGCTTCAATGATTTTAGGCTATGTAGGTCTTCGTTATATAATGCTTTCTATTGGCTCACCAATTTGTAATTCATCGGGTGCGGTTGCATGTATCCTTTGCCTTGTATTCTTAGGTACAGAATATATGCCCGATTCGCTTACTTGGGTTGGTATAGTGCTTGTTACTATCGGTGTTATTGGTCTTGCTTTTGTAGAAAAGAAAAACGATGACGAAGTAAAGCAACTTTCAAGTAGGGAAGAAAATCAAAAATACCGTGTTGGATTTATAGCAATCTTTTTCCCGATTTTCTATGCAATCCTTGACGGTCTTGGAACATTTGCCGACGCGCTTTTGTTGGACACAGGTTTTGTAAACGAGGATTCAGCAAACATTGCTTATGAATATACATTCTTTATAATGGCGGTAATATGCTTTATATATGTATATGTAATTAAGAAAGAAAAGTTCGAGCGTAAGTTCGATGCGCCAAAGTGGATTGGTGCTTGCTGCGAAACTGCAGGTCAGTTTGCTTACATATATGCAATAGGTGACAATCCTACCGTTGCAGCGCCTATGATTTCTTCATATTGCGTGTTCTCTGTTTTACTTTCCCGTATTATACTTAAGGAAAAGCTTTTTTTAAAACATTACTTAATAATATTTACCGTTTTCGCAGGTATAATTGCGATGGGAATTGCCGAAGGTTTGGCAGAATAAAAGACAAGACGCTCACTTTTGTGAGCGTCTTGTTTATTTGTATGGGTTTGGATTATCGGTTAAGCATAATATATAATCTGTACTTGTTTTGTAAAATTCAGCTAAGGTTACCAAAGCTTCTACAGGAAGATTTAATTTTCCTGATTCATAATCGGAATATGTTGATTGATGTATGTTGAGAAGATTCGCAATATCGCTTTGGGTTAAATCGCGGTCTTCTCTTAAATCGCGAATTCGGTTTTTCAAAAACATCACCTCTGTAAAGATTATTGCATATCGGAATTTCCCATATTGACTTTTATGGGAAATTCCCATAAAATAAACAAGGGTGATATTATGTTATGCTTATGCTACAAATGTTATAAAAAGATATACAATAATAATATAACCGTAGAGACCGCAGAAATGTCTGCCATAAAACTTATTTGTCAATGCTGTGGTAAGAAAAGAAATATAGTTGTAAACGTTCGAAAGGGTGATACTGTTTTGAAAAACGCGATATTTTATGACTGAAAATGTGGTTATAAATATGTAAAAACCCAATATATTGTGTTTGAAAAAGAATTTAAAAAATTTTTAAAAAAAGTTTTAAAAAAGTGTTGACAAAGGTAAATGTATGTGGTATTATAATCGGGCGCCCTTGAGAGAGGGAGCGAAACGAACCTTGAAAATTAAACAACGACAATAATAAGGACCCGACAATTCTCGAGAGAAATTGAGAGAAAGTCAAG
>JAZOTR010000013.1:0-9969 GCA_045657745.1 Acutalibacteraceae bacterium
AAAAGCCACAGGCAATACACCTGTGGCAATACAAACACTGTATTTCCCTACGGCCGCATTATCGGCATCAGGTTATCGGTCGAAGTCATAGTAAAACGGACTTCCTCTCAGCCGAAGTTTCATTCAGCTCCCTAATTGCAAGTAAATTATAACACCTAAAAAGCCGTCTGTCAACCGTTAAATTTAAGCTTATCACGCTCGATTTGTTTGCTGTAACGGTCCATTTCGGAAAAAATACAACCGCAATATTTTTGCATATAAAATTCTTTCTCCTTAGCTCTTGCATTGCCCTCACGGAAGTTTGGTCTAAAATCGCGGTACAAAAATTTAACACCAAACTCTTCTTCCAACCTCTCACCCGTTGCCTTTATGCCCTCGTGGTCTTGATACAAGCTGCAAAGAAGTGTTGTTGTAAAAGCGTCATATCCGTTTTCTTTAGCGAATTTCGCCGTTTCATACATACGGATATAATAGCAGTATTTACATCTGTTTTCAATATTGTTCGCAACTGCTTTAACAAATTCACAAAGCCCATAATTTTCCTTTACCCTAACAGTAAGTCCTATTTCCTGAGCATAGTTTAAAAGACAGTCGCGGCGTGCTTTATATTCAGTATAAGGATGAATATTTGGATTGAACCAAAAAAGCTCAAGTTCTACCTTTTCCTCTTGTAATGGTTCAATACAGGAAAGTGAACATGGCGCGCAACAAGTATGTAATAAAACCTTCATTCTAAACCTCAACAATTATCGGCATAATGCCGTTATTTTCAATATCAATAATCGCATAGGATTCCCTGCCGTTTCTCGACTGCGAGCAAGAACCCGGATTAACAATATAAATACCATCTTCATATAATATATTAGAAATATGCGTATGGCCGTATAGCGCAATTTCGCATCCGTTTGCCCTTGCAGTTTTAAGTAGATGTTCGGTTGAATATTTAACCCCCAAAGTATGACCATGGGTAAAAAATATATTCTTTCCGCCAACACTCGCCATACTGCTTGACGGATAATTGGAAAAATAATCGCAATTCCCGCTTAAAATATAAAACTTCTTATCGGTGAAAATATACTGCAAATCCTCAATATCTGCCGAGTGGTCACCAAGAAAGAAAACATGTGAAGCTTCAGGTTGAGCGTAAAGGATTTTTTCTACTATATCGCTTCTTTTATGGGAATCCGAAATAACTACTATACGCATTTAATCACCTTAACTTCAATTCTATAATTCAAAACCGTTACATATTATATAATAAATCACTTTAGGAGGATATTTATATGGATAACAAGGACTTATTAGGCAATATAACATCTGCTAGTGGCGGCAAGCTCGATAAAGAGGCGATTTCAAAAGCCGCAAAAAGCGGAGACACCTCATCACTTATAAATAGCCTTTCACAAGAGGATAAGCAAAAATTAAACAACATCTTATCGGATAAGGATGCGCTTTCCAAGGTTCTTAACAGTCCTCAAGCAAAGGCGCTTATGAAAATGTTCGGGAAAGGAAACGGCAATGGATGACCTAAGCCAAAAGTTAGCCGCAATTTTAAATGACCCCGAAAGTATGAATCGGGTTCGCGAAATGGCAGAGGATATATTGGGCGAAAAGCCCGAGCCTGAGCCGAAAAACGATATTGGTGAGCTTTTTAACGACATTGACCTTGTAAATGTAATGTCACTCGTAACAAAGCTAAACTCAAACAGTAACGACCCACGCTCTACCCTTTTAACAGCATTAAAACCGCATCTTAGCGAACCAAAAAGAGAAAAGGTAGATACCGCAATTAAAATTTTGCGCCTTTTAGAGTTATTGCCTATTTTAAAGGAAAGCGGTGTTTTAGGTAAGTTACTATGAACGATAAAGCATTTATAAACCAAAAAGAAGAAGCTTTACGCCGTATGCGAGAAATGAATAAAAAAAGCCAACCGCAACCTCAAGAGCCTACACCAAAAGCTACAAATCCCGATAATTCACTTTTTTCAGGACTTAATATTCCGTTTCTTGAAAAACTTAAATCCGACGGTGACAGTACGCTTATACTAGGAATTTTGCTCTTACTTTTAAGCGAAAAAGCAGACAAAAAGCTACTATTTGCATTAATTTATATTCTACTCTAAAAGAGTATATTTGGAAACCCAAATATACTCTTTTTTTAATCTTTTTTATTTATATAAAAATGTGTAACAATAAATACTATAACAAAAACGCCCATTAAAAGCACCGAAATATTTGCTACATGGGATACATGCAAATATTTATTGCCACTTGCAAAGTTAATCACACTGTGCGCAATGCCTTGTGTAAAACATAATACCGCCGAAACAAGACCGGAGGCAAGTATCTTTTTAAAATTATTTTCCGCATCAACATCATTATATAGCTTTGCAAAATTCACAAAGAATACCATAACCGCACAATAAGCTGCCAAAATTAAAACATTATCACTTATATGAGCTAAAGCAGAGGTATTAATAAAAATAAACGCTGTTCTTAAAATCATAAAAATACAGGGTATTATATGTAGCATTGGAGGGAATTTGAAATTAATATAATATCTTGCAGCAAAGCCTAAGAAATATAGAGCCGTTATAATGCCAACAACTTTTATTAATGAGTTTTGCCAAGCAAATGTATAAATATACGAGTTTTCCATAAACGCCTGAGCCACAGTTGCAACCGCAAGACCTACCGATGACACCGACAAAAGCATATTATATTCGGGCAACTTTTCCGGTGCTTTGTAGTACCTTGAGGAATATAGCCAAAGTAACGCACAAAAAACAATTATAGCAACCAAAATAACCTTGCCGATTGTTTCAAATTTGTTTATGTAAAATCCTGTTTCAAATTCAATTGTGAAAATTATTTGAAAAATACGCAAACAAACGCAAATAGGCAATCCTATACAAAAGAATGCCATAATTTTATTAAGCTTCATTATGTCTACTCCAAAACATTAATTTGTATTATAATACATATAATATATTAATATTATATTTTATTCTTCAAAAAGTCAACAACATTGTATAAAAAGAAGGTTATTTATGAAAAAAATACTAAGTTTTACCGTAATTATTCTTTGCGCTTTATTATTGCTGCCACTTGCCAAATTAAAAGCCTCAGACAATACTATTGAAGTAATATCCCCAACTACACCACTAAAAACAGATACATTCCGAATTTACAATACCGAAACCAAAGAAATTAAAGAAATCCCCGTAAACGATTATCTTTTCGGAGTAGTAGCGGCAGAAATGCCCCTGCTTTACAATGAGGAAGCACTCAAAGCGCAGGCTGTTGCCGCCTACACCTTTGCATTATACCGAAAAAACGAAAACACCGATAAAGAATATGACCTTACAGATAATCACCTGACCGACCAAAGTTATATTACAAAAGAAGAAGCTGTTTCGCGTTGGGGCCAAAATGACGATACTTACAGCGAAAAACTAAACAATATATTAAATGATATTGAGGGTTATACTATTACATATAATAATACACCTATTTTAGCGGTTTACCACGCAATATCCTACGGCAAAACCGAGGATGCTAAAAATATATGGGGCAAGGACTACCCTTATTTAAAAAGTGTTGCAAGCTATGGTGACAAGCTATGCGATGGCTATATAACCACAGTATCACTACCAAAGGAAAATTTTAAGGAACTATTAAAGGATAAAATTGATTTTTCAAAACATTCTGAAATCACTTTATCCGACCGAGAATGTACTAATGCGGGAACAGTTAATAAAATAAAAATTTGCAACACAGAATTTAAAGGGAGCGAAATCAGAGAAATTTTTTCACTCCGTTCTTCTAACTTTATAATTGAACACAAGGACGATAACTTTAATTTTACAGTTTACGGCTACGGGCATTCGGTTGGACTTAGTCAAACAGGTGCCGAATATATGGCAAATGAGGGTAGCAATTTTAAAGAAATTTTAACCCACTACTACCAAAACTGCAAAATAGAAAAGTTAAGTTAAAAAGCCATCGCTAAGCGATGGCTTTTTATGTATTAAAGCTTTGCTTTCCATTCGTCCGCCGAAGCTTTCGACATTCTTTTAATATTTTCCTGCGGGTAGATAGAATCCTCACCACCATTTACATATAAAAAGAACTTACCGTCATTTGTCTCATAAAGGCTTTCCTCATAACCGAAGCTATCGCCGAAATTGCCATTCGTATATTTTGCAATTAATTTAGCGTTTTCGGTATCATATTCAACCTTGCAAATAACCTTTTTCATTATTTCACCTCATTTTTATTTTTTACCTTTAAATTATATTAAATTAAAAATGAAAATTCAATCGAAAAATGTTGGCAAAAAATAAACCAACTTCTGAAAAGAAGTTGGTTTTTTAAGTTATCTTTGAACCCTACCCGAGCCGTCGCCACCTGCAAGCTTTTCAACCTCAGATACGCTTACTCTGTTGTAGTCACCCTCGATTGAATGCTTGAGCGCAGATGCCGCAACAGCAAATTCAATAGCATCCTTAGAAGACTTACCGCTAAGTAACGCATAAATAAGACCGCCACCGAAGCTATCGCCGCCGCCTACGCGGTCAACGATATGTACGTTGTAAGACTTTGAGAAGTTGTATTCGCTTCCGTCATAAAGCATTGCAGCCCAGCCGTTATCACTAGCACTAATAGATGTTCTAAGTGTGATAGCAACCTTTTCGAAGCCGAACTTGTCAGCCAATTGCTTTGCAACGCTCTTATAACCGTCGTGATTAAGCTTACCGCCGTAAATGTCAGTGCCTTCCGCTTCAATGCCGAAAACATCCTTTGCATCTTCTTCATTAGAAATGCAAACATCAACATATTTACAAAGCTCGGTCATAGCTTCTCTTGCTTCATCTCTTGTCCAGAGCTTGCCTCTGTAATTTAAGTCGCAAGAAATTTTAACGCCCTTTGCTTTTGCCGCAATACAAGCCGCTTTACAAATTTCAACTACATTCGGTCCTAAAGCGGGAGTAATACCTGTAAAGTGGAACCAATCTGCGCCTTCGAAAATGCTATCCCAATCAAAATCCTCTACACTTGCTTGTTGAATTGCAGAATACTTACGGTCGTAAATACAAACAGAGCCTCTTTGAGAAGCGCCTTTTTCAAGGAAGTAAATACCAACTCTTTCGCCACCTCTTACAATTTTAGAGGTATCAACGCCGAAGTAACGAAGACTGTCAACCGCAGCCTGACCGATAGCGTGCTTAGGTAATTTTGTTACGTAAACACTATCCATTCCGTAGTTTGCAAGAGAAACCGCAACGTTGGCTTCGCCACCGCCGAAGGTTGCTTGCATTTGGTCGTTTTGGAAGAATCTATAATATCCGTTAGGAGCAAGTCTTAACATCAATTCACCGAATGTTACTATTTTAGCCATTATTCTTTACCCTCCATCTTTTCGAGTGATTCTTTTACAAAGAAACTACCGCCAATAGCAGCAATCTTATCAAATGCTAAAAATTCATCTATGTTACTTCTGTCAACACCGCCGGTTGGAATAAACTTAACCTGCGGGAACGGAGCAGATAAAGCCTTTAATGCTTTAAGACCGCCGTACACATTTGCTGGGAAGAACTTAACTGTTGTAATGCCAAGGTCTAACGCCTGCATGATTTCGGTTGGGGTTACACAACCGGGATAATATGGTATGTTGTTTTTTATGCAAATTTTTGCAACTTCTACCGAAAGACCAGGAGATACTATGAACTGTGCGCCTGCTTTAAGTGCGGCTTCGCACTGCTCACCATTAATAACCGTGCCTGCACCGATAGACATATCGGGATAATTTTTGCAAGCGTATTCAATAGCTTCAGCAGCGCAAGCTGTACGGAAAGTAATTTCTGCACAGTTAATGCCATTATTTTTAAGTGCTTTTAATATTTTATCTGTTTCGCTTAATTCTTTAATAACCACAACGGGTACAAATTTTTCCATGATTTTTCTCCTATTCCCATTCTATTGTGCCAATCGGCTTTGGTGTAAGATCTAAAAGAACGCGGTTAATACCCTCAACCTCGTGGGTAATACGGTAGGTTATATGGTGCAACAAAGAATAAGGAATTTCTTCGATTGTAGCGCTCATAGCATCTTTAGTGTTTATAGCACGGATAATTGCCGGCCAGCCTTCGTAACGGCTTTCATCCTTAACGCCAACGCTCTTAATATCAGGAACGGCGATGAAATACTGCCATACTTTACCTGCAAGACCGTTTTTATCAAACTCTTCACGCAAAATAGCGTCTGCTTCGCGAAGAGCGTGTAATCTATCACGTGTGATAGCACCAAGACAACGAACGCCAAGACCTGGGCCTGGGAACGGTTGACGGTATACCATAGCGTGAGGAAGACCTAATGCTTCGCCAACAACACGAACTTCGTCTTTAAATAAAAGCTTAATAGGTTCAACCAATTCAAACTGAAGGTCTTCGGGCAAACCACCAACGTTATGATGGGATTTAACTGCCTTTTTGCCTTCGGCTTGTTTAATGCTTTCCAAAATGTCAGGATAAATAGTACCCTGTGCCAAATAAGAAACACCCTCAAGCTTGCGTGCTTCATCAGCGAAAACATTAATAAACTCAGCGCCGATAATCTTTCTTTTTCTTTCGGGGTCGGAAACACCTGCCAAAAGGTCTAAGAAGCGGTCGGTCGCATCAACATAAACAAGATTAGCGTCAAGCTCGCCTTGGAACATTTCAATAACTGCTTCGCTTTCGCCCTTACGCATAAGGCCGTGGTTTACATGAACGCAAACTAATTGCTTACCGATTGCCTTTATAAGAAGCGCTGCTACAACAGAACTGTCAACACCGCCTGAAAGCGCTAATAAAACCTTCTTATCGCCAACCTGAGCGCGAACCTCTGCGATTTGCTGCTCAATAAATTTATTTGCTAATTCTACGGTAGTAATTCTTTCCATAGATTCAGGTCTTACATTTGAACTCATTAAAATTGCGCCTCCTTAGTTGGTGTAATTGTCAAAATATCCTTGAACAAGAACTACGGGTGTACCTTTATCGCCTGAGCCACTTGTTAAGTCACAAAGAGAACCTATAAGGTCGGTAAGTTGACGAGGGGTTGTACCTTGGGATGCCATATTACCAACAAGATTATCCTGTTTTTCTTTAATGCTCTTAGAAATAGCCGCCTTTAATTCCTCGCCCGATAAATCCTTAAAGTCATTATCTGCCAAGTATTTAAGCTTAAGTTCGTTTGGTGTACCGATAAGACCGTCGGTAAAAGCAGGAGAAACGCAAGGGTCTGCAAGTTCCCAAATTTTTCCTTGTGGGTCTTTAAATGCGCCGTCACCGTAAACCATAACTTCAATGTGCTTGCCGGTTTTTTCTAACAAACGCTTTTGAACATCTAAAACTAAATCCTTACATTCCTTCGGGAAAAGCTTAATGCTGTCTTCAGTAGATTTGTTAGAACCGAGTAAGCCGTATTTTTCGTTATAACCGCTACCGTCAACCGAAGAATTCAAAATATCATCAAGTCCGCAAACAATCTTTGCGCCGTTTGCTTTAAGAATTCTCTTGGTTCTCGCTCTTGTGTGAATATCGCAGTTAAGCACACAGTCGGTATACTTTAAAATTGCGGTAGGCTGATTAGCAAAAATAACCTCAACCTCAGCGCCTGCTTCACGAATGATTGAAGAATAATATTCGACATAGTCAACACCTGTAAATTCGTGCTTATTTTCGCCGAAAAGTTCTCTATATCTTTCAAGTGTTAAAACATCACTGTAAGGATTGATGCCTGCTTCGTCTATCATATCGTAGGTAATAAGCGCGTTACCAACCTCATCACTTGGATAGCTGAGCATTAAAACTACCTTTTCAGCACCCATTGCTATACCCTTTAAGCAAATAGCAAAACGGTTACGGGAGAGAATCGGGAATATAACACCGATTGTTCCGCCGCCAAGCTTATTTTTTACATCCTTAGCAATCGCATTTACGCTAGCATAGTTACCTTGTGAACGCGCAACGATAGACTCTGTCATAGAAACAACATCTCTATCACGAAGTTCGAAGCCTTCGCTTTTAGCAGCCTCTATAACACTTTCGGTTACGATTTTTGCCAAATCGTCTCCCTCGCGGATAATGGGACAACGAATACCTCTAGAAACTGTACCAACTTTTCTTTCCATTTTTTAGTCACCTTTATTTCAAATTAGAATAAACAACTTTTGTAATGACCTTATTTAAACATTACAAATTATTTTAACACATAAGAGTTATAAAATCTACATTTTTTTGAGATTTTTTTAAATTTTTTAACATATAATTCACATTCGTATACTTAAGGGTTGACAAAAGCAGTTTATTATGCTAAATTACTACTGTAAGATAGAGGCGCGATGAGTTATCAGTAACCTTTGAATGCTAATCTCGGCGGAGAGATGTCAAGGGCGAAAGGAACTGTCGCCGAAGAGGGTTAGTCGGCAGACACCGCTCTGGTAAAACGGAATAACATCCGGCTTACTGTCGCATTTGCGGAGGGCTATCACAATAAGATATGGCATTGCTATAATGTTATCTATTTGTGTAGTCGAGCAATCGGCTATTTTTTATTGTAATTTTATTTAAGGAAGTGCACTAATGAAAACCCCAATTTTTGAAGGTATGGCTACCGCCATTGTAACCCCACTCACCGAAAACGGCATTGATTATGATGCTTTCGGCAAACTTATTGACTGGCAGATTGAACAAGGTATAAACGCTTTGGTTGTATGCGGAACTACAGGTGAAGCTTCTACCCTTTCAGACGATGAACACCGCGACGCTATTGCTTTTGCAGTAAAGCACGCAAACAAGCGCGTTCCTATTATTGCAGGCACCGGCTCCAACGACACTGAATACGCTTTAGATTTAACCCGTTGCGCTTGCGAAGCAGGTGCTGACGCTGTTTTGGTTGTAACTCCATATTATAACAAAGCAACCCAAAAGGGACTTATTCAAATGTTTACAACTATTGCTGATGCTTCAACAGTTCCTGTAATTTTATACGATGTTCCTTCACGTACAGGTATGAGCATTGAGCCTAAAACCGTTGCCGCTTTAGCAGAGCATCCCAACATTGTAGCTTTAAAGGCTGCTTGCGGTAATATTTCTAAAATTGCCGAAACCGCTCACCTTTGCGGCGATAAGATACATATCTACTCAGGTAATGACGACCAAGTAATTCCGATTATGTCTTTAGGCGGTAAAGGTTGTATTTCGGTACTCTCTAATATTTTGCCAAAAGAATCCGCTCTTATGTGCAAAAAATTCTTTGAAGGCGATATTAAGGGCGCTGCGCAAATGCAGCTTGACTACATTCCACTTATAAACGCGCTTTTCAGCGAGGTTAATCCTATTCCGGTTAAGGCTGCTATGGCAAAAATGGGTTGGTGCGAGGATTATTTACGCTTACCTCTTACACCTATGGAAGACGAACACCGTAAAGTTTTATTTGACGAAATGCGTAAAGCAGGAATTAATATTTAATTTGGAGTTTTAAATGATTTGCGATAATATTTCAGTAAACGAAAAAGGCCACCTTACCTTTGCAGGCTATGATACTGTTGATTTAGCAAAAAAATACGGTACACCATTACTACTAATGGATGAAGAAAAAATCCGCGAGCATATAAGAGAATATAAAAAAGCATTTTCGGAAAACTTCCCCGTAGGAAGCAATCCCGAATTTGCAAGTAAATCCTTTTCTTGTAAGCAGATTTACAGAATTATGGCTAATGAGGGTATGAATATTGATGTTGTGTCCTGCGGCGAAATTTTCACTGCTGCAAATGCAGGCTTCCCTATGGAAAAAAGCTTTTTCCACGGTAACAACAAAAGCGATAGTGATATTCAGTTTGCTATCGACAACAAGGTAGGCTATTTTGTAGTTGATAGCTTAGACGAACTTTATGCTCTCCAAAATATTGCAAGCCAAAACGGA
>JAZOTR010000014.1:0-5108 GCA_045657745.1 Acutalibacteraceae bacterium
GAAGTAGGCGAGGATGTTACCGCAAATTTATTGCAAATTGAAAGCATACCTAAAGCAATTAAATTTATGGGCGAATTAGAGGTGCGCGGCGAGGTTTATATGCCGCGTGAAAGCTTTTTAAATTTAGTTAAAAGGCAAGAATTAATGGGGGAAGCACCTGCTAAAAATCCCCGTAATGCTGCTGCAGGCTCTTTAAGGCAGAAAAACCCGAAAATCACCGCCGAAAGAAAGCTTGATATTTTTGTTTTTAATATTCAAAGAATTACCGAAAAAACCTTTGAAAGCCATATTGAAACATTAGATTTTCTTAAAGGCTTAGGTTTTAATACACTACCTACCTATAAAAAATGCGATAATATTGATGATGTAATCAGAGAAATTACCCGTATTGGCGAAAGTAGGGGAAATTTGCCTTACGATATTGATGGTGCTGTTGTAAAGAGTGATAATTTAGCGTATCGCGAAGTATTGGGCAGTACCTCTAAATTTCCTAAATGGGCGGTTGCCTTTAAATACCCACCCGAAGAAAAGCTGACAATTTTAAAGGAAATTGAAATAGGTGTTGGTAGAACAGGAGCCCTAACACCTACTGCTATTTTTGACCCAATTCAGCTTGCGGGTACTACTGTAAGTCGCGCAACGCTTCATAACCAAGATTTCATTACTTCAAAGGGTATTTGTATTGGTGATACTATAACTGTTCGTAAAGCAGGGGATATTATTCCCGAGGTTTTAGAGGTTGTAAAGCACGGCGAAAATACCACTGTTTATAAAATGCCTGAATTTTGCCCTTCGTGCAACTCTCCCGTATTCCGCGAGGAAGATGAGGCGGTTTTGCGTTGTACAAATGCTGAATGTCCTGCGCAGCTTTTACGCCATTTAATTCATTTCACATCGCGTGATGCTATGGATATTGAGGGTCTTGGTCCCGCAGTTTTAGAACAGCTTTTGCAAAACGGACTTATTAGTAATATCGTTGATTTGTATAACCTTGATTACGAAAAGGTCGGCTTGCTTGAGCGCACAGGCGAAAAAACTGTTCAAAATCTTAAAAATGCCATTGAAAATTCCAAGCAAAATGATTTATCTAAATTGATTTTTGCATTAGGAATACGCCATATTGGCAGTAAAGCAGGTAAGCTATTATCCGAGCATTTCGGCTCAATGGATGCAATATTAAATGCAAGTATAGAGGAATTTGAAGCAATAGAAGGCTTCGGTAGTATACTTGCAAAATCCGCTTTCGACTTTTTCTCGCTTAATGATACAAAGGAAATGCTTCAAAAGCTAAAGGAAGCGGGAGTTAATATGAATTCACTTAAAGAAGTGAAGGATGACCGATTTAAAGGTCTTACATTTGTGCTTACAGGCACTTTACCGACTTATTCGCGTAACGAGGCTTCTGAAATAATAGAAGGCTTCGGCGGTAAAACCTCGTCATCGGTTTCAAAGAAAACAAGTTATGTATTAGCAGGCGAGGAAGCCGGCAGTAAGCTTGACAAAGCGAACAAATTGGGCGTTCCAATTATTAATGAAGAAGAATTTAATCAAATGATAAAATAAACTCCTAAAAAGGAGTTTATTTTATCCGTCATAATCTTCAATTGCTAAAAGCGCTTCGTCCTTTGTTAAAAAGGGAATACCGCTTTTTAGGTGTTTTAAATCCTCGTTTGGCAAGGTATCAAGTACAATATTGCCAAATACCTCTACAACCTCGCCGTTATTCATTAAAACAACGGTGTCCTCGTATGAGCGTAAAACCCAATTATCTTGCTTTTTAACCGAATTTTTAGCAACTAAAAAGCAAGTGAAGATTATAAATATAATAAAAACACCAAGCAAAATTCCTAAAACAAAGTATTTCTTGTTTTTGATTTTATTCATAAAAGCACCTCGAAAAATATTTTTGGCAAATTTTATATATTTATTCAAAATTCGTTTGGCATAATTCCGTTGAGCAATAAAACAGCAACCGATGCCATTACCGAAAAGGATGAATATTCTTTTGTCAATTTAATTTTAAATTCACTTGGGTCTATTTCGTTTCCGAAATTATCGGTAACTGTTCTTTGTAATGTGGCAAGCAATCCACTATCATTTATGCTTGAAAGGGTTATTGTGTTCTTTAAATTAGCTCCGCAGCTAATTACTGCAATACCGCTTTTCCTAAAAATCTCAAGTGCCTTGTGGTTAATGTCCTCGCAAATGCCAATAATACCAATAGGAAATAATTGATTTTCAAATCTTTCGGTATCGTCTATGAATACCGCAATACCGTTTTTAAGGTTTATTTCGGTTTTTTTGTAGGTACTTATAATTGTGAAATTTCCGTCGTTCTGTATTACGGATTTATCCGAAATATATGAGGCGCCGTGTTTTGTAAGGATTTCAATAATTTCTTTTTCTTGTTTATTTTTTCTGCTTGAAAAAAGAATAACCATTTAATTCACCTAAATTTTATTGTTACCAAAAAAATTGATTTTTTTATTAAAATAATGTAAATTAAAGTTTTCAAAAAACTTGTATTTTCTCAAAAATATTTCAATTTTTAGTTATTTTCAATAAAAATGTAAACTAAAGTAGCAAAAAATATCAAAGTTTAGTTGCTTGTAAAAGGTTAGTTTATAGTGTAGAATGAATTTGTAATAAATTATTGGAGGTTTGTTATGACAATTGGCGAAAAAATTACTCATTTAAGAAATTCAATGTCTATGTCACAGGAGGCTTTGGCAGATAAGCTTTTAGTTTCCCGTCAGGCAGTTTCAAAATGGGAAATGGACCAAGCACAACCACAGATTGATAATGTTTTGCAAATTTGCGAGCTTTTCAACATATCAAGCGATGAATTAATTCACGATGAAATTAGTATAAATCGCGCACCAAAGGGCGCACCTGTTAAAAATAAGTATTTTGGTACAGACGGCTTCAGAGGCGAAGCTAACCTTACTCTTACCTCTATGCACGCATATAAAGTTGGTAGATTTTTAGGTTGGTATTATTCTTCGCAGCTTTCCGGTTGCCAAAAAGCAGGGTATAGACCTAAAATAGTTATTGGTAAGGATACCCGCCGTTCAAGCTATATGCTCGAATACTCAATTGTTGCAGGTATTACTGCATCGGGTGCGGATGCATATATGCTCCATGTAACTACAACACCGAGTATTTCTTATGTTACACGCCAAGATGAATTTGATTGCGGTATTATGATTACCGCTTCGCATAATCCTTATTACGACAATGGTATTAAGGTTATTAATAAGTTCGGTGAAAAGCTTGATGACGAAACCACAGCTTTAATTGAAGCTTATATTGATGGTAATCTTTCTGCATTAGGTGTAGAAGGTAAGGATTTACCTTTGGCTCATCGTGACCGCATTGGTAAAATTATTGACCATGTTTCAGGCAGAAACCGTTATGTTGGTTATTTAATTTCTGTTGCTTCAAATTCTTACAAAAACCTTAAAATCGGTCTTGACTGTGCTAATGGCGCTTCTTGGATGATTGCAAAGGCTGTTTTTGATGCATTAGGCGCACAAACAGTTATTATTGGTGCTGAGCCTGACGGACTTAATGTAAACAATGGTTGCGGTTCTACACATGTAGAAAAGCTTTGTGAGCTTGTAAAGGAACGCCATTTAGATGTTGGCTTTGCATTTGACGGTGACGCTGACCGTTGTATTGCAGTTGATGAAAACGGAAATATAGTTGATGGCGACGGTATGATGTATATACTTGCAAACCGCCTAAAATCACGCGGAATGCTTAACGGTGATACTGTTGTTGCAACTGTTATGTCAAATAGCGGATTCTTTGCTTCTCTTGATAAGATTGGTATTAAGTGCGACCAAACTAAGGTTGGCGACCGTTTTGTTTACGAATCAATGCAAAATAACGATTTCAGTCTTGGCGGCGAACAATCGGGTCATATTATTCTTAAAAAATATGCTACAACAGGTGACGGTATTTTGACCGCAATTATGATTGCTGAAGAGATGTGCGACCGTAAATCAAGCCTTAGCAGCTTGGTTGAACCGCTTACTCTTTATCCGCAATATATGATTAATGTAAGAGTTAAGGATAAATCTGCTGTTATGAATGACAGTGATGTTTTAGCCGAAAAGGATAAGGTAGAAGAATTAATCGCAGGCAATGGTAGAGCATTACTTCGCGAAAGCGGTACCGAACCTGTTATTCGTATTATGATTGAAAGCGAAACACAAGAGCTTTGTGTAAAATACGCTCAAATGATAAAAGAAGTTATTGATAAAAAGGGACATATCGTTCAATAATATTTTATAAAGGAGTTTTTGTTATGAAATTTATTACAACTAAAACCTATGAAGAATTAAGCAATAAAGCGGCTGACATTATTGCTGCTCAAATAATTGTAAAGCCTAATTGCGTATTAGGTCTTGCAACAGGGTCTTCACCTGTTGGCACATATAAGCGCCTTATTGAAGATAATAAGAACGGAAAAATTGATTTTTCTACTGTTACAAGCGTTAACCTTGACGAATATGTTGGACTTGACGGCTCTAACGACCAAAGCTACCGCTACTTTATGAACGATAATTTGTTTAACCACGTTAATATCGATAAAGCTAAAACCTTTGTTCCAAACGGTTGTGCGGCTGATTTAAAGGCAGAGGGCGAAGCTTATGATAATATGATTAAGGAATTCGGCGGTATTGATTTACAGCTTTTAGGTATCGGTCTTGACGGTCATATTGGTTTTAACGAACCTGATAAGTTCTTCACTGCAGCAACTCACGAGGTTGTGCTTGATGAATCAACAATCAAAGCAAACGCTCGTTTCTTCCAAAATGAAGACGAAGTTCCAAAGACTGCTATCACAATGGGTATGATGTCAATAATGCAGGCTAAAAAGGTGCTTCTCGTAGCAAATGGAGCTGCTAAAAAGGAAATCATAGAAAAAGCTTTCTTTGGTCCAATTGACCCAATGGTTCCCGCTTCAATTTTACAACTTCATCCCGATGTAACCGTAATTTACAGCGAAAACTAAATTTAAAAAATAAAAAAAACGCAGGTTTAAACCTGCGTTTTTTCTTTTATTAAGGTTATTTAGTTTGATAAATAATACTTAACTA
>JAZOTR010000015.1:0-5947 GCA_045657745.1 Acutalibacteraceae bacterium
GAAATAAAAAATGCAAAGAAATATAAGTGAACTACAACATAAAAAAATGACCGAAACGCCTATAAACAGGTTGCTTATTTCATTATCGTTGCCATCGGTTATAAATATGCTTTTGTCTTCAATTTACAATATGGCAGACACATATTTTGTAACAAGTCTTGGGGAAAGTGCAATCGGCGGTGTTGGTATAGTTTTTTCTATACAGTCGCTTATTCAGGCGGTGGGTTTTGGTGTTTCAATGGGTGGTAGTAGCATTGTTTCACGAAAGCTCGGGGAAAAGGATAACGATTCTGCAAACCGTTACGCTTCAAGTGCAATTGTTATGGGACTTACCTTAGGACTTACAATAGCAATAATCTGCCTTTCGGTTTTAAATCCGCTTTTAAGAATAATAGGAGCTACCGAAACTATTTTGCCTTACGCTCGCGATTATGCAACGGTTATACTTATAGCGGCGCCGTTAATGTGTACCTCGTTTGTTTTAGGACCGCTTTTACGCGCCGAAGGACGAGCCACCTTTTCAATGCTTGTAGGACTTTCGGGCGGACTTATTAATATGGTGTTAGACCCGATTTTTATTTTTGTATTCGACTTAGGTGTTAAAGGTGCGGCAATTGCAACCGCTATAAGTCAGGTGATAAGCTTTTCAATGGCAATGTCCTTTTATGTATTTAAGAAAGGCGTTATTAAAATTTCGCTTAAGTATATCAGCAAAGATTTAAAGGACTACCTACTCATCATAAAAACAGGTGCTCCGACTGTATTCAGGCAAGGACTTGGCAGTGTTGCAACTACGCTTTTAAATGTTCGTGTTAAAATTTACGGCGACGCGGCAGTTGCGGCGGTAAGCCTTGCAAATAAAATTTATATGTTTATACGCGCAATTGTTTTAGGTGTAGGTCAAGGATTCCAACCAATCGCGGGCTATAATTACGGAGCTAAATTATATCATCGCGTTAAAAAAGTATTTATTTGGGCAACCTTCTTTGGTAGTGTTGTTGCTTGTATCGGCGCTATTGGATGCGCTGTGATTCCTGAGAAAATTATAAATATTTTCGGCGCAGAAAACCCCGACGTTGCCAGAATCGGCGGAAGATTGCTTTTAATGTATAGCATTGAACTACCGCTTTTGGGTTTTTCTTCTTATGTCAATATGATGTATCAGTCGTTAGGATTTGTAAAGGGCGCAACATTTTTGGCAAGTTGTAGGCAGGGCGTATATTTTATACCGCTTATTTTGGTATTGCCGTGGCTTTTTGGAATGGACGGTGTACTTTTAACCCAACCCATAGCAGATATTTTAACCTTTATAACCGCCGTGCCGTTTTGCATTTGGTTTATTAAAAATATTTTGAATACTAAAAAAACACCTGATTAATCAGGTGTTTTTTTCATGGCCTGCCCGAAGGGATTTGAACCCCCAATCTCCAGAATCGGAATCTGTTGCGTTATCCAGTTGCGCCACGGGCAGAAATTAAAAGGGCGATAAATCGCCCTTTTATATTTAATTTTCGTAACCTTTAGGATTGCCGCTTTGCCAACGCCAAGTGTCTTCACACATTTCGTCAATACCGTATTTAGCGGTCCAACCGAGAATGGTTTTTGCCTTTTCAGCATTAGCATAAACTTCGTCAGGGTCACCCGGACGGCGAGGGTCTATTACATAAGGAATTTCAATACCGCTTGCTTTTTCAAAAGCATCTTTTAACTGTAATACGCTTGTGCCGTTACCTGTGCCAAGGTTGAAGGCCTCACAGCCTGTGTTTTTAAGTGCCCAGTCAACCGCTTTGACATGACCGTTTGCTAAATCTACAACATGGATATAGTCGCGTACACCTGTACCGTCAACAGTATTGTAATCGTTGCCGAAAACATGAAGCTTTTCAAGCTTGCCAACCGCAACTTGCGCGATATAAGGCATTAAGTTATTTGGAATACCCTTGGGGTCTTCGCCAATGGTACCGCTTTTGTGAGCGCCGATTGGATTAAAGTAACGAAGAAGCGCTACACACCAATCATTATCTGCAATGTAAAGGTCGCGAAGCATTTCTTCAATAAAGTATTTTGTTCTGCCGTAGGGGTTAATTGCACCTAATGGCATACCCTCAACCAAGGGCATTTCGGTTGCAACACCGTAAACGGTTGCAGAGGAAGAGAAAACAATCTTTTTAACGCCAAATTCGTTCATTGTTTCAAGCAAAACAAGGGTGCTTATAAGGTTGTTATCGTAATACATAACAGGTTCTCTTACCGATTCGCCAACCGCCTTAAGACCTGCGAAATGGATTACTGCTTCAATGTTGTTCTCGCTGAAAATTTTGCGAAGAGCTTCTTTGTTTCTAACATCCTCTTCATAAAATTTAACAGCCTTTCCTGTTATTTTTTCAACGCGTGCCAAGGATTCCTTACTGCTGTTATCAAGATTATCAATAACAACAACATCATAGCCTGCATTTTGCATTTCAATACAAGTATGCCTACCTATGTATCCCGCACCGCCGGTTACTAGAATTGACATAATTGAGGAACCTCCCAAATAAATATACTAATATTTTATATTAATTAAATCATTTTGTCAAGAAAACCGCAACTTAAATACAATTTTTCTTGATAAAATTATGTAATTATGGTAATATATTTTAGTTGTAAAAAAGTTTAAGGAGAATTTTTGTGACTGAATTAGAACGCGAGGTTGGCAGACGCAGAACGTTTGCGATAATTTCCCACCCTGACGCAGGTAAAACTACCTTAACAGAAAAGTTTTTGCTTTACGGCGGTGCAATTCAAAGCGCAGGCTCGGTTAAGGGTAAAGCAAACTCCAAACACGCGGTAAGTGACTGGATGGAGCTTGAAAAGCAACGTGGTATTTCAATAACATCTTCAGTTATGCAGTTTGAGTATGATGGGTATTGCATTAATATTCTTGATACACCGGGACACCAAGACTTCTCGGAGGATACCTACCGTACCTTAATGGCGGCAGATAGTGTTGTAATGGTAATAGATGCGGCAAAGGGTATAGAAGCACAAACAAGAAAGCTTTTTAAGGTTTGCGCTATGCGACATATCCCGATTTTCACCTTTATTAACAAGCTTGACCGTGAAGCTCGCGACCCGTTTGAGCTTTTGGACCAGCTTGAAAAGGAATTCGGTATAGGTACCTATCCTGTAAACTGGCCTATTGGCTGCGGTGTGGAATTCAAGGGCGTTTTTGACCGCGATAAGAGGGAAATCCTTTCCTTCGCAGATATGCACAAGGGCAGAGAAAAAATTAAGCCTACACCTTGCGATATAACCGATACTGAAAAGTTAGATGAACTTATAGGCGAATACCAAAGAGCAGAGCTTGTTGACCAAATTGAGCTTTTAGACGGTGCGAGCTATGAATTTGATTTAGAAAAGGTAAGAAACGGCGAATTAACACCTGTATTCTTCGGTTCGGCATTAATGAACTTTGGTATTGAGGTTTTCTTGGAAAACTTCCTTAAAATGACTACCTCGCCATTGCCGAGAAAATCGGGCGACAGTATGGTTTCTCCATTTGACGAAACCTTTTCAGCCTTTGCTTTTAAGATACAGGCAAATATGAATAAAAACCATCGCGACAGAATAACATTTTTCCGTATTTGCTCAGGTAAGTTTGAACGCGGAGCCGATTATTTCCACATTCAAGCAGGAAAGCCTGTCCGTCTTTCACAGCCTCAGCAAATGATGGCAGAGGAACGCCAAATTATTAATGAAGCCTACGCGGGCGACATTATTGGTGTGTTCGACCCCGGTATATTCTCAATAGGTGATACTGTTTGTTCTGCTAAAAATAAGGTGCAGTTTGAGGGTATACCCACCTTTGCGCCTGAGCATTTTTCGATGATTGAGCAAAAGGATTCACTTAAGAGAAAGCAGTTTGTAAAGGGCGTTGAGCAGATAGCCCAAGAGGGTGCTATTCAGATTTTCCACGAGCCTAATACAGGTATGGAACGCGTTATTGTAGGTGTTGTTGGTGTACTTCAGTTTGAGGTGCTTGAACATCGCTTAAAAAATGAATACGGTGTTGATGTTATAAGAAATGACCTACCGTATTCCTATATCCGCTGGGTTAAAAACAAGGATATTGATATTAAAAAATTGAACCTTACTTCAGATACAAAGTGGGTTCAGGACTTTAAAAATAATAATATTTTAATCTTCACAAGCGAATGGAATATAAATTGGGCGCTTGAAAAGAATGAGGGCCTTATTTTAGAGGATTTCAGCAAGGATTAAAAACTTTAAAGCCTATTGGTTTATTTTACAGACCAATAGGTTTTATTTATATAGGAAAAGTTGATTTTTTGAAAATTTTGTGGTACAATGCAAATACTAATGTAAAATTATGTTAGTAAACTCTTGCATTTGAATTGGAGAAGATTATGGAAGATAAAGATTTATTTAGTTACGATAATTCAAATAATATTGTACACGACGGTGAATCAAGCTTTGATTTAAACAGTTTTTCCACTAAAAATGAAGAACAAGAACCGCCAAAGCAGACTAAAACACGCAAGCAAAAGGTATGGCAAATAATCCTTACCTGCTTTCTTATAGGACTTATCACTTGCAGTATAGTTGTAGGCTCTTTTTTGGTTTATGCCTTTACTATGGTAGACGGTACGGTTGAACAAAACCTTAACGATTTACAAATTAACTTTACTACAAGTGTTTATGTTGAAAACAAAAAGGGCGAATGGGAAGAATATAAGCGACTCCACGGTGAATATAATCGTATTTGGGTTGATTATGATGAAGAAGCAATAGAAAACGGTGATGAGGATTATAAGGGTATACCTGCAAATTTAGCTCACGCCTTTATTGCTATTGAGGATAAGCGCTTTGAATCACACTACGGTATTGACTGGAAGCGTACCTTTGCTGCTTTTATAAATGAATTTATACCTATGCGTTCTAAATTCGGTGGTTCAACAATTACACAGCAGTTAGTTAAAAACCTAACCGATGACCGCGACCAAAAGGCAAGCCGTAAGGTTCGCGAAATTATGCGCGCGAGATACCTTGAAACAAAATACTCAAAGGATGTTATTTTAGAGTGCTATCTTAATACAATTCCTATGGGGCACGGCACCTACGGTGTTGAGGTTGCGGCAAACTATTATTTTTCTAAAAGTGTAGACGAATTAACTCTTGCTGAGTGTGCGTGTCTTGCGGCTATTACTAAAGCGCCGTCCTACTACGCGCCGGATACTAACCCCGAAAATAACAAAAAGCGCCGTCAGGATGTTTTATATGAAATGCTCGACCAAAAATATATTACAAAGGAAGAGTATGACGAAGCGATTAACGCAGAATTTAATTTAGCAGTTAATAAAGAAAATGCAAAACAAAATGAAATCAACTCTTATTTTATTGATGCTTTAATTGACCAGGTTGTTGATGATTTAATAGAGCAGTACGGCTACGATAAGGAAAAGGCTGAACAGCTTTTCTATACAAACGGTTATAAAATTTACGCTACGGTTGATACTAAGATACAGGAAACCGTTGAAAAAGCGTATCTTGATATTGCTTCTAAGGTTAAACAAAGCAGTAAGGGTGACCCGCTTTGGGGCGCTATGACTGTTATGGACTATGAGGGTCATGTTAAAGGAATAGTAGGCGGAATTGGCGAGAAAACTAAGAACCGCGCATTTAACTGCGCTACCGATGCGGTTCGTCAACCCGGTTCTACTATGAAGCCTATTGCGGTTTATGCACCCGCTATTGAAAACGGTGTTATAAATTATTCAAGTATATTGAATGACACTAAGACCACCTACGGCAAATGGACACCTAAAAATGCAGGCGGCGGATATTCGGGTAATATGACCGCGCAAAAGGCGCTCGAGCGTTCTATTAATACAATTCCTGCGGCATTAGTAAATAAAATGAAGCCACAAACCTCGTATGATTTCCT
>JAZOTR010000016.1:0-9156 GCA_045657745.1 Acutalibacteraceae bacterium
TCCGTCTTCGCAGGATGTGGGATAGATATTGCTGTTTCGTCCCACCACAGTACCCGGGTTCAGAACACTGTTGCAGCCCACTTCCACCCGATCGCCCAGCATAGCTCCGAATTTTTTAAGTCCTGTTTCATAGGTTTCACCTCCGCTTTTAAGCACAACTAAGGTTTTATCCGATTTAACATTTGAAGTAATAGAACCTGCGCCCATGTGTGAGCCATAGCCTAAAACAGAATCACCAACATAATTGTAGTGAGGAACCTGCACCTTGCCTACAAGCACAACATTTTTAAGCTCGGTAGAGTTGCCTACAACACAGTCATTACCTACAAGAGCATTACCGCGTATGAAAGCGCAATGTCTTACTTCGGTGTTTTCCCCAATAATGCAAGGACCTGTAATAGAAGCCGAGGGAGCAACCTTTGCAGATTTTGCAATCCAAATATTATCGCCTAAATCGTCGTATATTTCCTTACTGAGTGTTGGACCGATTTTTTTAATATAATCGCTTATTTTAGGTAACACTTCAAAGGGGTAGGTTAGACCTTCAAACAAAGGTGCGATTATGGGATTTTCAAGAGTGTATAATTCGCTTATAGTTATTCCTTTCATAGTAAAACTCCTTAACATAGAAATATCATTATAATATATTATACCAATAAAATAAAAAATTTTCAACAATTTATATCTTTACTATTGTAAAATATAAAATTTTGTGTTAAAATTGTTTTTACTGAAGTGCATTGCGTGTCGGAATGTGCGAATGGGCGGGTCCTGTGCGACGGGATGCTACGAACCATGTCAGGCGGGGAACCGAGCAGCATTAAGTAGTTTTTTCTGTGCGCCGCAGTAAATCGGCTCATTCGTGCATTCAGGCACGCAAGTTTTTTTAATAGGAAGTGACGTTATGGCATATCAAGCACTGTACCGTAAGTACCGTCCGCAAACCTTTTCGGATGTTGTAGGGCAAGAGCATATAACCGAAACGCTTAAAAACGAATTATCAAGCGGTAAAACTGTTCACGCATATCTTTTTACGGGAACACGAGGAACAGGTAAAACAAGCTGCGCTAAAATACTTGCTAACGCGGTCAACTGTTTGGACTCTAAAAACGGTGACCCTTGCTTAGAATGCGAAAGTTGCAAGGCTATTTTAAATGATGAAAATACAGATATTGTTGAAATAGATGCCGCTTCTAATAACGGTGTTGACAATATAAGAGAGCTTAGAGAAAAAATAACCTTTGCGCCTGCTTCTTCAAAGTACCGCGTTTATATTATAGACGAGGTTCACATGCTTTCAATCGGCGCATTTAATGCGCTTCTTAAAACCTTGGAGGAACCGCCTGAACACGTAATTTTCATATTGGCAACCACCGAGGTTCATAAGCTTCCTGCTACTATTTTATCGCGTTGTCAACGTTTTGATTTCAGAAGAATAGAAACTTCTAAAATTTGCGAAAGATTGCAGTTTGTAGCGCAAAACGAAGGATTGACTTTAAGTGACAATGCGGCTACGCTAATCGCCTCTGCGGCGGATGGCGGTATGCGTGACGCTTTATCAATTCTTGATTTATGCGCTTCGAGCAGTAAGGATATTGACGAAAGCACGGTTGAAAATGTTTGCGCTATGGCGGGAAATGATTATCTTCTCGAATTAGCAGATTTTATTAAGCAAAGGGATACCGAAAATGCAGTTTTAATGCTTGATAAGCTTCACAATTCGTCGGTAGATATGTTACGCCTTCTAGGTGAGCTTATTTCACATTTCAGAAATTTGATGATTATAAAAACCGTAAAATCGGATAAAAAGCCTATTGTTTGCTCCACCTCGCACCTTGAACTTTTGGAAAAACAGGCGGCAGATTTTGATATTAAGGACATTATGTATACACTTAATATTTTGCAGTCGGCTTCTGCATTAATGCAAAGCGGAAACCGCAGATGCGAAATGGAAATGGCAATTATTAAGCTTTGCAATCCGTCACTTTCGGTTGATTTAGAATCGCTTGAAAGAAGAATTTCGGCTTTAGAGGACGGCAGCGTTAATGTTAAGCCTAAAAAGGCTAAGGAGCCAAAGGTTGTAATAGAACAAGAACCCGAAATTGCAGAAGAACCCAAAGAGGAACCTGTTACGGTTCAAAATTCGGACGATGTAAGCGAAGTTGAAAAATGGAATGAAATTATAAGCATTTTAAAGACTACAAGCCCACTTATTGCAGGAGTTTTAGTGGATTCTAAAGCCTATATAAAGGGTGCATATTTGCTTATAGATTCTAAAAACACTCAATTCAAAACCCTTATTAATTCTTCGGGAGGAATGCATAAGGACGCTATACGAAAAGCGGCGGAAAAGGTCTTGGGCGTTACCTATAAATTAGGACCCTACACAAGACAAGCAGCTACACCCGAGCAAGACCCATTAGCAGCATTAGCAGAAAAATTAAAACACTTTGAAGTGAATTAGGAGAATAGATATGAAAGTAAGATTACCAAATAACGGCGGCGGAAATATGAACCAAATGCTCAAGCAAGCACAGAAAATGCAGGAGGATATGACCAATTTACAAGCCGACCTTGAACAAAGAGAATATACTGCCTCTTCAGGCGGCGGTATGGTAGAGGTTACTGTTGACGGCAAGCATCTTATAAAGAACATTAAGATTAATCCCGATGCTATTGACCCTGATGACAGTGAAATGCTTGAAGACCTTATTACTGTTGCAGTTAATGAGGCTATTTCAAATGCTATTAAAACTTCTGAAGAGGAAATGGGCGCCATCACAAGCGGACTTAATATGCCCGGATTGTTCTAATTATGGCAAACTATAATATTGTACCCTTAAATGAACTTGTTTCACAGTTTGAGCGGTTACCCGGAATAGGTAAAAAAACAGCGCAACGCCTTGCTTACCATATTCTTGAGCAACCGCCTGAAAGGGCAGAAAAGTTTGCTGAAGCGCTTGTTAATGCAAGACGGAAAATTCATTTTTGTAAGGTGTGTCAAGGCTTTACTGACCTTGATATTTGCCCAATTTGTGCCGACGGTACGCGCGACCGCTCGGTTATTTGTGTTGTTGCGGAGCCTAAGGATATTATGGCATTTGAGCGCACAAAGGAATTTAGCGGTACATACCATGTGCTTCACGGAGTAATTTCTCCGCTTGACGGTGTTACGCCTGACAGCCTTAGAATTAAAGAACTAATGGCAAGACTTTCTTCAAGTGAAGTAAAGGAAATCATTATGGCAACTAACCCAACGGTTGAGGGCGAGGCTACCGCAAGTTATATTTCTCGCCTTGTAAAGCCAATGGGAATAAAGGTTACAAGACTTGCGTACGGTATCCCCGTAGGCGGCGACCTTGAATATGCCGATGAATATACCTTAACTCGTGCGCTTGAAGGCAGAAATGAAATATAATTTAATGAATTTGTAAAAAGGCAGAATATAAATGGAACAGAAAAAAATTGACCGAATTAACGAACTTGCCCGTAAGCAAAAAGCGCAGGGCCTTACCGAAGAAGAAAAGCAAGAACAGTTTGCATTAAGGCGTGAATACATAGATTCCTTTAAAAGAAGTCTTGTAGGTCAGCTTGAAAATACTTATATTTTAAGACCTGACGGTACAAAGGAAAAGGTAACAAGAAAAGATGAAAATACTTCTAACTGATAGCGCTACGGTTAAATCCAATAACGATTTATCGCTTGAATGTATTAAGCAGTTCGGCGAAGTGACCGAATATAATAATATTTCAAGGGATGAGCTTTTAAAAATCGTTGCAGATTTTGACGCTATTATATGCAACAAAACCTTGATTGACAAAGAAGTTATGGATTTAGCGCCAAGACTTAAATATATCGGACTTTTTGCTACGGGTTATAATAATATTGATATTGTAGAAGCAAAGCGTAGAGGAATTGTAGTAGCTAACGCGGGGGACTATTCTACTAATGCGGTAGCCCAACAGGTGATTTGTTATATTTTAAATCACTATACAAAGGTACCGATTTATGACAGCTTTGTTAAGGATGGCGGTTGGAAAAATGCTAAGATTTTTTCTCCGCTTGTATTTGCAACCGAGGAGGTTTTTGGTAAAACTCTCGGTATAATCGGCTACGGTAAAATAGGCAAAGCGGTTGAAAAAGCGGCTGTGGGTCTTGGTATGAATGTTATCGTTTATACCCGTACTGTCAGAGAAAATGCCCCTAAATTTGTTTCTCTTAATACTCTTTTAGAGCAAAGTGATGTTATTTCAATGCACTGTCCTTTAAACGAGCAAAGCCAAAAAATGATGAATAAAGAAACCTTTGCGAAATGCAAGGACAAAGCGTTTTTTGTTAATACCGCGCGTGGCGGAGTTGTTGATGAAAACGACTTAAGCGAAGCCCTTTCAAGCGGAAAACTTTCGGGCGCGGCGATTGATGTGCTTACAACCGAGCCTATGCGAGAGGACTGTGTGTTATTTGATGCACCGAATATTACTATAACTCCGCATACTGCTTGGGCGCCGCTTTCTACGAGAAAGCGTTTGTTAGAAATTGTATGCAATAATATAAAATCATTTTTAAACGGTAGTCCACAAAACAATGTGGCAAAGTAGGTGAAGATTTGTTTTCAAGGGTAAAAAGCGTTGGTATTTTCGGTATAGATTCTTATATGATAGAGGTTGAAGCCGATATTTCCAACGGTCTTCCGTCTTTTGATATAGTAGGTCTTCCCGATACTGCGGTAAAGGAATCGCGCGATAGAGTACGCGCGGCAATTAAAAACTGCGGTTTTAAGTTTCCTGTATCACGAATTACTGTAAATTTAGCCCCTGCAAACCGCAAAAAAGAGGGGTCTATTTACGATTTGCCTGTGCTTTTAACAATTTTAAAGGCTTCAGGTCAATTAAAAGCAGATTTAGAGGATAGCGTAACTATCGGTGAGGTTGCGTTAGACGGTATGATTCGTTCGGTAAACGGTGTTTTAGCGCTTGCCATTACTGCCGCACAAAACGGTATTAAAAACATTTTTGTTCCAAGCAAAAATGCCGCTGAAGCCGCTATTGTAGAGGGTATAAATGTTTACCCTGCCGATAATATTAAGCAGATAATTGCCCATTTGAACGGTGAAGCGATTATTGAAAAACAACCCGTAACTAAAATTAGTGAAATTTCAAGGGTTAAAATTCCCGATTTTAAGGATGTTAAGGGTCAACTTGCGGCTAAAAAGGCAATGGAAATTGCCGCTGCGGGCGGTCATAATATTATTTTGGTGGGCCCTCCCGGAGCAGGTAAGAGTATGCTTGCAAAAAGACTTCCCGGTATACTCCCTGAAATGAGCTTCGAAGAGTCAATTGAAACCACTAAAATACATTCTATTGCAGGCACACTCGATAGTGATAACCCATTTGTAAGCTATCGTCCTTTCCGTTCGCCGCACCATACGGTATCGGTTGCGGGAATTGCGGGCGGCGGCACAGTACCAAAGCCAGGCGAAATATCTTTAGCGCATAATGGCGTCTTGTTCTTGGATGAACTACCCGAATTCCGCCGCGATGTTATGGAGGCGCTTCGTCAACCGCTTGAGGACGGCAAGGTTACAATTTCGCGTGTGGCAGGCTCGTTTACATATCCAAGCTCGGTTATGCTTGTAGCGGCTATGAACCCCTGCCCTTGCGGATTTTTCGGTCACCCTACAAGGCAGTGCACCTGCGCACCTAATGCGGTGCATAAATATTTAAGCAAAATTTCGGGTCCTATGCTTGATAGAATTGATTTGCATGTTGAAGTACCGCCTGTTGATTATAACGCTTTAAGTTCGGATTCTTTAGAAGAAAACTCGGCGCAGATTAAAGAGCGCGTTAATAAAGCGCGTGAGATTCAGCGTAAAAGATATGCGGGTACGGGCATTTCCTGTAACGCAAGATTAACCCCCGACTTGCTTAAAAAATACTGTGTTTTGACTAAAGAAGCGGCAGATTATTTGGAATTGGCTTTTGAAAGACTCGGTATGTCTGCGAGAGCGTATGACCGCATTTTAAAGGTGGCAAGAACTATTGCTGACCTTGGCGGTAGTGAAAACATAGAAAAACAACATATTTTCTCGGCAATATCCTTCAGAAGCCTTGATAGAAAATATTGGAATGCATAAATTTAATACCTTTCGGGATAAATCATCCTGAAAGGTATTTTTTATTGCGTTTTTACTTATTTTAGTATATAATATATTTTGAATAAATATGTAGTGGAGGAAAGTTATGGATATTCGCATTGGCGATAAGCTTTTAATGAAGAAAAAACACCCTTGCGGAAATGATATTTTTACGGTTACCCGTATTGGTATGGACTTTCGTCTACGGTGTGACGGCTGCGGACACGAGGTTATGCTTCCGCGTGTTAAAGCCGAAAAAGGTTTAAAGAAAATTATAAGGGTTGACGGTGATAATTAGTGTTTGATAAATTGGAATCAGTAGTAAATCGATATGAACAAATAGGCATTGAGCTTACAAGACCTGATGTTGCTTCAAATAACGAGCTTTTCAGAAAGCGTATGAAGGAGCATAGCGAGCTTACACCTATTGTAGAAAAGTATAAAGAATTACAAGCAGCAAAGCAAACCGAAAAGGAAGCGCTTGAAATTTTAGGTGAAGCAAATCTTGATAAGGATTTTAAAGAACTTGCCGAAGAAGAACTTAAGAGTGCTAAGGAAAATATTGTAGTTTTTTCTGACGAGCTTAAAATTTTACTTTTACCAAAAGACCCTAACGACCAAAAGAATGTAATTGTTGAAATTCGTGGCGGTGCAGGCGGTGAAGAAGCGGCTTTATTTGCAGGCTCACTTTACCGTATGTATTCAATGTATGCAGAGTCTAAGCGTTGGAAGGTTGAGGTTAGTAACGCTAACGAAACAGAGCTTGGCGGTTATAAGGAAATAAGCTTTATGATTGACGGTGACGGCGCTTATTCACGCTTTAAGTACGAAAGCGGTGTTCATCGTGTTCAGCGTGTGCCCGATACCGAAACTCAAGGTAGAATTCATACCTCTACCGTTACGGTTGCGGTTTTACCTGAGGCGGACGAGGTTGAACTTGAAATAAACCCTGCCGACCTTAAGATAGATACATTCCGTTCTTCAGGTGCGGGCGGTCAGCATATTAATAAAACATCTTCCGCTATTCGTGTAACACATATTCCGACAGGTACCGTTGTAGAATGTCAGGACGAGCGTAGTCAGTTCAAAAACAAGGATAAAGCGCTTAAGATTTTGCGTGCACGACTTTTTGACGAAGAACAAAGAAAACACGACGAGGCAATTGCTTCTGACCGTAAAAGTCAGGTTGGTACAGGTGACAGAAGTGAAAGAATTCGTACCTATAACTACCCTCAAGGAAGAGTTACCGACCATAGAATCGGTCTTACACTTTATAAGTTAGAGCAAATTTTGAACGGCGACCTTGACGAAGTGGTAGATTCACTTATTACACACTATCGTACCGAGATGTTAAAATCTGAGGAAGAGGCTTAAATGATAACTCAAAAACTTAGCAACGACCAAAACGGTATTTTGGCCGCTTGTGAAATTTTAAAAAATGGCGGCGTGGTTGCAATTCCTACCGAAACGGTTTACGGTCTTGCCGCAAGCGCTTATGACGAAAATGCGATAAAATCGGTTTTTGTTGCAAAGGGCAGACCGCAGGATAACCCACTTATTGTTCATATTTCGGATATGGAAATGCTAAGCGAAATTGCTTTGGAAATACCGAAAACTGCAATAAAATGCGCCGAAAGGTTTTGGCCTGGTCCGCTTACAATGGTGCTTAAAAAATCGGACAAGATAAACGATTCTGTTTCGGCAGGACTTAAGACAGTTGCAGTAAGAATGCCGTGCGAGGAAACTGCCCATAGCGTTATTGCCAAAAGCAGATTGCCTTTAGCGGCGCCCTCTGCTAATGTTTCGGGCAAGCCGAGTCCTACTACTGCTAATCACGTTATAAACGATTTGGACGGTAAAATTGATGCGGTTATAATGGGGAATGACTGTACTGTAGGCGTAGAATCCACCGTTATTACCTTAGTAGGCGAGCATCCTGTTTTATTGCGTCCGGGTGCAGTAACGCTCGAACAGCTTAAAGAAATTTTACCCGATATTACGGTTGATAAAGCAGTTTTGTCAGAGCTTGAAGCAGGGCAAAAGGCGGCTTCTCCGGGTATGAAATACAAGCATTACGCTCCCGAAACCGAAACATTTTTGGTTGAGGGCGAAAGCTTTTCGGAATTTGTAAACCAAAAGGAAAATGCGCTTGCGGTTTGTTTTTTGGAAGAAAGCGAAGAAATTAAAATACCAAAGTTAATTTACGGAACAAAAGAAAACCCCGAAAGCTTTGCAAATAAATTGTTTGCAATTTTGCGAGATGTTGATAACGCGGGAGCTAAAGAGGTGTATGTTCACGCACCCGAAAAGCAAGGCGTTGGTCTTGCAGTTTATAATCGCTTAATAAGAGCGGCAGCATTTAAGGTGATAAAATTATGAGTATAGTTATCGGTCTTACGGGACCTACGGGCTCGGGTAAAAGCAGTGCGGCAAGCATTTGCGAAAAGTACGGTATAAAGCTAGTTGACTGCGATAAGGTTGCAAGAAAATCCACCGAAAAGGGAAGCGGCGCTCTAAAAGAATTGGCTAAGGTTTTCGGTGCGGATATTCTGAACGGTGACGGCAGCTTAAACCGAAAAGCACTTTCAAGTAAAGCGTTTTCAACTAAAGAAAAAACCGAACTGCTTAATAAAACTATTTTTCCGTTTATTAAAGAGCTTGTGCTTAGCGAAATAGATTGCGATAAGGTTTTACTTGATGCGCCAACCCTTTTTGAAAGCGGTATTAATAGCATTTGCTTTAAAACTGTGGCGGTGCTTGCTGATGAGGGTGTTCGCTTAAAGAGAATTATAAAGCGTGATGATTTAACAGAAGCGGAAGCAAAACTTAGAATGTCTGCAGGAAAAAGTGATAATTTTTACAAAGAAAATGCAGATTATATAATATATAACAATTCTGACGCGCAAACTTTTTTGAAAAACTTTGAAAATGTTTTGACAGAAATTTTTGGATAAGGAGATAGCTATGAGTGACATTAAGGAATTAAAAGAAAAACTTTTTTTAAACCGTAAAAACGGAAGAA
>JAZOTR010000017.1:0-8384 GCA_045657745.1 Acutalibacteraceae bacterium
TCTTCAATTTTTGCTGCTTTTTCTTCGTCAGTAAACACGTCAAAATGTTGTTTACCCTTTGAAATACGGTATAGTGGTGGTTGAGCTAAGTAAATATGACCTGTCTCAATTAATTGTGGCATATAACGGAAGAAGAAGGTAAGTAAAAGTGTTCTGATATGGCTACCGTCAACATCGGCATCGGCCATAATAACAATTTTATCATAACGAAGTTTTTCAATATCAAAGTTTTCGCCAATACCTGCACCTAAAGCGGTAATAACAGGTGTTAATTTATCATTTCCGTAAACCTTATCTTCTCTTGCTTTTTCAACGTTAAGCATTTTACCCCAAAGAGGAAGAATTGCTTGATAGGTTGAGTTTCTGCCTTCAACCGCACTACCACCCGCAGAGTCACCCTCGACGATGTAAATTTCGGTTTTTGTGGGGTCGTTAGAAATACAGTCCTTAAGTTTTTCAGGCATTCTTGTTTTACTGCCTATACCTGCTTTATTTCTCGAAGCTTCTCTTGCTTTTTGTGCAGCTTCACGCGCATTTGATGCAGCAATTGCTTTATCAATAACAATTTTAGAATCCGCAGGATTTTCTTCAAGGAATTTATATAATTGGTCATTTACAATATCACGAACTAACTGACCAACAGAGGTATTACCAAGTTTTGCTTTAGTTTGGCTTTCAAACTGAGCATCTGCAAGTTTTACAGAAACAACAGCAACCAAGCCTTCCATAATATCATCTGCTTTAAGATTGTCGGAAGATTCTTTAAGCTTTTTAAAATCATGAGCATATTTATTTACAACACGAGTAACAGTCTGGCGGAAAGCCTGTTCGTGAGTACCACCGTCAATAGTATGCAAGGTATTAGCAAAAGATAAAATTTTATTATCATAAGCAGTAGACCATAAAAGCGCAATTTCAGCAGTTTCGTCATTTTTACTGCCTGAAAGATAAATAACATCGTTAATTAAACTTTCTTTCTTAATACCTGCAAGTAAATATTCAACATAAGACTTAATACCGCCTTCATAACAAAGGTCGTCACTCTTTCCTATTGTTGATATTGCTTCATCAGTTCTACGGTCGGTAAGTACAACTCGAATACCTGCATTAAGAAATGCCTGTTCGCGCAAACGATTAAGCAAAATATCATAATCGTAGGTTGTAGTATCGGTAAATATTGTTGGGTCAGGCTTAAACGTAACGGTAGTACCTGTTTCGGTAGTAGTTCCTATTACCTCTAAATCGGTAACAATAGTACCTTTTTCATATCTTTGTTTATAGATATTTTTACCGTCTTTTACTTCAACTTCAAGCCAGTTTGAAAGAGCATTAACAACAGAAGCACCAACACCGTGCAAACCGCCCGAAACCTTGTATCCGCCACCGCCGAATTTACCGCCGGCGTGAAGAATTGTAAATACAACGGTAACAGTTGGAATACCCTTTTGTGGGTTAATACCAACAGGAATACCACGGCCGTTATCAGTTACTCTAATAATACCGTCGTCAAGAATTTCAACCTCAATTTTAGTACAATAGCCTGCTAACGCTTCATCAATAGAATTATCCACTATTTCATATACTAAGTGGTGCAGACCTCGTTCACCGGTGGAACCTATATACATACCTGGGCGTTTTCTTACTGCTTCAAGACCTTCCAATACCTGTATGGAATTTTCGTCATAATTTTCAGTTACAGGTGTTGTAATTTCATTATTCATAAAAGCCTTCCTTTCAAGAAATGAACTTATTTAATTATTATTCCTGAACGCTTATTAAGCGTTGAGGTAGAAATTTGCGAAATATAAATTTTTTCTTCTTTTTTTTGGTTTTCAACTAATATAAAGGATTTTGGTAGCTCATAGGAAACGTTGATAACCTTTTTTTCTTTTTCTTTTTTATTTAAAAAGCTTCTCGTATGCTTTGAAACAGTTGAAGTATCAAGGTCAAAAATACCTATAACCTCTTCCTCTTTAATTACATACTCGCCACCTAAATGTAAATACATTAAACTACTCTTCCATTACTAATAATAAATTTTTTACCCGCAATCAAATTTTTAATGTTGCTTTCATCACAACAGGTTAAAAATGATTGCATACCCTTTATATGATTTAAAATAAAATCCTGTCTTAATGGGTCTAATTCACTCATAACATCATCAAGTAAAATTATAGGACATTCGCCTGTATTTTTCTTTATAACCTCAGCTTCGGATAATTTTAATGCTAAAGCTACGCTTCTTTTTTGCCCTTGCGAAGCAAAATTTCTAGCATTAATATCATTTATTTTAAATTCTAAATCGTCCCTGTGAGGACCAACTGAGGTAACACCCGAAAACATATCCTCTTTTCTTGCAAATTTTAAATTTTCTAATAAATTTTCTTTACAAGATAAAATATATTCGGTTTGTATTTCTTCTCGTCCTGCAGATATTCCATCATAAACCTTAGGTAAGAATTCATTAATTATTTCAATATATCTTTTTCTGAAATTAATTATTTTTTCGCCGTTTAAAGCTATTTCATTTTCATAAATATCAAGCATTACTGAAAGTGTTGAATCATATTTATAATCTTTTATAATTTTATTTCTTTGAGCTACTGCTCTTACATAATTTTTTAAAATTTCAATGTAAGTAGGATAAAGTTGACCTATTGCAATATCTAAAAACTTTCTTCTAACACTCGGACCGTCTGAAATTAGACTTAAATCATTTGGTGAAAAAACAATAGCATTAAAATTTCCAACTAATTCACTTGGAGATTTTAATTTTTTTTCATTTAAAGAAACTTCTCTTTTTTCTTTTATTGTAATTTGAGCATTTTTTTCAATACCCTCGCTTTTAAAATCTAGAGAACAAATTGCTTTTTCGGTGCCAAATTTAATAAAATTATTATCCTTGCTTGTCCTAAAACTTTTAGCACCTGTAAAAAGCCAAATTGCTTCTAATATATTTGTTTTACCTTGGGCATTTTCACCGCAAATTACATTCATTTCTTCACAAGGTGAAATATTTATATTTTCTAAATTTCTGAAATTTTTACAGTTTAAATTTAAAACTATCATATAATTTCAAAGCCTTGGTCTTCAAATTCAACCTTATCGCCTTTGTGAAGCTTTTTTCCTCTCATTAAACAAATTTCACCGTTTACTTTTACTTCGCCGCCTTGAATAACTACCTTTGCATGACCGCCGGTAACAACCATATCGGCTAATTTCATTGCACTGTCTAAACGGATAAAATCTTCTTTTATAGAAATTTTAGTAAATTCCATTATTTTAACCTCATAGGCATAATCATATATTTAAAATTATCGCCTTCTATAGAAGTTATTAACACACCAGCATTGGGTCCGTTGAATAAAATTTGAATATTTTCATCTTCTATTGCTTTTAAAGCGTCTAATAAATAATGACTGTTAAGACCAATTTCAAAATTTTCGCCCTCTAATTTAGTATTAAAGGTTTCGGTTGCGCGACCCATAGAAGTAGCGCAGGTAAATACAACATTTAATTCATTAAAATAACAACGAACAGGTGTTGTAAAGGATTCGCTTATAAGTAGAGATACGCGCTCGATAGTGTTTATTAAATCTCTTGTATTAACAACAACTCTTTGTTTATGCTCTACCGGTAAGGTTTTTTGATAATTTACAAACTCACCCTCTAAAAGACGGGAAATAAATGAATAACCGTTAATATTAAAGCAAATAAGGCGGTCTCCAACATTTATTTCAACTTTTTCATTTTCATCACTAATAAGCTTAACTGCTTCATTTAATGATTTGCTTGTAACAGTAAATTCTAAATCATTAATTTGTTTTACAGGTTCTCTTTTAATTGCTAAACGATAACCGTCAATAGCAACAAACTGAATTACATTATCACAAACAGAAATATTAATACCTGTAAGAATTGGTTTATTTCCTTCATTCTGAGCCGCAGCAAAAGCAGTACCCTTTTTCATTTGAGCTAATAGCTTTGCTTCAATTTCAAAGCTGTTATTTTGCGAAACGGTAGGAATTTCAGGAAAATCTGTTGCTGCCATACCCATAATATCAAAGGTTGCTTCGCCACACTTGATATTACAATTAAGTCTATCATCAGCAGAAATTTCAACCTGAAGACCGTTCATTCTTCTTAATATGTCAGCAAGAAGACGGGCATTAATAACAATATCGCCTTCTTGTTCGCATTTAGCATAAATTTCTTTTTTCATACCCATTTCCAAATTATAAGAAACGAGTGTTATTTTTCCTTGCTCTGCCGAAATTAAAATACCTTCTAAAACAGGCATTGAGGTTTTAGATCCAACAACACTTTGAAGTTTTAAAACAGCTTCAAGTAGTTTTTCTCTTTCAACTGTAAAAAGCATGATTTTTCCTCCTAAAATAAATAATTATATAACAGTAATAATAAAGTCGGTTAATTCGGTTAATAACTAATGTAAGCCCTTTATTTAAAAGTCTTTTTGGTGTTAATAAAAATCTTTATAATTTCTTAATAACTTTTTAAAAAATATTTATCAACCGCATTTATTTTTTATTAACAGTTAATTAAGGTTTAAAATGTTAATAACTTCCCGAATTTCTGCTTCTTAAATTTTTAATAATATCTTCAACTAATTCCTTTTGGTAAGGTCTGTCCTTTAAGAATTCATCAATCTTATTTACATTGTAAAGAACGGTTGTATGGTCCTTACCAAAACTTTCGCCGATTGATTTATAAGAAAGGTCGGTAGTTTCTCTTGCAATATACATTGCTACCTGACGCGCAAGAACTAAAGAAGCTGTTCTTCTGTTAGAAAGAATATCGGTTACTGAAACATTATAGGTTTTTGCAACCTCGGCAATTATTTCATCAATTTTAATAGGTTCAGGCTTATCGTCCGAAATAATGCTTTTAATAAAGCCTTGAACAACCGAAATGTTAGGAACTTTATTTTGAATTGTTATATATGCCTGAAGCTTTTTAACAACGCCTTCTAATTGACGGGTATTTACTTTTATATGCTCGGCAATATAGAAAATAAGATTTTCTTCAAGGGTAATTCCCATTTGCTCGCTCTTTTTCTTAATAATACCAACCCTTGTTTCAAAATCGGGCGGGGTAATATCAGCAAATAAGCCACTTTCAAAACGGGAACGAATTCTATCATCAAGCGTTTTAATTTCCTTTGGCGGACGGTCAAGAGTTACAACAATTTGTTTATTCTTCTGCCATAAAACATTAAAGGTATTAAAGAATTCTTCCTGTGTTTGTTCTTTTCCGGCAATAAAGTGAATATCGTCAATCAAAAGAACATCAACATTTCTGAATTTATTTCTAAAGTCATCAATTGTTCCAAGACCTAAATTACCTTGTTGTAAGGCTTGAATTAATTGAATTGTAAAGTCCTCACCGCGAATAAATTCAATATTCTTTTTGGGGTATTTTTTCTTAATGTGGTTTTTTATTGCAAGCATAAGGTGGGTTTTACCAACACCCGAAGGACCGTATATAACTAAGGGGTTATATGTAGATTGCGGAATATTTGCTTCTGCAACGGCAAGGGCTGCAGCGTGAGCAAAACGGTTGGTTGAGCCTACAATGAAATTTGAAAAGGTAAAGAAATCCTCAAAACTAAGTCCTTCGCTGAATTCTTCGGCTTTTATAATGTCCTCATCATCTTCATCCAAAACGATTCGTGCAACCATATCAACGCCCATAATTGTTTTTATGGATTCATTAAGCTTTTGTAAATAGGTTTGTTCAATAACACCTTTTTTGTATTCGTCGTTAATTGAAATTGTAAATTCGCCGTCACTTAAAAAAACGGGAACTAAATCCTTTAAAAAACAGTTAAAAGCAACTTCTGAAATGGATTTTTTACATTCGTCACATATCGCGGACCATATTTCATCCAACGGATTTGCAGACATTTTTTCAACCACCTTTATATTTATATATATAATAATAAAATAAGATAATAATATATTTAGTTTAGTATAACATATAATATATAATTTTGCAACTTTTTTAATTAAAAAAGGGGATAAAAATGAGTATTAGAACCGACCTTGCGATAGAAAACATTGAAAATGACCTAAAAAAAGAAAAAATAGGGGATGTAGACTCCTATTTTTTAGAGGAAAACAAGAAAAAATACTACACATTGGACTTTGAAAGAATAGATAAAATTGTGAATTTCGGCGATTTAGAAAAAGCGCTTTTTTCTTCGCTCGATAACCTTTTACCAAAAGAACGCGAAAAAATATTGGTAGTAGGGCTTGGAAACACCGAAATAACAAGTGATTCGGTAGGTCCCAGGGTTTGTGAAAGAATGCTTGCAACAAGGCATATAACAGGCGATTTTGCAGAAAAAATCGGCTTAAGGGGATTAAAAAGTGTTTCGGTTATAGCGCCTAATGTTTTAGGAAAAACGGGTATAGAAGTTTCAGAATTGATAGGTGGCGCGGTTAAGACAATTTTGCCCGATGCGGTAATAGTTATAGACGCGCTTTGCTCTAAAAGTACGGAACGCTTATTTTCTTGTATTCAGCTTTGCAATAACGGAATTTCGCCCGGCTCAGGGGTTAAAAATTCCCGAAAAGAAATAAGCCATAAAACCTTAGGAATTCCCGTTGTAGCAATAGGTGTGCCAACTGTAGTAGATGCCAAAACAATTGCTTTCGAGCTTACGGGAAAAGAGGCAAATGATGATAATGAAATGATAGTAACCCCTAAGGATGCCGATTTGCTTTGTGAAAAGATAAGCGACTTTTTAAGCAGCTCACTTAATGTGTTTTTACAGCCTAAAATTGAAAGAGATGTAATATTAAGTCTGGTCTAAAGTAAATAAAAAGAGCATAAAATAAAATGGTGATAATATGTTCGAAAAATCAGGAGTTTTAAGAATTATAATTTCGTACTTTTTTTGTCTTACTTTTCTTGTTTTAACATTTTTTCTAAAAATAACAAAAGAAAGTCAGAAAGTATTGCCTTATGAACAACACACTTATTTTTCGGCAGACGAGCTTTTAAGCTCTACAAAGGAAGATACAGTACCAAAGGCGGAAAAACCTCAAGAAACGGCAAAAAAAGAAGACACAAGCACAAATTCTTCGGTAACTGCATCGACTTCGGCGGTAAAGGGTAAAATTATAAGTAAATATATTTCCCCTTATTCCGCGCCGTCTTCTTATAATAAAGTTTATATGAAAAACAGTACCTCACTTAATATTGATATAAAAAGCCTTTTAAATTCTTCTTTAAAGTTTAAAATTAAAAAGAATGAGGAGCCGCAGGTGCTAATAGTTCATACCCATACAACCGAAACCTTTATGGAAAAGGAAAGCGGTTTTTATACCGAGGAATTTAATTCAAGAACAACCGATAATAATAAAAATATGGCTAAAATTGGAAGTATTGTAGCAGAAAAATTAAACGCGGCGGGAATAAAAACTCTGCACGATACTACAAAGCACGATTACCCCGAATACTCGGGAAGCTACAATAGAAGCGCTAAAACGGTAAATTCTTATTTAAAGAAATATAAAAGCATAAAAATAGTGCTTGATTTACATCGCGACGCGGTTTCTTCGGGCAGTGATAAAGTAAAGCTCGTAACCGAAATAAACGGCAAAAAAGCGGCTCAGGTAATGCTTGTTATGGGTAGCGAAAGCGGTAGCATTACAAACCACCCGAATTGGAAAGAAAACTTAAAATTAGCATTAAAACTACAACAAACAATGGAAAGCAAATACCCAACACTTGCAAGACCTTTAAGCTTAATGTCTAAAAAATATAATCAGTCCTTAAGTGAGGGAGCGCTTTTAATTGAATTCGGTACCGATGTTAACACATTAGACGAGGCTTGCTATTCGGCAGAGCTTGTAGCAGACAGCCTTGTAAGCCTACTAAACACCCTGCAATAAGGAGAAAAAATGAAAGAATTTATAAGAAAAACCTATATTTCAGCGGTTGTAAGCAGTTGTATCTTGTTCGGCTTTTGCGCTTGCTGTGTAGCCTACCAAAATATACGGCAAATAGGCTTCGGCGAATACCGAAATGCAATAGAATATAAGGACGGAACGGGATATTTTTTTGATTATCAAAAAAATATAAAGAATAAAGAATAAAGAAAAAATAATAAAAAACGTGCCGTGCATAGCACGGCTTTATATATATCGTTTCGCTTTACGAAACACCAATTTTATTATTTATTCTTTCTTATTTATTATTTAAAAAAAGCACCCCGAATGAAGTGAACCCCAAAGTTTAGACAAAATTAAATATTAAATTGTTTGTGAATGAGTTCGGTATTGTACTGGACTCATTCCTTTTAGTTTTAAGGAAATTCTTTCATTGTTGTAGTAATGAATATATTTTTTTAATTCATC
>JAZOTR010000018.1:0-7833 GCA_045657745.1 Acutalibacteraceae bacterium
ACTTGGCTGTAGCGCTATAATGTTTACTATTAGCGTTGACTGGGTGGGCAATATGCCCTGTAACCCGTCAATTGGCGGTACTGCTAAGGGTCACTTGGTAAGGGAAATTGACGCTTTGGGCGGTGAAATGGGCAAAGCTGCGGATAAAAACACATTGCAAAGCCGTATGCTAAACCTCGGCAAAGGCCCTGCGGTGCATTCGCTTCGTGCGCAGATTGACCGCCGTGCTTACAGTGAATATATGAAACACGCTGTTGAACTTCAAGAGGGACTTGATGTTAAACAGTGCGAAATTGTAAAAATCGAAAAAGCTGACGACGGTTGGCATTTAATATCCAATTTAGGCGCTGAATTTGTTTGTAAAGCCGTAATTTTAGCCACAGGTACATTCCTAGGCGGAAGAATTTTTGTGGGTGAAGTTAACTATTCAAGCGGACCTGACGGTAATTTCCCTGCAAATGAATTATCAAACTCTTTAAAAGAATTAGGTGTTCCGCTTAGACGCTTTAAAACAGGTACTCCTGCGCGTGTTGCAAGGGATAGTATAGATTTTTCTTGCCTCGAGGTACAAGCGGGGGATGAGCGTGTAGTACCCTTTAGTTATTCAACCGAAACACCGCCTGAAAATAAGGTGGTTTGTCATATTGGTTATACTAACGATGATACTAAAGAGGTAATACTTAAAAACATCCATCGTTCACCGCTTTATTCGGGTGTTATTGAGGGTGTAGGCCCTCGTTATTGTCCAAGTCTTGAAGATAAAATTGTTCGCTTTGCCGATAAAAAAAGGCATCAATTTTTTATAGAGCCTTGCGGCGAAAACACCGAAGAAATGTATTTGCAGGGTATGTCATCCTCGCTTCCTGAAGAGGTGCAGATTGAGTTTTATAAAACCATACCTTGCCTTAAAAATGTTAAAATTATCCGCAATGCTTATGCTATTGAATACGATTGTATAGACCCATCTGCTATGAAAGCAACCCTTGAAATGAAGGAGTTTGAGGGTCTTTACGGTGCAGGTCAGTTTAATGGCTCATCGGGTTATGAGGAAGCAGCGGCACAGGGACTTATTGCGGGTATTAACGCTGCATTAAAGGTGCAAGGAAAAGACCAATTAGTGCTATCTCGTTCTTCGTCATACATAGGTACTTTGATTGACGATTTAGTTACAAAAGGCTGTCAGGATCCTTATAGAATGATGACCTCGCGCAGTGAGTACCGTTTGCTTTTAAGACAGGATAATGCGGATGAAAGACTTATGCCGACAGGCTATAAAATAGGTCTTATAAATCAAGAAACTTATGACAAGTTCAGACTTCGCACTAAGCAAAAGGAAGAAGAAATCGAACGACTTAATACCACATTCATAGGTCCAAACGAGAAGCTTAATGCTATTATGGAAGAGCTTGGCACAGCGCCTATGACAACCGGTATGCGCCTTGCAGATTTGGTAAAAAGACCTCAGCTTTCTTACGATATTTTAGCCGAGTTTGATAAGGAGCGTCCCGTGCTTTCTAAGGATGTTACCGAAAAGGTAGAAACCGAAATTAAGTACGAGGGATATATAACCCGTCAGCAAGCGCAAGTTAATGAAATGCTAAGGCTCGAAAACAAGCTTATTCCGCAGGATATTGATTACAGTAAGGTTTACGGTTTAAGACTTGAAGCAATAGAAAAATTAAATAAAATAAGACCTGCAAATATAGGTCAAGCATCAAGAATATCAGGTGTTAGTCCCGCTGATGTTTCGGTGCTTCTTATTCATCTTGCAAGATAATGTAAATATCCCTCATATTCTGAGGGATATTTTAAAATTTACGGTTTGTTAACAATTCCTTACAAAAAAGGAAATAATATTATAATAGAATGTATACACTCGAATTAAAGGAGCGTTTTTATGCAAGATTTTAATAATAACCAATATGGTTCACCCAATGGGTTTTATAGCTATACTCCAAAGCCGCCTAAAAAGAAAAAAAGCAAAAAATACGGTGCGTGGGTTGTGGTAGTTTGCTGTATATTATCGGCTTTTATTGGCGCTACAAGTGCTGCTTCGGTATTCGTATTCTTAGGAAATAGCACTAAAACCGAAAATTTACAACAACCGATTTTACAGGGTAATAATGTAAATATAAATGTTGACGAACAGGCAACAAGCGTTGTAGAAGCGGTTGCTACCAAGGTTACGCCAAGCGTTGTCGGAATAAGAACAACCACCTCTGTTATGAGTTTTTTCGGCAATCAGGAAGCAAGCGGAGAGGGTAGCGGTGTTATTTATAAGCAAGACGGTTATATAATCACTAACTACCATGTTGTTGCGGATGCAATCGGTAATTCGTCTTCGAAAATAGAGGTATTTTTAGATAGCACAGCAAATTCCGAAAGCTATGAAGCAAGTGTGGTTGGCTATAACATTTCGTCTGACCTTGCGGTTATAAAAATTAACGCTAACGGTCTTACCGCAATAGAGATTACCGATTCAAAAAATCTTAAAGTAGGGCAGTATGTAATTACTGTTGGTAACCCCGGCGGACTTGAGTTTATGGATAGTGTGACATATGGCGTTGTAAGCGGTCTTGACCGTATTGTATCAAGTGATTCGGAAATCTCTTTAATACAAACCGATGCTGCAATAAACCCCGGTAACTCGGGCGGCGCTTTGGTGGATACAACAGGTAAATTAGTTGGTATTAACAGTTCGAAAATCGTGTCCGAAGAATTTGAGGGTATGGGTTTTGCGATTCCATCAAATACGGTTGTTGAAATTTGCGATAGAATTATAGAAAAAGAAAATTCACCCGAACCATATATTGGCATTACTTTAAGTGAAAAATACACTGCTCAAAGATTAATGCTTTACGGTTATCCTAAGGGCGCAGTTGTTTTAAGTGTTGCTGACGGAAGTCCTGCATATCAATCAGGACTCAGAAAAGGCGATATTATCACCGAATTTAACGGTTCGGTTGTTGATGATTATAATAAATTCAATAGCTTATTTGAAGAGGTTTCGCCTAATCAACAGGTAACTATAAAAATATACAGAAACGGTAATTATTACTCTGCTAATTTGAAAATTGGCTCTAATAATTCGGTGGAATAATTTTTTAAAAAGTCTGACAATTTTGTCAGGCTTTTTTACTTGCATTATATATAAATATATAGTATAATAAATTGATTAATTGCTAAGGAGTATTAAAATTGCAAAAAAACGCTGTTTTTGAACACCAAAATGAATATGCAAACCGTGTTTTTGCACTCGCAAGGGAACGATACGGAAATAATCCTACGGCTTGCGTTATAACCTTTGGTTGTCAGCAAAATGTAAGCGATTCTGAGCGCTTAAAGGGTATGCTTAGCATTATGGGCTATTCCATTATAGAAGAACCCGAAAATGCAAATTTTATAATATTTAATACCTGCGCTGTTCGCGAACACGCGGAGGATAGGGTTTACGGTAATATAGGCACCACAAAAAAAATCAAGCAAGAAAATCCGGGTACAATAGTTGCAATTTGCGGTTGTATGGTGCAACAAGAACAGGTTGCTGCAAAAATCAAAAAAAGCTATCCGTATGTTGATATTGTTATGGGTACCCATGTTGAACACCGTTTGCCCGAATTTTTGTATAAGCGATTAAGCGGCTCACCCCGTATATTCGAACTTTCGCAAGAGGATAATACAATTGTTGAGGATGTCCCTATAAAGCGTGACGGTAAGTTTAAAGGTTGGCTTCCGATTATGTACGGTTGTAACAATTTCTGTACTTACTGTATCGTGCCTTATGTGAGGGGCAGGGAACGCTCAAGAGAACCCGAAAAAATACTCGAAGAATTTAAACAAATGATTAAGGACGGATATAAAGATATAACCTTACTTGGTCAAAATGTTAATTCCTACGGTAAGGGTTGCTCGCACGGTGTAAATTTTGCAAAGCTGCTTCGTATATTGAATGATGTTGATGGCGAGTTTAGAATAAGATTTATGACCTCGCATCCTAAGGACTGCACTATTGAGCTGCTAGATACTATTAAAGAATGCAAAAAAATAAGCCACCATTTACACTTGCCGTTCCAAAGCGGTTCAAGTAGAATACTTAAGCTTATGAACCGTTATTATAACCGCGAGCAGTATTTGGAACTTATTAAAAATGCTAAAGAGCGTATACCCGATGTTGATTTAACAAGTGATATTATTGTAGGCTTCCCCGGCGAAACTTACGAGGACTTTAAGGAAACAGTAAGCCTTGTTAAAGAGGTTAAGTTTGCATCACTTTTCACTTTTATCTACTCGGCGCGTGAGGGCACGCCTGCCGCTATTATGGATGACCCTGTGTCCCGTCAAGAAAAGGGTAAGTGGTTTAACGAGCTTTTAATTGCTCAAGAAGAGGTTGCGAAAGAAAATATAAATAAATTTATTGGCAAAACTTTCCGCGTGCTTTGTGATGACTATGGCTCAAAGGACGGCTATATGTCGGGCCATACTTCGGGTACTGCGGTAATTGAATTCGAGGCTGATGAAGCTTTACTTGGTAAGTTTGTTGATGTTAGAGTAGATTCTTATGAAACTTGCTTTAACGGAACTTTAATAAAATAAAAAGAGGTATTTAAAATGGACGTAATTGAATTAACAAGAGAATTAGGAAAAGCTATACAAGCTGATGAACGCTTTATCCGTTTTGCAAAGGCTCGCCTTGCTAACGATAATGATACCGATTTACAAAACGCAATCGGTAATTTTAACATTAAAAGAATGGAACTTGAAAAGGCTGTAAGCGAAGAAAATAAGGACGAAGAAAAGGTTAAACTTCTTAACGAAGACCTTCGCAAAGCATACGGCGAAATTATGTCATCCAAATCAATGGTTGAATATAACACCGCCAAAGCGCTTTTAGACCAACTAATGAACGAGGTTAATACCATTCTTGCAAAATCACTTGACGGTGAAGATCCTGCTACTTGTGAAACCGATGCAGGCTGCACAGGAAGCTGCTCTACTTGTGGCGGATGTCACTAATCTAAAGGATTAATTTAAAGAAAGGAAGTTAAAAATGGCTGAGTTATCACCAATGATGAAGCAGTATAACGAAATCAAAGCACAAAATGAAGATAGTATACTGTTTTTCAGAGTAGGCGATTTTTATGAAATGTTTTTCGAAGATGCCAAAAAGGCTTCCGAAGAATTAGATTTAGTTTTAACGGGTAAAGAATGTGGACTTCCTGAACGCGCGCCAATGTGTGGCGTACCGTTTCATAGCTGTGAAGCGTATATTGCCCGTTTGGTAGAAAAAGGTTATAAGGTTGCTATTTGTGAGCAAACCGAGGACCCGACTACCGCAAAGGGACTTGTAAGACGCGATGTTATAAGAACTATAACACCGGGTACCGTTTTTGAGGACAGTATGCTTGACGAGGGTAAAAACAATTATCTTGCAAGTATTGTTATTGAAGAAAATGAGGTTGGCTTATGCTTTACCGATGCTTCAACAGGCGAATGCCACGCAACAGTTTTGCCTAAGGATGATTTTCAGTCCCGCGTAATTGATGAGCTTTCAAGATTTTCCCCAAGAGAAATTTTAGTAAAAGAGGATTTCAAAGCAAAAGCACCCTTTATTACTGAATTCTTAGAAAGAAATTTCCAAGGCGTTATAACCGTGCGCGAGGATAAATGCTTCGAATACTCATCAAACGAAGCGTTAATTACCAAGCATTTTGATACTATAAGCGTTGAAAATGTTGGTCTTATAAAGGCAAGCGCAGTTACAACCGCTTTTGGTGTTATACTTGATTATCTTTACGAAACAGGTGTAAACGGTCATATTTCGGTTAATGAAATAGATGTTTATACCGATAGTCAGTTTATGCGCCTAGATATTACTGCTGTTCGCAACTTAGAACTTTGCGAAACTATGCGTACAAAGTCTAAAAAAGGCTCGCTTCTTTGGGTGCTTGATAAAACTAAAACCGCTATGGGTAAAAGACTTATCCGCAGTTGGCTTACTCAACCGCTTTTAAATATTGCTGTAGTTAATTTAAGACAAAATGCAGTTGAAGAACTCGTTTCGGATATGATTTTAAGAAGCGAAATCATTGAAAACCTAAACGGTATTCGTGATATTGAGCGTATTATGACTAAGGTGGTTTACGGCTCGGCAAATGCAAAGGATTTGCTTAACCTTATGGTAACCGCCCAAAAATTCCCCTTAATTAAAGAAATGCTATCTTCGGTTAATTGCCGTTTCCTTAAGGAAATTTATTCGGATATTGATACACTCGAAGATATAACCAACTTAATTGCAGATGCAATAAACCCTGAAGCCCCCGCAACACTTCGCGAAGGCGGAATTATTAAGGACGGGTACGACGAATTGGTTGATACCTTGCGTCGCGATATGAAATCGGGTACAGGTGTTTTAGGCGAAATTGAAGCGCGTGAAAAAGAGCGTACGGGAATTAAAAATCTTCGTGTTCGTTACAATAAGGTTTTCGGTTATTATATTGAGGTTACAAACTCATTCCTTGATAAAGTACCCGAGGATTACATAAGAAAACAAACCTTGACAAATGCGGAACGCTTTATTACCGAAGAACTGAAAGAAATTGAAAAGCGTGTACTTACCGCTAAGGATAGAATTGTTCAGGTTGAGTATGAGATTTTTGATAAAATCCGTAAGATTACCGCAGGCGAGGTAAAACGCTTCCAAAGAACTGCAAGCGCACTTGCAAGGCTTGATGTTTTGTGCTCGTTTGCGTTAGTTTCTTCCGAAAATCATTACTGCCGTCCGCTTGTAAACGGCGAGGGAACAATTTCTATAAAATCGGGCAGACACCCCGTTGTAGAACAGGTTATTAAAACCCCGTTTGTTTCTAATGATACATTACTTAATATGACCGATGACCGTTGCGCTATCATAACAGGTCCTAATATGGCGGGTAAATCTACATATATGCGCCAAGTGGCATTAATAACTCTTATGGCGCAAATCGGTTGCTTTGTTCCTGCTGAGAAAGCGCAAATCGGCGTTGTGGATGCTATATTTACTCGTGTTGGCGCGTCGGACGATTTGGCATCGGGTCAGTCAACCTTTATGGTTGAAATGAGTGAGGTTGCGGATATACTTAAAAACGCAACCAAAAACAGCTTGCTTATACTTGATGAAATAGGCAGAGGCACCTCTACTTTTGACGGTATGTCAATTGCTCGTGCGGTGCTTGAATATGTTGCTGATAAGCGCAAGCTTGGCGCAAAAGCCTTGTTTGCGACACATTACCATGAATTAACTGCTCTTGAAGACCAAATGAATGGTGTTAAGAATTACAATATTGCGGTTAAAAAGCGCGGTGATGATATTACATTCTTGCGCCGTATCGTACGCGGTGGCGCGGATGACAGCTACGGTATTGAGGTTGCAAAGCTGAGCGGTATTCCAAACGCCGTTATAGAACGCGCTAAGGCAATCTTAAAAGAAACCGAAAGCGAGGGCGTAGTAACCTATAAAACCGTTCGAGAGGACAGTATGCAATTACCTCTTGAAATGGTTGCCGCAAACGAAATAATGCAAGACCTTAAAACAATAGATGTTAATACCTTAACACCTATTGAAGCGTTGCAAATACTTTACGATATTTGCGATAAAGCAAAAAATATTTAACAAAAAGAAGGTGTAAAAATGCCAAAAATCAATGTTTTACCAAAACAGGTAGCAGAGCTTATTGCCGCGGGCGAGGTTGTTGAAAGACCATCCTCTGTAATTAAAGAATTGGTAGAAAATTCTATAGATGCGGGCGCTACTGTTATAACGGTTGAAATTAAGAATGGCGGTATTTCCTATATGCG
>JAZOTR010000019.1:0-5323 GCA_045657745.1 Acutalibacteraceae bacterium
CAGTGATGTTTTAGAGATATGGGGTAAATCCGCGCTTGGCAAAAATGCAGAAAAGTTTACATATTTTCCAATACTCATAAAACTTATTGATGCCAAACAAAAACTATCGGTTCAGGTTCATCCTGATGATAATTATGCATTATCAGTCGAGAGTGAATACGGCAAAACTGAAATGTGGTATGTTGTTGACTGTGAAGAAGGAGCCGAACTTGTTTACGGTTTTAAAGAAAATATATCGAAAGAAGAATTTGAAAGACGAATTAAGGATAACACCCTGACGGATGTTTGCAATTCCGTTCCTGTACATAAGGGAGATGTTTTCTTTATATCTGCTGGAACGCTTCACGCAATAGGTGAGGGAATACTCATAGCCGAGGTACAACAGAATTCAAATACTACTTATAGAGTATCTGATTACGGACGCCTTGGTGCAGATGGTAAACCAAGAGAATTGCATATAGATAAGGCGTTAGATGTAACTAAATGTGAAAAGCCTCAAATTCCTTACGGTAATATCGGAAAAGTAATTACATGCGGTAAAAATATCATTAGAGAATTAGCCGTATGTAACAAGTTTTCTGCAAAACTTTTAAATCTCACTTCGCAATATAATTACGAATTATGTTATAATTATAATATTAAATTTTTACATTTTTACTATTTTTTGACACATTGAGGAATTGTACAAATGAACACTATATATTATGAGCAAAAAAAAACAGGTCTGTCCTATTGCTATACCGAAATGCTTTTGGATATTCCGCACTTTCATTCGTTTATTGAAATTATAGTCTGCTTTTCCGGCAGGGTGAATTGTTTTTTAAACGGTCAGAATTTTGATTTCGGTGAGGGAGATATCGTGATAGTTTTTCCAAACCAAGTGCACAATTATTCTATAGTTAAAAACGGGGAGTTTATGGTCTTTAACTTTTCTCCCGAATTTACCCCTGATATGAAAAACTATTTCAAATACAACCTGCCTGAGCATTCAAAGATTAATATGGACGAATCCGAGCATTTAAAGAGCCTGTTTTATTCACTGAGGGATAATTACGATAGTAATGTGGAAAATTCGGACTCTCTGCTCATCGGATATTTAAATATGGTTATGTTTTATATGAGAATGTTGCTTGGTAAGTCGCCGGTTTCAAGCGTAAGCATGAGGAATTTTGAAAAGATCTGTAATTACTGTATGAATAATTACAGGAGTAAAATCTCCCTGCAGATATTATCCAAGGAACTGCATTTAAGCGCGCAGAGAATTTCGCATATTTTCAATGAGAATATGAATATTACCGTGCCGCAGTACGTCAATTTTCTGCGTATCAGCGAAGCGTGTCGGCTGCTTATCGAAACGTCGGATAGTGTTACAAAAGTCTCGGCGGAAGTTGGTTTTGACAGTATACGTAATTTCAATCGAACTTTTTATGAAATAATGAAAATGACCCCGAGAGAATTCCGTAAGAAAAAGAACTCCGAGGAAAACAAAGAGAGTTTTTTTATATAAAAATATCCCCATTAAGGCACCCTCTGTAAGGAAGGTGCCTCAGTTATATTTAGTGCCTTTAGGCCGGTTTGCGCAAATGCGCAAACCAAAGAACCACCCACTATGTACACAATAGTGGGTGGTTATGATTTCGCCCAAAGGCGAGTTATATTGCTACTCAGTTATATTTGGGCTTCGTTCAAGTTATATTTGCTCCGCGAGTTTTAGTGGAGATATAATATCACGAAAACCGATTTAGAAACATCTCGTCGTTGACGAGGTATTCTAAAAGAACATCACTGTGAGACCTGTCTCACAATATCACTTATTATTCTTATCTTTGAGATTGGTTAATTTAAAAGTATGTATAAAAAGAAAAATGGAGAACACTTCTTTGCGAAGTGTCTCCCAAGCCAATGCATATTCAATCAACCCCGCAGTGACGACTGTTGGTTGTCAGCTTTTAAATCTCACCTCACAATATAATTCCGAATTACGAATAAGGTAAGGATGACTTATGTTACACAAGCCCCGTGTTTACAATGATAGCGATTTCTGTCCAACTAATCGACTAAAAAATGCTTGAAAATATATGCCATAAAACGTATAATTTTTATGTAATGTATACAAATATTATGCGTATTTGTAATTTCGCGATTGCCCGAGCGGCAAAATTAAAGGAGGCGGTTTTTTATTTTTATAACACCCCGCGGCACAAAAAGGTTAAATTTGTCTAAAAATATTTTGAAAGGCGTGATTTTTAACTTATGAAAAAACAAAAATTACATTTTAGCAGGCTGTTAAGCCTTGTACTTTCCCTTGCGCTGTTGTGTACTGCGCTTTCTGTACTATTCTCGGTAAGCGCTGCGGACGATACTCCTTCGGGAACTTCGGCAGACAACCTTTGGGACGGAGAAGTTGCGGACGAAACTCCTTCGGGAACCACCATTTGGGATGGAGATGTTGCAACGGAGGGCGATTTAAAGTTGAAAACTGAAGGCGCAAACTCTGCAGAAAACCCGTATCTTATCGACTGCGCCGAGAAGCTTGCTTATATTGCAAGAGCTGGTGCCGATGCTACAAATGGTAAATATTATGAGCTTACCTGTGATATTTACCTCAACAATGTTACAGGCGATAACTGGTATACCACAAATTCTCCCAGACAGTGGTTTGACACAAACAATACGACTATAGCTGGATTCCAGGGAAAATTAAACGGTAACGGTCACGTAATATACGGTATCTACATTGATGAAAGTGAACGAGAAAATGCCGGATTGTTTATGAAGACTGAGGGCGGTGCGAGCATAAGCAATCTCGGAATTGAAAAATCTTATATTAAAGGTAAAACAAATGTAGGCGCTTTTGCCGGTCTTAACCATGACTGGCATAACCTCGATTTGATTAACTGCTATTCTTCTGATACTGTTATTCTTTCATCATATGATAATTATACATCTTGGCAAACGTCAATCGGCGGATTGATTGGTGTTCTTAGTGCATCAAATGGTGGCGATGCTTCACAGTTAATCACTATTGAAAATTGTTATTCTGCTGCTACCGGTAGTGATAAAGATCATATGGGCGGCTTATTTGGTAAAGCTCATACCTCAGCAGGGAAAGTTAGAATTGCCAACTGCTATTCCTCGCAGGATAGCATGCAGTTGATAGGCTTTACAAATTATATTGAGGGCGGCACATTTGAAAATAACTATTCAAAGGTTTCGACAGGAAAATGGAACGGTACTGCGTTAGATCCATTGGTTTCATCCAGACTCACCACAGCCCAGATGACAGGCTCTGCCGCGTATACAAATATGACAGGCTTCGACTTTAACAGCGTATGGCATGTCTTTGACGGCGGAACACCGAAGTTAAGAGTCTTCGACTTCCCCGGTAAAAACCTTGAACCCGAAATTTGGGACGGAGAAACTGATGTTTCAACAAGTCTTGAAGGCGAGGGCACTATAGAAAAACCGTTTCTGATTCAGTCCGCGGCAGATCTTGCATATTTTGCAAAAGGTATATGGAGTACATATGCCGGTAAATACACTAAGCTTATGACCGATATTTACCTTAATGATGTAAGCGCCCCTGAATGGTACAACGGCGAAAATCTGAACACTTGGACGCCGGGTAGTGCTCCGGGATATTTTGACGGAAACGGTCATGTTATACATGGTATATATATCGAAAATTCTGATAATAACGGAATCGGTGGATTGTTTGGCGATATTAGCACAAATACCGATATAAAAATCAGCAATCTTGGAATTGAGGATTCATACATTTCTGTAAGCACAGTCAATGGTTCTGCCGGAGCACTGTTTAATGCTGTCATATGGGGAGATGGAAGAAAAGTTGAAATTGAAAATTGCTATTCTTCCGATACGGTTATATTAAAAGGATATAAAGTAGCCGGATTAGCGGGCTATACAGGAAAACCGAATACATCATTTAAAAACTGCTATTCTTCAGCTCAAATCTTTGAAGAAGGTACAAACGCGGTAGGTGGCGCTTTAGTTGCAGACTGCGCCGGATCGGCTATTACTTTTAGTAATTGCTATTCTACATCGCAGTCCAAGGATTTAGTTCGTTATGGATACGGCAATGTGACATTTACTGATTGCTATGCAGGTATTAAATGGTTTCTGCAAGATATAGACGCTATTACACAGCTTAACTCTGAGCAGATGCTCGGTGACGGAATGACAGAGATTGCTAATGACACCACAAATTGGGCTACAAATCCCAAATCAACCCCAACGCTTGCTGTTTTCCCGATTGACGGCGACGTAAACGGCGATAAGAGAGTTGACATTCGCGACCTTGTTCTTGCTAATCAGGTTTCCCTCGGCACTGCCGGTTATAACCTGATTAATTTCGCTACTACCAACCTCGATAACGTCGATGGATTATACACTATAAACGACTTTGATATCAACAAAATAAGAGCAGGAAAATTGCTTGGCTTGGATTTTTAGTAGAGCCTGTTGAGATTAATGCAACAAATGTTAAGTTAACAGGAGAGAGCGCTTTGGCCACAGGCTTTGGTCTTGACCAAAGCGCTTCTTCTATAGAGTTCACCTTGACAGGCTCTTCAAAAATCGAACTCAACGGCAGTTGGTCAAACCACAGCAATGACGTATATTTCACGGTATATATAAACGGCGCGCGCCAAAACAAGCGTGTAAAATTCACCTATTTGGATAGAAGCGCGGTCATAGCCGAAGGACTAAACTACAAGAATACATACACAATTAAGCTTGTCCGCGAAACCGAGGAAAAGTACGGTCGATTTATTGCCCGTTCCCTTAGTATCGGTTATTTGGGCAGAATGCTCGATGCCCCCGCGCAAAAGAATCTGTACATCGAATTCATCGGCGATTCCATTACCTGCGGCTTAGGCTCCCTTTGCGGTTACTTAAGCGATGACGGCTTGACCGTGCTTAGTGACCAGTCAGGCGAAGGAAGCTACAAATGCGGAATTACAGCCTATGAAACCTCCTTCTGCGAGGACGCAACCAGTTCCTACGCTTACCTTGCGGCACAGACCCTTAACGCCGACTGTAACTTTATATCATACAGCGGAATAGGTATTTATGGTGGTTACGGTTCTTTCCAAATGGGAGAATACTTTGAACAACATAAAAGTACTAAAAACCCCGATTTGGTTGTAATTAACCTTGGCACAAACGATTACTTTAAAAATTATGATAATAAGTCCTTTAATTTTGAGGCTTATGAGAACGCTGTTAAAGATTTAATTAATAAGGTTAGAACAGCCTATGGCACAAATACCAAAATCATTTGGGCGACAGGACTTATGAATGA
>JAZOTR010000020.1:0-5482 GCA_045657745.1 Acutalibacteraceae bacterium
TGGAGCGGATTACGAGGCTCGAACTCGCTACCTCCACCTTGGCAAGGTGGCGCTCTACCAGATGAGCTAAATCCGCATATAAATGGTGCCTCCGGTCGGAATCGAACCAACGACACGGGGATTTTCAGTCCCCTGCTCTACCGACTGAGCTACAGAGGCAAAAGTGGCGACCTGGATGGGGCTCGAACCCACGACCTCTAGCGTGACAGGCTAGCGTTCTAACCAACTGAACTACCAGGCCACATGGTGGGAACAACAGGGCTCGAACCTGTGACCCTCTGCTTGTAAGGCAGATGCTCTCCCAGCTGAGCTATGCTCCCACGATGACCGCGCTGGCTTGCCTTTGTCAACTCACCGGCGACAAGCAATATATTATCATACTACTATGCATTTGTCAAGCGTTTTTTTAAATTTTTTTTAAAATTTTTTCAATATCGTTTTTTGAGAAGGAATAAGTAGTATTACAGAAGTGACATTTCACATCAACGCTCGGTAAATCTGCTGCCATTTCGCTTAATTCTTTAGCGCCCAAGCCTTGAAGCGTAGCTTCTACCTTTTCCTTTGCACATTTACATTTATATTCAACTTCTTGCTCATATATTACCTCAACATCGAAGCCTTGTAAAACATCTCTTACAATATCCTCAATATCCATACCCTCATCCAGAAGCTGGGTTACGGGTTTTACACGCGCAAGGTTCTGCTCTATTTTAGTTATGATTTCATCCTCGGTAAAAGGCAAAAGCTGTAAAATATAACCGCCCGCCTTTTTAACGGTTAAATCGGGATTAACAAGCACACCCAAAGCGCAAACAGTTGGGATTTGTTCACTTGTAGCATAGTACGAGGTTATATCCTCTGCTATTTCGCCCGAAACAATCGGCACAAAGCCGTTATACGGTTCTTTCATACCAAGGTCCTTAACAATATATAAATTACCGTCTGTGCCGACAGCGCCCGAAACATCAAGCTTTCCGTTAGGCTTAAACGGAATTTCTACAACGGGGTTTTGCGCGTAGCCTCTTACATTTCCTGTTGAGTCTGCCGCAACTGTAATACCGCCCGCAGGGCCGTTACCGTCAATCTTTAAAGAAATACTGCTTTTTTCGCCCTTAAGCATATTTCCCATCATAGAAGCCGCTGTAAGCATTCTGCCCAATGCAGCAGTCATTACGGCTGAGGTAGAGTGAATTTCCTCGGCTTTTGCCACAATATCGGTACTATCCACAGCCGATACCATTACCGCGCCTTCACTTGTTATACATCTAATTAATTTACCCATTATTTTACCTTTCTGGTTACATAAATTGCCCGTTCACTTGTATCAGTTACCGGCTTTTCGGTCATATCATCAAAAATACCTACTATTTCAAGTCCCGCGTTTTCAATTGCCTTTTCTAATTGCTCCTTGCTATATGCGCGTTCGGAAATTTCTTCGTTAAAGCGAGAATAATTTTCTCCCTCTTTTACGAAGAAATCAAGCATAATATCGGTTTTATTATTCTTAGGATTATATTTATTTGCCCAAACGCAATAAACATCATCGCGATCGATTACAAATACATTATTCCCCAAAACCTCTTTATGCTTATATTCGGTATTAACATCAAATATAAACAGCTTATCCTTTTCTAAAAATAGCGAAATTCGCTTTATGGCTTTACAGAGGGTATTATAGTCTGTTATATGGTTAAGGCTGTCTAAACAGCATACAGCGCCGTCTACGGTACCATATAGGTCAAGTTCTTCAAGTCTTTGACAAAGGAATAAAATATCATTCCCCTGTTCCATTGCGCTTTCTCTCGCAATCGAAAGCATTTCCTCAGACATATCGGCGCCTATAACCTCTATCCCCAACTTTGCAAACTCATTAGAAAAACCGCCCGTACCACAAGCGGCATCTAACAAAAGCGTAGGGGCTTTACCGTATTTTTTAAAAAGCTTCATTAAATATGATGTGCGCTTTTTATAGTCAACATCATACATCAATTCATCATAAAAATCGGCAAAAATACTGTACATTTTATTTTAACCTTTCAAATGCAAGCTGGAAGCCCTCGTTAATAGCACGGCTTACACGGCTTATGGTAGCGGTGCTTGCGCCTGTGTTTTTAACTATTTCGCTGTAAACCTGCTTATCATTAAGCATTTTAGCTACTACAAAGCGTTGCGCAATTGTAGCAATCTCCTTAGGGGTACAAGCATCACTAAAAAATTTATAGCATTCTTCCCTTGTTTTAAGGGTTAAAATCGCGTCAAAAAACTGGTCATTAAATTCATTTTTTTGCATAAAAACACCTCGTTTTTGTCGTTTGAAAATATTTTAACACATAAAAGCGCTAAAGTCAATTTTATGTTTAATATTATTCTTGAATAAATAATAATTAAATGATAAAATGTAATAAAAGGATGTGTTTTGATGAATTCTGTAAAAATTCTGCATACTGCGGATATACATATAGGCTCGGGCGACAGCTTTTTAGGCGCTAATGCCGAGGCTCGCCGTTTTGAAACCCTTATAACCTTTGAAAGAATTATAGATACTGCTGTAAAAAACGGTGTTCAGCTAATTGCTATTGCAGGCGATTTGTTTGATAATGATAATCCCGAGGCGGTATTTGTAGATGCTGTTTTTAATAAGATAGCGGCTTGCGGAATAAAGGTTGTATACTGCGCCGGTAACCACGACCCGCTTAATGCAAATTCGCCTTTCGTTACCAGTACACTTCCCGAAAATCTTTATGTTTTAGGCAAGGCTGACGAGTGCCTTGTTTTTGAGGATATAAATACAAGAGTTTACGGCAGGTCTTTTGACAGCGTATATCTAAAGGGCGAGGAAGAATTCACTTTAGCCGTACCAAAGGATGATTTTATAAATATAATGGTACAGCACGGCGAACTAAAGGGCGACCTTGGGTCTGACTATAATTCCATAACCCCAAAGTTTGTTAAAAAAAGCGGTATGGACTATATCGCTTTAGGCCATATTCACAAGCGCACACCTATCGGCAAAATTGATAACACATACTTTGCATACTGTGGCTGTCCCGAGGGTCAAGGCTTTGACGAATTAGACCAAAAGGGCGTTTATATGGGTACCGTTTCCAAAGGCAAATGCAATTTGGAATTTGTACCTGTTTCAAAGCGTGAACATATCCACCAAAAGATTGATATAACCGGTGTTACCGATATTACATCGCATATTTTAAATGCTTTAAGCAAAAAATTTGAAAACTATTGCGATAATCTTTATAAAATTGAATTAATAGGCGAAATTGACCCCGATTATGAATTAAGTATCCCCGAAATTACCGCTCGCCTTTCCGAAAAGCTTTATTTTGTAAAGGTTAAAGATTCTACCGAATATAAAATCGACCTTGAGCTTTTGGCAAATGAGCCCTCTTTAAAGGGTATTTTCGTTAAAAATATGCTTTTAAAAATGGAACAAGCGGAAGACAAGGAGCCTTATAAAAAGGCGTTAAAAATAGGTCTTAAAGCCTTTAAAAGCGAGGTGAACTACATTGAAGATTAAGTCTATTAACATCGCTTCCTTTGGCGGTTTAAAAAATGTAAAACTTTCCTTTGAAAACGGCTTTAATGTAGTTTACGGCAACAACGAAAACGGCAAAACTACAATAATGAGCTTTATTAAAATGATGTTTTACGGTACCGAACGCGGCTCTGCTCAACTTTCAAAAAACCTCCGCAAAAAATATACCCCTTGGGATAATAGCGGTATGGCAGGCAGTATTGACTTTGAAAACGAGGGTAGAAACTACCGCATAGAGCGTAGCTTTGGTAGCTCTAATTCGACCGACAAGGTAACCCTTATCGATTTAGATTTAGGCAACCGCGAAAGTGTTTCTGCCGATATTGGTGTAAAGCTTTTCGGTCTATCCTCTGCAGCCTTTGAGCGTAGTATATTTATAGGTCAATTCGGCTTCCCCGAAAACAATTCCGCAGCGGAGGGTGAAATCAACTCAAAGCTTTCAAATCTTACTCTGACCGGTGACCAAGCCATCTCCTTTGATGAGGTAAATGCAAGACTGCAGAATGCAAAATTTGCACTTATGTCCAAAAGCGGTAAGGCAGGTATTTATGATAAAAACCTAATAGCCGCCAAAGAGCTTACCGAAAAAATCGAAAACGCAAAGCAAATTCAGTTAGAAATTGAAAACAAAAAACAGCTTAGCGATGATTTTAAAAATAAGATTTTAAAGTTAAGCGCACAAGCTGAACAAATTAAAACTAAAATAGACGGCGAACAGGATTTCCGCAACGCCGAAAAACTTAGGGAGCTTTTATCACTCAAGCAAAAGCTTGACGCTTTAAACGAAACCTTAAAGCTTGAAAACGGTCAGAGTGCCGACGAAATGTTTGTACGCAAGGTTGAATTTTGTCTTTCTAAGATTGAAAGTTTTTTGGCAAAAATAAATGCTAAACTTAATGAAAATAAAATAATTGAGCAAAATCTCGAATTAGCACTCAATCCGTCTGTTGACGCCACACCCAAAAAACTTCAAGAGCTTACAAAAAAGCTCGAAGAATTAGAACAAGAAAAAGAAAATACCACCCAAAAGATTTTAGAACTTTCGTCTAAACCAAAAGCTAAAGGCAGTATTATTTGGCTTATTTTAGGTATTGTCTTCTGTATTGCTTCTATCTCCGCTTTTCTTATTGATTTAAGCAAAATACTTCCGCTTATTTGTTTTGCTTTCGCGTTTGTATTTGTACTTGTTTTTGTTTTATCCTCCTTGAAAGCAAAGAACAAAAACACCGCTAATGAAACCGAAACGGTTAATTTAAGATTAAAAGAAAATCAGTTAATATCAATTATTTCAAGTGAAAAAGCAAACCTTACTGCAATTAATACGGCGCTTAACAGTAACGCGCAAATTATTGAAAAGCAAAAGGAATTGCTCGAAAATAACAAAAAAGAACTTGAATTATTAGAAAAGGAAAAAGCAATTGAAACTGATACTCTTTTCGAATTATTCAAGCGTTATAAAGCAGTTGCTGATATTTCCTCTATCAAAGAAGAATTAATTGAAATTTCCAAGAAGGCCGCCGAGCAAAAGGAAATAAAACAAAATATTAATTACATTTTAAAGGATGTAGGCAATATTTCTTACGATGAAGCGAAGCAAAAGCTTGAAAATATAAAAACTCCTTTAGAAAGCAATATTGATTTTGAATCCCTTAAAAATCAACACGAATTGATTTTATCGCAAATCACCGAGCAAAAAACCGATTTGGCATCACTTCTTACCGAAATTAAATCACTTTCTTCTACTGTTGCTAACACCGAAAGCGATAAAAAGCAACTTGAAGAACTTAAAAGCAAAATACTTAACCAAAAAGAATATTGTGACTGCTTGGATATCGCAATGTCTGTCTTGGCTGATAGCTTTATAGAGGTTCGCCGTAGCTTTGGCTCGGTACTCGAAAAGAAAGCAAGTGATATTTTTAAAGGAATTACAGG
>JAZOTR010000021.1:0-2296 GCA_045657745.1 Acutalibacteraceae bacterium
CCGTCAGCATCGTTTTTCTTGCAAATCATAAAATCATCATTAGAATAAACAATTTCCACTTCAACAAACTTAGCCTGCATACCGGTCACAACATAAACACCTGTTTTTGATTCAAGCTTACGAAGGGCTTTTTTAGAAACCCTAAGTCCGCTATAAGTTTTGGAAACTACTGTCATAGGACCGCTACGCATAGATGCAAGTTCGGTATTCATTTCGCTGCAAGCGAATATAACTACTGCTTTAGAACCACTTTCGGAAATGTTTATTTTCTTAACCGTTACAGGAAGTATTTTAGAGGATTTTACTGAGGTGTGAATTTCTAATGAATCGCCAACCTTATAGTTAAGTGAATCGTTAATAGAAACCTCAGCGGCAATATACCATTCATAATCCGAAACAATTTTGCCGACAGTATTGTCACCGTTGGGCTTAACCTTTAAATTTTCCAAAAATTCCGGTGTTATTTCGTTTAAATCCTTTGTGGTAAGTACCTGTTCATAACCGTCAACCTTAGAAAGAAAATAGCCCGATTCCCCAGCAGTTATCTGCTTTTTGGCATTTGGAAGGGTTGCATTAAGCTTTGTTAATTCGGCATTTAATGAATCAAGCTTAGTTGCAAAATCAGCAGTTTGTCCCATAGCGGCCTGTTTACGATTTATACTTGATAAAAGCTCTTGCGCATCTTTAGAAACTAAATTATAGTTGCCGTAAGCCGAGGAAATCACCAATTCGTTAAGATTTTGAGAAATCTTGTTATTAATTAGCTCTAAATTAGCGGCATCCAAATCGTTATAGGATAATATATCTTCAATATCAGCGATTTGATTTTTAAGTCTTGAAATTTGACTTAAAGTAATAGAAGCCGACTCGCTATCATAAACATTTGCAACTACACCGTTTTTTGAAACACGCTTACCGTCATCTATCATAAAGTGAAGCACGCCCGAATCATTATTTTGAACTAATATTTCGTTACGGATAATAACACCTGTTATGTTAATACCGTCACTCATAGTATAATAAACGGCGCTTTCGGTTGTAATTGGCTTATAAAAAGAAGAAATAGATTGATGAATAATAAAAACCAATGCAAAAGCAATTATCGCAAATTTTGCAAACGATATTTTTTTCATATCTATTCCTCCTTTAAAAATTCTTCTACCAATTCTTTTGACTTATTAATAACATCACTATCTATATCGGGATAAAGCCAATTAATTCTTTCGTCCCTTTTAAACCAAGTGATTTGTCGCTTTGCATAGCGACGAGTTTGCATTTTAAGGTTTTCCTTTGCTTGTTCTAAAGAACATTCGCCCTTAAAATAACCGTGTAACTCTTTGTGTCCTATTGCTTGAAAACCGCCGTTTTTAGAGGTGTAATTCAAATTATTCTGCGCTTCCTCTAAAAGACCGTTTTCCATCATAATATCAACCCTTTGGTTGATTCTACTATATAAAAGTTCCCTATCATTAAAGTTAATTCCTAAAACCAAGGCTTCAATATTGCCTTTGTTTTGCTTTGAAAGTATATTTTGCTCGGTAATAGTTTTACCCGTAGTTAAATATACCTCAAACGCGCGAATTATTCGTCGTCTGTTATTTGGATGCAAACTATCGGCAGCGGTTTTATCAAACTGTGCTAATTCTTTAAGCATTTCGTCGGCACCGATTAAGTCAAACTTTTCTTCAAGTTCTTTTCTGAGAGAATAGTCGGTTTCTTGCTCGGTATACTCAATATTATCGAGCAATGAGTTAATATAAAGCCCTGTTCCGCCAACTATAACAGGCAAATTCCCACGCGAATTAATTTCTACTATTTTTTCTCGCGCAAGCTTAACATAATCAGCCACCGAAAAGCTTTGACTTAAATCCAAGAATTCAACTAAATGGTGCGGTATACCGCATTTTTCTTCTTCATTAGGTGCGGCTGAGGCAATATGAATTTCCTTATAAACTTGCATAGAATCGGCGCAAATAATTTCACCGCCGAACATTTTTGCAATTTCAATACTAAGTGAGGTTTTTCCCGAAGCGGTAGGTCCTACAATAAATACTGCTTTTATCATTGTATTCTACCGAACTGTTTTTCAAGTTCCCTTTTTTTAATTTCGTAAGCTACGGGTCTACCGTGCGGACAATACATAATATCCTTTGATAAAAGCACCTTTTTAGCAAGGTCTAACATTTCAAACGAGCTTGTTTTATTCCCCGCTTTAATTGCCGCCTTACAAGCTACTGTATGGAAAAGATTTTCCTCGCGTTCGGTTTCAACCGTTCTTGTATTTATAAGACTTTCT
>JAZOTR010000022.1:0-6386 GCA_045657745.1 Acutalibacteraceae bacterium
ACCGCTTTCTGCTTTACATCGTATGGCTTTTTCAGACCATAGACAAGTAGAAATTATCCCCGGGGATATGATAATTATTTCCGCAACACCAATACCCGGTAACGAAAAGCTTGTTACAAAGGTTATTAACGAGCTTATGAAACATGGCGCTAATGTTGTTTATGAGCGTATGTACGATGTTCATGTTTCGGGTCACGCGTGCCAGGAAGAATTAAAGCTTATTATGAGCATTGTTAATCCGAAATATTTTATTCCGCTTCACGGCGAACAAAAGCACCTTATGAAGCATACTAATTTAGCTCAAATAATGGGTATAAACCCTAAAAATACTCTTGTTGCAACTAACGGCTCGGTTATTGAGGTTTCTAATAAGGAAATCAAATGCAGTGAGATTGTTCCTGCAGGCAGAGTATTTGTTGACGGCCTTGGTGTTGGCGACGTTGGAAGCATAGTTTTAAGGGATAGAAAGTTATTGTCGGATGACGGTATTATTGTTGTTGCAGTTTCTATTGATTCTGTAACACGCGAGGTAGTTTCAGGTCCTGATATTGTTTCACGCGGATTTGTTTATGTTAAAGAATCCGAAGACCTTATGAACGAGATTAACGACCTTGTATGCGACATACTTGAACGTTGTTATATTAACCGAATAAGAGATTGGTCGACCATTAAAACCAAGATTAAAGACGGTGTTTCACGCTTCTTGTTCACAAGAACAAAACGAAGCCCAATGGTATTGCCAATGATTATGGAAGTTTAAAGGATTCACGAGTATTTTAACAATGCCACAGCGAAAAATACTTGTTTCAAAATCTGATTCAAGTTTGAATGTTTGGCTAAAGGAGAATTATAATGAAGGTTATTTTATTACAGGATGTTAAGGGACACGGCAAAAAAGGTGAGCTTTGCAATGTGTCTGACGGATATGCAAGAAACTTTTTGTTTCCAAAAAAATTAGCAGTAGAAGCAGATAATGCGGCTATGAATGAGCTTAAAAACCGCGAGCAAGCAGCAGCGCACCACAAGCAAGAAGAAATTAACGCTGCAAAAGAAACTGCTGCAAAATTAGAGGGCAAAACCGTTACAATTAAAGCTAAGGCAGGTTCTAACGGTAAGCTTTTCGGTTCGGTTACTTCAAAAGAAATTGCAAGTGAAATTGCAAAGAGCTTAGGTATTGAAATTGATCGTAAAAAAATGAGTGTTGCCGATATTAAAAATTTCGGCGAATATACTGCAGAAATAAAATTATACACAGGAATCACCGCAAAAATAACTGTAAAGGTTACGGAATAAAATGGCTGATGAAAAATTAATTTACGATTTGGAAGGCGGAAGACTTCCTTACTCAGTTGAAGCAGAACAGGCAGTTTTAGGGTCAGTTATTATTGACCCTAAGTGCCTTAACGAAATAGCAGTTCAAATGAAGACGGATTATTTCTATATTCCGCAGCATAAGGAAATTTATGCCGCTATGTCTTCTATGTATGAGCTTAGTCAGACAATTGACTTTGTATCATTACTTGAAAAGCTTAAAAAAGACGGTGTTTATGACGAAGCAGGAGGAAAAGAATATTTAACCCGCTTAGTTCAAACTGTACCGTCTTCTGCAAATGTCCTTACATACATTGCAATTATTCGTGAACGCTACTACGCAAGAGCGCTTATGAATGCGGCACAAAATATTATTAAGGATATTAACGAAAATGTAGTTGATTCGGGTAAACTTATAGATTCTGCCGAACAACGCATTTACGAAATAAGACAGGGCAGAGAAATTTCGGGTCTTACTCATATTAAGAGCGTAATCGAAAACGAAACCTATGACCGCCTTACAAAAATGGCTAACCCTGAAACGAGAGAAGACTATATTGGTATACCGTCAGGTATAGGCGACCTTGATAAAATGATTACAGGTCTTAATAAATCCGACCTTATTATTTTAGGTGCTCGTCCGGGTATGGGTAAAACCTCATTTGCGCTTAACATTGCGCGTAATGTTGCCGTTAATGCAGGTAAAACTGTTTGTTTCTTCTCGCTTGAAATGACTCGCGACCAATTAGCTCAGCGTATGCTTTCAAGTGAAGCGGGAATTAAGAGTGAAAAGCTTCGTACAGGTGAGCTTGATGCTGACGAATGGACAAGACTCGCACAAGCAGGCGATAATTTATCAAAAGCAGATATTTATTTTGATGAAACCTCTGCTATAACAGTACCTGAAATGAAGGCAAAGCTTCGCCGTATGAAAAAGGTTGATTTGGTAGTTATAGACTATTTGGGCCTTATGAAATCTGCAAAGGCTACCGAAAACCGTGTACAAGAAGTTTCTGAAATTACAAGAAATCTTAAAATTATGGCAAAGGAATTAAAAATTCCTGTTATCGCTTGTGCGCAGTTGTCCCGTGGTACCGAAACAAAGGGTAAGTCGCATAAGCCTGCGCTTTCCGACCTTCGTGAATCGGGCTCTATCGAACAAGACGCTGATATAGTTTTATTCCTTTACAGAGATACTTATTATGATAGCGAGAAAACAGATGACGAGGATAGGTCTGACCCCAATAAAGCAGAATGTATTGTTGCTAAAAACCGTCACGGTGAAATAGGAACAATTGATATGCATTGGGATGGTCAGTTTACAAGATTTACATCTGTGGATGTGTTCAGATAATGGAAAATAAAGTATTAAGTGCAATAAAACGCTTTTCATTACTCGAAAAAGGCGATGTTGTAACGGTTGCTCTTTCAGGCGGCGCTGATTCGGTTTCACTTTTATATGCTTTGTTAGCGGTTTCGGATGAATTAGGAATTACCGTAAACGCGGCGCATCTTAATCATTCTATACGCGGTGATGAGGCTGAACGTGACCAAAATTTTGTTATAGCTTTGTGTGCTGACTTGAATGTACAGCTTTTTCTTGAAAAGCGGGATGTTCCTGCGTTTGCCAAGGAAAACGGCTTAAGCCTTGAATTAGCGGCGCGAAAGGTAAGATATGAGTTTCTCGAAAGTGTGTCGCAAGGAAAGGTTGCAACCGCCCATACCGCAAGTGATAATCTTGAAACTATGATTTTTAATCTCACAAGGGGAACCTCTCTTAAAGGTCTTTCGGGAATACCTGTAAAACGCGGTATCTATATTCGTCCTTTAATACTTTGCACAAGGCAAAATGTTGAAGATTATTGTAAGGAAAATGAAATTTCCTTTGTGACCGATAGTACAAATTTATCGGACGATTATTCGAGGAATAAAATTCGTCATAATGTAATACCTGTTTTAAAGGAAATTAACTGCGCGGCTGAAGAAACGGCTTTAAGAACTTCCTTCGGAATTGCTGAGGATATTTCGTATTTAGAAAGTGCTTCACAAGAAATTTTGTTTAAAAATTTTGATGATAATGGGCTTAATTTAAACGATGTTGAATTTATTGCGCCCGCACTTTTTAAAAGGGTAATAAAAAGATATTTTGAAATTGTTTTCGAAAATATAACATTAGAAAATCATCACATTAATGAAATTTATACAGCTTGTGTAAATAAAAGCGGAAAGATTAATTTACCCTCGAATTTATATGCGGTTATAAAAAACGGCTATTTGAATTTTGAGGATAATACCGAAAAAGAATCGGTAGAATTTGCAGTAAAAATTACAGAAAGTGAAAATGTTAATAATTTGTTCTCAAATAACACTATTGATTGTGATAAGATAGTAGGCAAGTGGGTTTTAAGAACGCGAAATGAGGGTGACGAAATTCGTCTTTATAAGCGCGGTGTTACAAAATCACTCAAAAAGCTTTTCACAGAAAGTAAAATACCGAATGAATTGAGAGCAAAAATCCCTGTAATTGCCGATGAAAAAGGTGTTATATGGGTATATGGATTAGGTGTAAGTGAACGGACTGCCGTTACAAAAAATACTAAAAAATTACTTGAAGTGGAAGTGCAAGAATTATGAAAATGGATATGAACGATGTTGAAAGAGTACTTGTTTCTGAAGAAGAAATTAAGGAAATATGTCAAAGATTAGGTGCCCAAATTTCAAAAGATTACGAAGATAAAAATCTTTTGCTTGTCAGTGTGCTTAAGGGAAGCGTACCATTTATGGCAGACTTGATGAGAAACATAACCTGCGATTTACGCATTGACTTTTTAGTTGTTTCATCTTATAGCGGAGCAAAGACTACAGGACATGTTAGCTTTAAAAAAGATTTGGACATAAATCCCGAAGGATATGACATACTTGTTGTAGAGGATATTCTGGATTCAGGCCTTACATTGGCATATCTTAAAGAAATTTTAATCGGACGCAATGTGAATAGTGTTAAAATTTGCACATTCCTTGATAAGCAGGCTAATCGCAAAGCAAATATTGAAGCTGATTATGTTGGCAAACAAATTCCTGATGAATTTGTAATCGGGTACGGACTTGATTATGATGAAAAATATAGAAATTTACCTTTTGTTGGCGTTTTATCACCAAAGGTTTATGCTGACAAATAGGAAAGGAGAACCCAATTGAATAAGAATTTAAAAAACGTACTTTTATTTATAGGAATACCGATTATTCTTATAATAACTATCGCATCTGTTTCCTTCTTAAATAAGGGTGCTGCAGAGAAAAAGTATTACGAAATCGTTGAAATGATTAAGGATAATAAGGTTTCGGAATATGAGTTAAACCTATATAGCGGTGAGCTTACCTATGTTTTAAGAGCGGACGGTAATAAATACCGTTATACCGTTGCAGATGCTTCGATTTTTTATAACGATGTTAATGAAGCTGTTATGGAAATCAATGAGCAGAACAAGGGTACCAATAAAATAATCAAATATAATTATGAACGCGGTAACGAGGGCGCTTGGATAGCTAATTTAATGCCAACCCTTATTATTATTGCGGTTATGGTTGTGTTCTGGATTTTCTTTATGAAGCGTATGGGTAATATGGGGGCCGATAAAACCATGGGCTTTGGTAAAGCAAAGGTTAAAAAGGCGGACGGTAAAAAGAAAACCACCTTTGCCGATGTTGCAGGCGCTGATGAAGAAAAAGAAGAAATGGCAGAAATTGTTGATTTCTTAAAAGACCCTAAAAAGTTTAACGAACTTGGCGCTAGAATTCCAAAGGGCGTATTGCTTGTTGGCCCTCCCGGTACAGGTAAAACCCTCTTAGCACGTGCCGTTGCAGGTGAAGCGGGTGTTCCTTTCTTCTCAATTTCAGGTTCAGATTTTGTTGAAATGTTCGTAGGTGTAGGTGCTTCCCGTGTAAGAGATTTATTTGGCGAGGCAAAAAAATCTGCTCCTGCCATAGTATTTATTGATGAAATTGATGCTGTTGGCCGTCAACGCGGCGCAGGTCTTGGTGGCGGTCACGATGAACGCGAACAAACCCTTAACCAATTACTTGTTGAAATGGATGGCTTTGGCGCAAATGAAGGCGTAATTGTTATGGCGGCTACTAACCGTCCTGACATACTTGATAAAGCTCTTTTAAGACCCGGCAGATTTGACAGACAGATTACCGTAAACTATCCCGATGTTAAGGGTAGAGAAGAAATCCTTAAAGTTCATTCACGCGGTAAGCCGTTAGGCCCCGATGTGAACCTTGCTACTATTGCAAAATCTTCTTCGGGCTTTACAGGCGCAGACCTTGAAAACCTTTTGAACGAGGCGGCTTTATTAGCTGTTCGTCACGGTAAAAAGGCTATTACTCAGGAAGAAATTGAAGAAGCAACTATTAAGGTTGTAATGGGTGCGGAAAAGAAATCCCATGTTGTTACTGAGAAGGACAAAATGGTTACCGCTTACCACGAAGCAGGTCACGCGGTTGTTTCTTATTTCTTACCAACCCAAGACCCTGTTCATCAAATTTCTATTATAAAGCGCGGTATGGCAGCAGGTTATACAATGTATATGCCTGATGGCGAGCGTGGTCATCTATCTAAAACCAAGATTTTGGAAGATATTTGTTCGCTTCTCGGCGGTCGCGCAGCTGAACAATTAACACAAGATGATATTTGCACTGGTGCATCAAATGATATTGAACGTGCAACCGAAGCAGCACGTGATATCGTTACTCGCTACGGTATGAGCGAAAAGTTAGGTCTTGTGGTTTACGGTAACGACCAAAATGAAGTTTTCTTAGGTCGCGATTTTGCATCTAATCCCAATTATTCTCAAAAAACTGCGGCGATTATCGATGAAGAAATCGAATCGATTATTACAACCCAGTACAATCGCGCATTAAAGATTTTGAAAGATGCTATGCCTAAGCTTCACGAAACCGCTAAAACCCTTTTTGAAAAGGAAAAAATCACAGGCGAAGAATTTATACAAATTATGGAAAATTAATAAAAAAGGTTACCTTAAAAAAGGTAACCTTTTTTGTTTAAAATCAAA
>JAZOTR010000023.1:0-4271 GCA_045657745.1 Acutalibacteraceae bacterium
ACCATATCAAGTCTGCCACACTTAAGGTCAGTAATAATTTTTTCTTGCGCTTTTGGAGTTACAAAACGGTTTAAAAGCTTTACCGTAACCGGCATTTCGCCAAAGCGGCGTAAAATTGTATTATAATGCTGCATAGCAAGAATTGTTGTAGGCACAAGCATAGCGCATTGCTTACCTTCACTTATGCATTTAAAGGCGGCGCGAAGCGCAACCTCGGTTTTGCCGAAGCCAACATCACCGCAAAGCAAACGGTCCATAGGAACTTCGCGTTCCATATCGTTTTTAATCTCATTAATGCAGCGTAATTGGTCGTCGGTTTCGTCGTACTCGAAGCGTCTTTCAAAGTCGTTTTGTAAATCAGTGTCAGGCGAAAAGGCGTATCCCTTTACCGACATTCGCTTAGCATACAAAGCAGTAAGCTGTTTCGCCATATCCTTAACTGCTTTTTTAACGCGTGTACGGGTTTTCTGCCACTCACTACCGCCCAAACGGTTAATTTTTATACTGCTTTCTTCGGCAGAGCCGATGTAACGCGAAACCAAATCAAGTTGGGTAACAGGCACATACAAAACGTCACTTTTAGCATATTTTATTTTAATATAGTCTTTTGTAACACCTGCATTTGTAATTCGGTTTATACCGTCAAAAATTCCTATACCGTGCGCTTCGTGAACAACATAGTCACCCTTTTTAAGGCTATCGAGTGAGCCAATTTCCTGACCTTTTTTAGAGTGCTTCCTTTGTGGCTTTTTATCGGACGCAAAAAAGCGGTGGGTAATAAGCAAGAATTTTTCGTTTGGTATTTCAAAGCCGCTTGAAAGTCCACCCGTAGTAACGGTTACAATACCTTCCTTTGCGGTTGGATTATCACTAAAAACAGCGTTAATATTTTTTTCTCTTAAGGAATCGGTAAGAACCTTTGCGGCGCGTACGCCACCCGCTAAAATTACAACCTTTCCTTTGCTTTCAAGGGTGTAGGATATATCCTCAAGCAGTACATTAAGGTCACCGCTCCAAGCAGTAGAGCGCTTATAGGTAAAGTTGATTATATCTTTGACTTTAAGCTCGTAAGAATTTCTTGGGAAATTTTCAAGAATAATAGAATTTTCTGCCTTTTGCCAGAATTCCGCTTTTGAAAGCCATAATTTTGCGGTATGTTTATTAAGAATTCCTTCTTCTAAAAAGTTTTCTATGTCGGCTGATTGCCTTATTTCAAGGCTTTTAAAACGCTCGCTTAAATTACCTGATTCTACTACGACAAAAATAGTATCTTCTAAATAGTCAAAAATAGTGTTGTTTTGCTCGTGAATTAAAGAAATATATCTATCGGGTGTTATTGTAATACCGTTTTTAAGCGCGTCAATATCGCTGTTTATTTTTAAAACAGCGTTTTGAGGAAGTTTTTTATCATCTTTAATTTTTTCTAATTTATCTATAAGCTTTTCAGGGTTATACAAAACCTCGTTTGCAGGGGTTATAGTGATTTTGTCTATTGTATCGGTTCGGCGTTGGGTTTCGGTATCAAAACCGCTTATAGTGTCAATTTCGTCACCCCAAAATTCTATGCGGTAGGGGGTAGTGCTATTTACGGGGGATATATCAAATATACCGCCACGTACCGAAAACTGACCCGTACCCTCGCAAATTTCGTTTCTTGTGTATCCGCTTAAAATTAACTTTTCGGTTAATTCAGAAGTAGAAATACTTTCGCCTACATTTAAAGAAAAGTTTGCTTTGTTTAAAATTTCAGGTGGGGTTGTGTATTGAAGCGCCGCATCAACCGACATCACAAGCACGTCAAAATCCCCGCCTAAAAGTTTAGACAGGGTGTCAGAACGCTTGTGTTCATATTCTTTTGAATAGCCCGTAATGTCTGCAAGACAGTAATCTCTATAAGGAAAATCAAGGGTGTTTACACTTAGGGATTTAAGGTCGTCGGTTATCTGAATTGCGGTAGCTTCGTCAGGTGTTATTACCGCTATTTTTTTATTCGTGTGTGCCTTAAGGGCGGAAATTACCGCTGCCTTATGAACACCCGAAAGTCCCGTTGCCGCTAAGGGTAACCGATTATTCTTTATATCCTTTAAAAGCAGGGCGTATTCGTGTTCGGAAGATAGTATATCATTTAAAAATTTCATATTAACTATTGTAAAGATTTTGTGCCGAACTAATACCGCGAGTTATAATTTCCAAGGTAGCTTTTACCGAGGTATCAAGCGCTTTTTCAAGGTTAGTGGTATCGGATTTTGGGAATTTGGATAAAACCCAATCTGCTAAATCGTATTCGGGGTGAGGTTTTGCGCCTACACCGACTTTAATTCTTGCAATATTATCATTACCCAAAAGCGAAATAATACTTTTCATTCCGTTGTGGCCGCCGTGACTGCCTTTTTCGCGTATTCTTACTTTTCCTACATCTAAAGAAATATCATCAAAAATAACAATAATACGCTCGAGCGGAATTTTATAAAATTTTGCTATTTGGGAAACGCAGACACCTGAATTATTCATAAAGGTTTGGGGTTTTACTACTATTATACGGTTATTTCCTATTTTACATTCGCCGAAAACGCCCTGCATTTTAGATTTATTAAATTCACCGCCGTTTTCCTTCATTAAAAGGTCAACTGCCATAAAGCCAACATTGTGGCGGGTGTTTTCGTATTTGGCACCTGGGTTTCCAAGCCCCACTATAAGCCAATCGTAGTTACTTTTTTTAAAAAACATTTTATCACCAATAATTATATTTCGGCAATAAGACATTGCCATACTTTATTATAATTGTAATACTATAATAATAAAAATGCAAGACAAAATACTTGACACATAATTAAAATTAGTGTATTATTCTCTTGTTAAAGCAATTATTACGGACATTAGCTTGAAACCATTGTTTTAAGAGAGTGCGGACCGTCGGCTGAAAATCCGCTAAACAAATTTTAAGTGAGACCACCGTATAGCGCTGTGGGTTGCAACACAGACGTAAAACCTGCGTTAAGGGTACTGAGTGCCGAATTTTCGGAATTTGGGTGGAACCGCGGAGAAATTATGCTTCGTCCCTTTGTGGACGGAGTTTTTTTATTTTTTAGGAGGATAAAAATGATTAAAGTTACTTTAAGAGATAATGTTAAGGAATTTGACGATGGCATTAACGCATACGAAATTGCAAAATCCTTTGGCGGCGGATTTTATAAAAATGTCTTAGCTGCAAGAATTAACGGCGAAAACTGTGATTTGCGTACCGTTTTAAAGGATGGCGACAGTCTTGAACTTTTAACTTTTGACGATGAATACGGCAGATGGACCTTCCGCCATACTGCATCACACATTTTAGCACAGGCAGTTAAGCGCTTGTTCCCGCAGGCAAAACTCGCTATCGGTCCTGCTGTTGAAGACGGATTTTATTATGATTTTGATATTGACGAAAAGTTTACACCTGACGATTTAAAGAAAATCGAAGACGAAATGAAGAAAATCGTTAAGGAAGACTTAGAACTTACACGTTTTGCACTTCCAAAGGCAGAGGCTGTTGCAAAATTCACTGCCGAAGATGAGCCCTACAAGGTTGAATTAGCAGAGGGCATTGCTGACGGCGAGGAAATAAGCTTTTATTCGCAGGGCGATTTTACCGACCTTTGCGCAGGTGCACATTTGATGAGCACAGGCGCAGTTAAAGCCTTTAAGTTGACATCGGCTACCGGCGCTTATTGGCGCGGCGACTCTTCTAAAAAAATGCTTTGCCGCGTTTACGGTACCGCTTTCCCAAAGGCAGCTCAACTTGAAGAACACCTTTTAATGCTTGAAGAAGCTAAAAAGCGCGACCATAATAAATTGGGTAGAGAATTAGAATTATTTACTACTGTTGACGTTATCGGTCAGGGACTTCCCGTAATGCTTCCGAAGGGTGCTAAAATTATTCAGATTTTACAACGTTTTGTAGAGGATATTGAAGCTCAGCACGGTTGGCAACTTACAAAAACACCGTTAATGGCTAAACGTGAACTTTTCAAACTTTCAGGTCACTGGGACCACTATTTAGACGGTATGTTTGTTATGGGCGACCCCGAGGATTATACAAAAGAATGTTTTGCACTTCGTCCTATGACCTGTCCGTTCCAATATCAAGCATATCTTAACCGCGCTCGTTCATACAGAGATTTACCTTTAAGATACGACGAAACATCTACACTTTTCCGTAACGAAGAATCGGGCGAAATGCACGGTCTTATTCGTGTTCGTCAATTCACAATTTCCGAAGGTCATTTAATGTG
>JAZOTR010000024.1:0-22468 GCA_045657745.1 Acutalibacteraceae bacterium
GCTGCAAGAACTCCCGAAGAATTAATGGCAGACCTTGATGTTGTTTTAAAGCTTTGTCCTGGTACTAAAAAGTTAAATCTTCACGCTTGCTACGCTATTTTCGATGAAGAAAACGGTGGTTGGGTAGACCGTGATAAAATCGAACCTAAACACTTTAAAAAGTGGGTTGATTTCTGTAAGGAAAGAGGCCTTGGTTGTGACTTTAACCCCACATTTTTCTCACATCCTATGTGTGACCCACTTACCCTTGCAAGCCCTAACGAAGAGGTTAGAAAGTTCTGGATTGAACACGGTAAGGCTTGTATCAGAATTTCTCAGTACTTGGCAGAAGAGCTCGGCGGGGAATGTGTAATGAACATTTGGACAGGTGACGGCTTTAAGGACATCCCTGCTGATAGAATGGGTCCTCGTATGCGCTACAAGGATTCTATCGACCAGATTTTATCTGAACCGTTTGATTTCAAAAAGGTTAAGCCTTGCGTTGAATCAAAGGTATTCGGTATCGGTGTAGAAGCTTATACCTGCGGTAGTGCAGAATTCTCTCTTTCTTATGCCGCTGCTAATAGTGATAAGTGTATTCCGCTTATGGATAACGGTCACTATCATCCTACTGAAGTTGTTTCGGATAAGATTCCGGCTTTACTTACCTTCTTCCCCGAAATTGCACTTCACGTAACAAGACCTATCCGTTGGGACTCTGACCACGTAGTACTTCTTGACGACGAAACAAAAGAAATCGCAAAAGAAATCGTTCGTTGCGGCGGACTTGACGGTAGCGTTAAAATTGCTCTTGACTATTTTGATGCTTCTATCAACAGAATCTCTGCTTGGACAGTAGGTTTCAGAAACCTTCAAAAAGCATTGCTTATGGCTTTACTTACACCGGATGCTACACTTAAAGCTTTACAGGACGCTAATAACTTTACCGAGCTTATGGTAATGCAGGAAGAACTCAAAACAATGCCTTTCGGCGATATTTGGGAAGAATACTGCAAACAGTGCGGTGCTCCTTGTGATGGTGAATGGTACCCCGTAATTTCAAATTACGAAACCGAAGTTTTAGAAAAGCGCTAATTCTATATTAAATTTCACACCCCGAACCAAAAGGTTCGGGGTGTATTTTATTTATTTTGAAAATGCAAGTGAAATTTGTCGAAATAAAAAATATTTTTATAGTTTATATGTAATACATAACGGTAATACTGACTATGTAAAAGTCACGGAGGTACTGTTATGTATAATAAGGTTTCTATTTGCGGGGTTGATACTTCAAAATTGCCCGTTTTAAAAGAGGCACAAAAGGAGAAGCTTTTAGTTGAGGTTAAAAAGGGGAGTAAATGGGCGAGGGAGGAATTAATAAACGGTAATTTGCGGTTGGTTTTAAGCGTTATACAAAGGTTTACCGGCAGGGGAGAAAATTTAGACGATTTATTTCAGGTAGGGTGTATAGGCCTTATAAAGTCAATCGATAATTTTGATGTAACGCAGAATGTAAAATTTTCCACTTATGCGGTGCCTATGATAATTGGAGAAATAAGGAGATATTTAAGGGATAATAATCCAATTAGGGTAAGTCGTTCCATTAAGGATACTGCATACAGGGCAATGCAGGTAAAGGAAAGGCTTATGAGTGAAAGACAAACCGAGCCTACTGTTGAGGAAATTGCAAAGGAATTGGAAATTCCTACTACTGAGGTGGTAATCGCGCTTGAAAGCATAGTAAGTCCAATGTCACTTTACGACCCTGTTTATTCGGACGGCGGGGATACAATTTATGTGCTTGACCAAGTAGGCGATAATAACGATGATAATAATTGGCTTGAGGAAATACACTTTAAAGAGGCTATAAAGGACTTAAGCGAACGCGAAAAGAATATTCTTGCATTAAGATTTATGCAGGGCAAAACGCAAATGGAGGTATCGCGTGAAATCGGCATTTCGCAAGCGCAGGTTTCCCGCCTTGAAAAAGGAGCGTTGGATAAAATCAAGTCATAAAAAGAATATTTTTAAGATATTTATAAAGGAAGCTTACCTGAATTTTTTATCACATAAAATATAACCGAGGCACACTCCGCAAGGAAGTGTGCCTTTTTGGTGTTTTTTAGTTTTGCTTATGCTTGTAGTTTTTATAGCAAAAATCAAAAATATCTTTCTTAACAGTGCCGAAGGATTTGTCCTTGTGGTGAATAAGGTAGGAATTTCGTGTAAATTCGTAATCTGAAACGGTTATTTTACGAAGTCCGCCGTTATTTAGCTGACGTGTAAGTAATGCTTCAGACATAATGGTAACACCTAAGTTTTGTACGGCGGCAGAAATTAGCGCTTGGTTACTTATAGATTCCATAACAGGAGTTACAACGATATTTTCAAGAGCAAAAATATGGTCTAAAAATTCGCGTGATACACTTTCGTCTTCTCGGAGAAGTAGGTCGTATTTGCAAAGTTCTTTTAGTGTTACGGTGTCGGGCATATCATATTTTTTGCCACATACTGCAATTAAAGTGTTGCAGTCAACAAGGCGAGATTTTATATTTTGATTGGACGGTTTGCCTTGGATAAAGGCAAAGTCGAGCATACCATTTAAAATTTTATTCTCAATTATTGAGGTTTGGTTAATGGAAACTTGAAAATCTATATCAGGAAAGTTTTCTTTAAGATTTCGCAAAAGCCAAGGCAATTTTTGCTTACCTATAGTAAGTGACGAGCCTATTTTTAAAAGTGGCTTTTTTGAAGAATTAAGAGCGTACTCTTCAAATTCGTTGAAAGCTGAAACAACTTCTCGTGCTTTTATAAGCAAATTTTTGCCTTCATCGGTTAAAACTAAGCGTTTATTTATACGCTCGAACAATTTCACATTGTAATTTTTCTCAATTTCGGTAATAGTATTACTGACGGCAGGCTGTGCAATAAAAAGTTCTTTGGCAGCCTTTGTCATATTGTTGTGCTTACAAACACATATAAAAATTTTAAGATGACGTATTGTCATAGCAAACTCCCTTATAATAATTGTCATAACTAAATATATATGAACTTTATAATATTATACTATTTTACTTATTGAAAGTCAATTGTTATAATCGGTATTGTGATAAATGAAAAGGAGAAAAAATATGGTGTATTCAGGAGAAATTATGCAATTGATTGAGAGTCTTATATGGCTATTGGCAGGCGTTGGCGTATTCATAGTTGGTATGAATTTTATGGGCGACGCATTGGAAAAGAGCGCAGGTTCAAGCATGAAGCGCTTACTTGAAAAAATTAGTAATAATCGTTTTTCGGGTGTTGGAATAGGCGCGGGTGTAACAGCAATTATTCAAAGCTCGTCAGCAACATCGGTAATGGTTATTGGTCTTGTAAATGCAGGAGTTATGACGCTTATGCAAGCAGTTCCAATCATTATGGGTGCTAACATTGGTACAACTATTACGGGTGTATTGGTAGCCTTAAAAAATGATTATTTTAATATGGCTATGTACTTACTTGCCTTTGCCGGCGTTATGATGGGCTTTTCGAAAAAGGAAAAAGTGAAACTCGCAGGTATTCTGTGTTGTGGATTAGGTCTTATTTTTGTAGGCCTTGAAGTGATGAGCAGCGAGCAAGCATTCGGAAATCCTCTTGTTGAGGCTATGTTTACAGATGTTTTTCAAAGAATAGATTTTCCGTTATTATTAATACTCGTTGGTGTTATTTTTACGGCGCTTATTCAAAGCTCGTCTGCCGCTACTGGTGTTGTAATTACAATGGTGGGCGCAGGTGTATTGCCGCTTGATATGGCGTTGTTTATCGTACTTGGCGCAAATATTGGTACTTGTGTAACCGCGTTACTTGCATCGATTGGCGCTAATGCTAATTCAAAGCGCGTGGCGCTTATCCACTTTACCTTTAATGCAATCGGAACTGCTGTTTTTGCTATAATAATATTGATGTTCAAGGAGCCGATAGTAAATCTTTTGATTTCGTTTTTCCCTGGCGAAGACCAAATGTCGCTTCAAATGAGATTATCCGCTTTCCACGTTATATTCAATGTTACTACCACCTGCGTTTTGCTTCCGTTTGTAAAGCATTTAGTTAAGTATTCCTGTGCGGTTATTAAAGATAAAAAAGAACCCCATGAAGCGTGTACACTTAAATATGTTGACGACAGACTATTGACAACACCTCCTATAGCGCTTATGCAGGTTAAAAAAGAGATTGAATATATGATTACGCTTGTAGAGGAAAATACAAGACTTTCTTTTGCCGCTGTTGATGATGGTTCTCTTGAACACAGTGAAACAATTCAAAGCAACGAAGAGATAATTGACTACACTAACCGTGCATTAACCCAATTTTTAATTAAGCTGTCGGCAAACGTGGAAGAAAGCGATGAAAAAATAATAGGCACATATTTCCACGTTCTCAACGACCTTGAGCGTATTGGCGATAATGCCGAGAATTTCCACGAAATCGGTGTGGAAATGCTTGATAAGGGTATAAGGTTTTCGGATAAGGCGTATAACAGTATAACTGAAATGCGTGAAAACATTATGCAAATGTTTGCTATATCTAAGGATGCCTTTATTAATTCAAATAAAGATGAGTTATCTGAACTTGCTGTTTTAGAGGAAACAATTGACGATAAGAAAAAAACCTTTATAGCAAGTCACTTTGCACGTCTTGCTGAAGGTAACTGCAGCGCCTATGTAAGCCCTTATTATTCTTCAATAATATCCGGACTTGAGCGTGTTGCCGACCACCTTGTAAACGTAGGCTTCAGTATTGTAAATCCTACCGGTTCACAGAAAATTGATGTATAAAAATTAATAAGGTTGTTGTAATAAAGCTTTTACAATGATATTAAACCATAACTTTGATGAAATATAAAAAGATGCACACTTCGTAAAGAAGTGTGCATCTTTTTATATTTTCTTTATTTGTTTTTTAAATGCTCTATAATTTTTTCGTTCTGTGTTAGAATGTGGCCCATTCCGTAAAGAATAAAGAGGTTAATAAGTGAAATTATTAAACCAAGAATTAACACAGCTACTGAAACTATCATAAATATCTCATCAACAAGGACAAGAACAACAGCAACAGCAATAAACGCCAAAAGAATAGCAATAGAAATAACAAAAGAAATGATTTTGATAATTTTATCAATGTTATTTATTTTGAAAAAATCGGTGATACGGGTAAGCAAGTTGGGCTTTTTTGCACTTACTTCCTTTTCATCGTCTATAAATTCAAATGAAGAATCAATTTTACTCATAAAGACACCTCGTTTAAATCTTTTTAACGCCAATAGTAACAGCTTCGCCGTTAATATCCCAATCCTTAACAAAGCCGTCTAATGTGCCGGCGCAAAGGCTGTCTGCCAAAGTATCGCTTGTAATATCTGAGCTATACTTTAATGCAATATCAACAACTGTTTGGCTTCCTTGTAATGCAATTTCAATATGGTCGGTAACATTGAAGCCTGCTTCCTTACGCATGGTTTGAATCTTGCTTATAAGCTCTCTTACAAAGCCTTCTGCAATTAATTCATCGGTAAGTACGGTATCAAGCGCTACTGTGATTCCGTTATCGCTTAAGGTGAAGAAGCCTTCTTTCTGTGCGGCATCTATAAGCAAATCTTCGGCTTCAAGCTCTATATCGCCTGAAGAAAGACTTAAAACAAGCTTACCTGTTTCATCAAGCTGTTTTTTAGCGGCATTGCCGTCGATTTCAGCTAAAGCGGTACGGATTTCGCCTAACTGTTTGCCATACTTTGGTCCTAAGGTTTTAAGCTGTGGCTTAAAGGTATAAGTAACAAAGTTGTCAACCTCGCCTGTGAAATCAACATTTTTAATGTTAAGCTCTTCCTTGATAATATCGGTATAGGTTTCTTCTAATTCACCGTCAAGCTTAACATACATAACATTAAGGGGTTGACGGTTTTTACGTGAAGAACCGTTACGAGCAGCACGGCCAAGAACAACAATTTCAAGAACCTTTTCCATTTGCTGTTCAAGCTTTGTATCAATTAAAGCTTCGTTGACAGTCGGGAAATCGCAAAGGTGAATACTTTCAGGTGCGTTTTTATCAACACTGCCAACAAGATTTAAGTAAATGTTTTCTGCCATAAACGGAATCATAGGAGCAGCAGTCTTTGCGGTTGTAACAAGTGCGGTATAAAGGGTAAGGTATGCTACAATCTTATCGTCGGTCATACCTTGTACCCAATAACGCTCTCTGCCACGGCGTACATACCAGTTACTCATTTCATCGGTAAATTCCTGTAAAGCGCGTGCAGCTTCGGGAATACGGTAGTTTGAAAGGTTTTCATCAACAGTTTTAACCATAGAGTTAAGCTTTGATAAAAGCCACTTATCCATAACGGTTAATTCATAATCGTTAATGTTGTACTTTGTTGGGTCAAACTTATCAATATTAGCGTAAAGCACATAGAAAGCGTAGGTATTCCAAAGTGTACCCATAAATTTGCGCTGACCTTCGGTAACTGCTTTACCGTGGAAGCGGTTAGGAAGCCAAGGAGCAGAGTTTGTATAGAAATACCAACGAATAGCGTCTGCGCCGTAGGACTGGAGTGCATCAAATGGGTCAACCGCATTACCCTTGGATTTACTCATTTTTTGGCCGTTTTCATCGTGAACGTGACCTATAACGATAACATTCTTATAAGGTGCTTTGTTGAAAATAAGGGTTGAAATTGCAAGAAGTGAATAGAACCAACCACGAGTTTGGTCAACTGCTTCTGAAATGAAGTTAGCAGGGAACTGCGCTTCAAACAATTCCTTATTTTCAAACGGATAGTGGTGTTGAGCGAAAGGCATAGCGCCAGAGTCAAACCAACAGTCAATAACTTCGGGAACACGGTGCATTTGCTTACCGCATTCGGGACACTTAATTGTAACAGCATCAATATAAGGCCTGTGAAGCTCAATATCCTCAGGGCAGTTGTCAGACATTTCTTTAAGCTCTGCCATACTGCCGATTGAATGTAAGTGACCGCATTCACAAGTCCATATATTAAGGGGAGTACCCCAATATCTGTTACGGGAAATACCCCAATCCTGAACATTTTTAAGCCAGTCGCCAAAACGACCCTTACCAATGCTTTCGGGAATCCAGTTAATAGTATCGTTATTGCGGATTAAGTCTTCCTTAACATCGGTCATCTTAATAAACCAAGATTCACGCGCATAGTAAATAAGGGGAGTATCGCTACGCCAACTCAAAGGATAATCGTGCTCGAACTTAGGAGCATCGAATAAAAGACCTGCTTTGTCCAAATCGGTTAATACAAGTGGGTCTGCATCCTTTACGAATTTGCCGGCATAAGGTGTTTCTTCGGTTAATTCACCCTTACTGTCAACAAACTGAACAAAAGGTAAATCGTACTTTCTGCCAACCTTAGAGTCGTCTTCACCGAAAGCGGGAGCAATATGAACTATACCTGTACCGTCAGACATAGTAACATAAGAGTCACAAGTAATAAAGTGAGCCTTTTTCTTTTGCTTTTCGCAAACAGGCTTTTGGAAATCGAAAAGCGGTTCATATTCCTTGTATTCAAGGTCTTTACCCTTATATTCTTCCAAAATTTCGTAAGCGGGTGTTTCTTCGGTTGCAAGCTTAGAAAGAACCTTGTCTAAAAGCTCTTTAGCCATATAATATGTGAAACCGTCAGCCGCTTTAACTTTGCAATAAGTATCATCGGGGTTAACGCAAAGTGCTACGTTAGAAGGTAAGGTCCACGGGGTTGTGGTCCAAGCAAGGAAATAGGCATCTTCATTTACTACCTTAAAGCGAACAACAGCACTGCGTTCTTTTACGTTTTTATAGCCTTGAGCCACTTCATGTGAAGAAAGGGGAGTACCGCAACGTGGGCAATATGGTACGATTTTAAAGCCTTTGTATAAAAGACCTTTTTCGTAAATTTGCTTTAATGCCCACCATTCAGATTCGATAAAGTTATTATCATAGGTAACATAAGGGTCATCCATATCTGCCCAGAAGCCAACGGTTTTTGAGAAATCTTCCCACATACCCTTGTATTTCCAAACACTTTCTTTACAATGGCTGATAAACGGGTCTAAGCCGTATTCTTCGATTTGTTCCTTACCGTCAAGACCTAAAAGCTTTTCAACCTCAAGTTCAACAGGCAAACCGTGGGTATCCCAACCTGCCTTACGGGGAACCATAAAGCCCTTCATAGTGCGGTAGCGGGGAATCATATCCTTAATAACACGGGTTAAAACGTGACCAATGTGTGGCTTACCGTTAGCTGTAGGTGGGCCATCATAGAAAACGTAAGGCTCGCCATCTGCGCGCTCGGCAATACTTTTTTCAAAAATTTTGTTATCATCCCAAAATTGTTTGATTTTCTTTTCTTCCTCTACAAAGTTGAGGTTTGGTGAAATGTTTTTATACATTTCATTTTCTCCTTTCAAAAAAATTCCCTTTACCCGTAGTAACAGGGTAAAGGGAACATACTTTACAACCACCTATTACGACAAACTAACATTTGCGGTTTCTATAACGCGAAACAAACGGACTAAGCTTACTTATATTTCAGCCGTCAACTCAGGAGTGATACCGATTTTACGAATTGTAAGGCTTACACCGTCCCTTACTCGCTTTAAATTCTACAAAAAATCGCAGTCTCCGTCAAAGTCTTTTAATATGAATTTTAAATTATTCGCTAACAGTAGGAATCTGTTGCTTTAAAGCAGCTCTTGTTTTGCGAACTTCACCGAGGTTAGCAGTAAGACCTTCGTCTGCACGACGCATAATATCGTCAACAAAATCTTGAGCAGCCTTTCTCATTTCGCGGCTCTTACCTTGAGCGTTAGCAATAATTTCAGCAGCCTTAGCTTGAGATAATTTAACAATTTCTTCTTGAGCTACCATTGCTTTTGCTTTTTCTTCAGCGTTTCTGATAATAGCATCAGCTTCGCGCTTAGCGTTAGTAATAATGTCTGCGCGGTCAGCAACAATGCCCTTGGCTTGTTTGATTTCAGCAGGGATGTTAAGACGGATATCGTCTACAACTGCTCTTAATTTTTCAATGTCTACAACAGTCTTTCTGCCGGGGATTTTAATACCGCTGTCAAGTACCTCGTCAAACTGTTCCAATAATTCGTCAAGTGTCATTTTTTCTTCCTCCGTAAACCATTTTGGTATTATTTTTTTGAACTTATTCTGTCGATAATATCTTGTTTTATAACCTCGGGTACAAAGCTTGAAATATCGCCGTTCATAGCGGCTATTTGTTTAACCATACTAGAACTTAAATACATATTTTGTGCCGCGGTGGTCAAAAACAAGGTTTCAACATCTGGGTTTAACTTCTTATTCGTTAATGCCATTTGGAATTCATACTCGAAATCCGACATAGCACGAAGTCCTTTGATAATTGCAGTAGCGTTATGACTTGCCGCATAATCTGCAAGTAGACCTGAATAATGCTCAACTTCAACATTTTTAAGGTCAGGGATGCATTTTTTAATCATTTCAACTCGTTCTGCAGCTGTAAAGCAATTTTTTTTCGCCGCATTATCTGCAACAACAACAATTACCTTATCAAACATATTGGCCGCTCTTTCAATAATATCAAGATGACCAAAGGTTACAGGGTCAAAACTACCGGGGCAGATTGCTACACTGTTTTTCATAAGGAAGCCCCTTTTCTATAGATTGCTACATTTATTTTACCGTAACGGTAGGTTCGGTAAATGTTAAAACCGCCAATGCTTTCGGGGATTTCTACCTCGGGCGGATATTCACAAACAACAGTTCCGTAATCACTCATAAGAGGTAAAACGGATTTTATTGCAGGAACAAGCAGACCTTCCGCGTAGGGTGGGTCTAAAAAGGCAATATCAAAGGTATCGCGGCACATTGCCGTAAAGGATGAATAATCCGTTTGGTAAACCTTTGAATTTTCTAAAAAGCCGGTATTTTCAAGATTTTGTTTTATTACTTTTATAGACGCGGCGGCTGAATCTACAAAGGTGGCACTTTCGGCACCTCTGCTTAAAGCTTCAATTCCAAGCTGACCGCTTCCTGCGAATAAATCCAAAATTCTTCTGCCCTCAATATCAAACTGAAGAACACTGAATACAGCTTCTTTTACCTTTTCCGAAGTAGGACGAACATCGCGGCCTTGGGGTGTTACGAGGCGTTTACCTCTTGCAATACCCGTAATTACACGCATTATAATCACCAAAGTCAACAAATAATTTGGGACATAAAGTACCCATTGTCCATACTATCCTTTATATTATCCCACTAAACAGTATGTTTTGTCAAGTGTTTTTTATAATATTGCAAATTTATATTAATTAATGTATAATGGCAATTATGAATATTGTGTATTTGATGTCGGCAGATATAAATGCTTACGATTTTTTAGAAAAAATTTTAAAAGAAAAATTCAATATTTTAATGCCCGAAATTAAAAAAGGCGCTCACGGAAAACCGTATTTTAAGGAAAGTGATATTTATTTTAATATTTCTCATACCGACGCGCTACAAGCGGTAGCAATAGGAAAAAGCGAGGTTGGGGTAGATATTGAAAAAATAAGAAATGTAAATTTACAGGTTGCTTGTCGCTTTTCGAAAGAGGAATACGATTATATTATGGAAGCTGATAGTAGCAATCGCTTTTTTGAAATATGGACTAAAAAGGAAGCTTATTTAAAATATTTAGGCACAGGCATTTCGGGCGGACTAAAAAGCTTTAGCGTTTTAGATTTGCCTACAAAAATTATGACCTTTAAAAAGGATGACTATATAATTTCAATATGTAGTGAAAGTTATTTTAAAATAGAGGTAGTTTAATGAAATTCAGCAAGATTTATGAACCAAGAATCAGCGAATACGCAAGGGACGGTAAGCTGTCGGTTAATAGTATAATCAGTATATTAGAGGATGCGGGCTCAAAGCATTCGGCTTCGGTTAATGATAATGTTATTGAAAGCGGTCTAAAAGGCATTTCGTGGATACTTGTAGAATGGAATGTAAAAATACATTCTTTGCCCGACAGTACGCAGATGCTTTATCTCGATACTTGGGCGATAAGTAAAAGGGCAGAGCTTATTACAAGCCGTGAGTTTGAGGTTAAGGATGCGAACGGGAATGTATACATAAACGCTTGTGAAAAGCTTGTTTTACAGGATTTTAATAACGGAAGACTTTTAAAAATCACACCTGAAATGATGACGGATTATAAGCCCGAAGAAGAAATACATTACGATTTTGATTTTTCGAAACTTAGAGAGCCGGAAAGCTATGATTTCGAAAAAAGTCTTGCGGTAAGAACTACGGATATTGATTTTAACGAGCATGTTCATAATACCTTTTATCTCGATTACGCATTAGAGGCTATAGAGCATTACGAAAAAAAGGCGATAAAAGGATTTAGAATAGCATATAAAAAACCGCTTGTTTACGGCGATACGGCAACCCTTAAAAGCCTTAATACTGATGATGCGTATATAGTAGGAATATACAAGGAAGATACCCTTTGTACATTAGTAGAATTAAAAAAATAATGGTTTTTGGAGGAAAATAAAATGAATGTTAAAGGATTTAAGGTTAATTTTTTAGGTGATAGTATTACAGAAGGCGTCGGTGTTTCAGATACAAACAACCGCTACGATGTTTATATAGCTAAAAAGCTTGGGCTTTCTGCGGCTAACAGTTACAGTATTAGCGGCAGCCGTTTGGCTCATCAAACCTATCCGAGCGCAAAACCAAGATATGACCTTTGCTTTTGCGGTCGCGCATACGATATGGATACTACTGCAGATATGGTTGTAGTTTTCGGAGGTGTAAACGATTATATTCACGGTGATGCGCCGTTTGGAGAAATAGGGGACACAGTTCCGAGCACTTTCTGCGGCGGTGTTTATTTTCTTATGAATTTTCTTCGCGAAACCTATGGCGACAAACCAATAATATTTATGAGCCCTGCCCGTTGCTTCTTGCGTCATCAGGTGGACGATTTAATTCCATCAGTACACGATGCAAAGCGTGTGCCCGGTAAACCGCTTATAGATTATGTTGATGTAATTATAGAAACCGCTAAGCAATTTGATATTAAGGTGCTTGATCTTTATAGAAATTTAGGTGTAGACCCGCATATCCCTGAGCAGTTCAAAAAATACACTACTGACGGCTTACATTTCAACGATGAAGGTCACAAACTTATAGCACAAAAGCTTGAAGAATTAATAGCTTCTATTTAATAAAAAACCGCCGAAAAATCGGCGGTTTTTCTTGTGGTTCAAACGCTTTACAGCAACTCTATTTCACCTAGTACGGTTTTAGAAATGTACTCATCCTTAAATTTACTCATTTGTGCCATGTGTGGCTGAGTCATATGGATTTGTTGATGCGCCTTTGATTCCCACTGTTCAACCAATAAAATTTCGTTTGCATCTTTTTCTGATAGATAATAGTCGTATTTAATACATCCATTTTCTTGGCGAATAGAGTCTAAAATACCGGTATCCTTCATTTTTTGAATAAAGGCTTCTCGTTTATTTTCTAAACAGTCAAAATTAACATATATTGTATACATAGTAATCAGCTCCTGAATTATTTAAGTCAATTAAAGCTTGTGAAACAACGGTTTTCTTTTGTCAAAGGTGCAAAGATATCCAAAAACATCTTTTGCAATTTGGAGGGCACCTTCAATATGTTGACCTACGCGAACAGAATCGTGAGAGTCGGAACCAACGGTAATAATCTCTCCGCCAAGCTCACGAAATCTCTTTATGAAATCAAGTGATGGAAGGAAATCACCAACCCTGTCAACACCGCTTGTATTTATTTCCATTCCCTTGCCGTTTTGTGCGAGTATTTTCATAATTTCGTCGCAAATATCACTGTAATCCTTGTAGTGAAGCGGTTTGTGTGTAGGATTGTGCAACGATTTACAAACATAATTGAGATGTCCAAGCACATCAAAATCGTTATGAACCTTTACGCAATCAAGTGTTTGTAAAAGGTATTTTTCGAATGCTGTATCAAAGCCGTTGTGTGTCCAAAAATCCTCAAAATATGGGTCATATCCACCCGCGTAGTGTACCGAGCCTATAACGAAATCAAAATCGTATGAATTAAGTAAATTGCTAAGCTCGCTTTGATTCCAAGTAGTAAGACCGAATTCTACACCGTGGCGAATGGTTAGTTTTTTGGAAGTAAGTGCGTCGTATGCATCACGGTATTGCTCTATTGTAAATATATCGCGTTTTTCTTTGAAAACATCGTTGAAATCATAATGGTCGGTAAAACAAATTTCCTTAAGATTTGCTTTTTCTGCGGCACTCACTATATCTTTAGGAGAGCATTCGGAATCAAAGGAAACTAAGCTATGCAAATGATAATCGAACATATTTTTCACTCCTTTCGAATTTCAACTCAAATACCTTTTTAGTTTACTACAAAATAAAAGCTTTGTAAAGTTGCAAAAATCCAATGTATGATATTTGATTGAGTTTTAGATTTTCTTTTTCATAAGTCCGTGTTTGTTGCAATAAATGTACAGGTATCCACCGCCACGTAGGTTTAGGCGTGTTTCAGCGTTTCCTTCGGGATATAATTTTACAAACTGAATTCTGTCTGAGGTTAAATAAGCAATAAACGAAATGCAATGCTGTTTAGTCATACTGTGTTTAACTGTAACAAAATGCTCGTCCTCAACCTTTTCAACGGTTATTTGATGCATCTCATCAGGCTCTTCTGCTTCAAGGGCAGGTAAAGTTATTCCGCAACAGCTTACAACGGTGTCGCCCATAGTTCTAATAATATTGTTGCAAATAGGGCAAACATAAAATTTAGAACGCAGCATATTTGCGGAAAGGTTTTTATTTATAACAGTATTGCCCGATATTAATTCCATAACCGAAACCGATAATGCTTTTGAAAGCGGTTCAATTAAAGTTATATCGGGAAGACCTTTTGCCGTTTCCCATTTTGAAACGGTTTTGTTGCTAACACCCAAAATCTCAGCAAGTTGCGCTTGGGTAATTCCTTTTTTCTCTCGAATATTTTTAATAGTAGCCCCTGTTATGTAGGTATCCATATCGGTCACTCCTTTATGAAAATATTATAATACCACAAAATAAGTTTAGCAACCTACTGTGCGTGGATAATTTTAGTATATAATTGTATAGTTAACGGTTTTTATATTGATTTTTGCAAATTAAATGCTAAAGGGTAGTACCCTAAAACAAGTAGCAAGGAATTACTTGCCAGACTTTATAGCAGCCTGTTGTGCCATTCACGAAACGCACCAATCAATTGCATATTAAGATGCAGTAAATTTCAAGGAATTTTACTTTTTATTCGATGCATTATATGTTATAATGTTAAATAAGAGGTGAATTTGATGATATACACTGACAGCACAAAGAAAGCATTGAAGTTGTGCTTTGAGGCTCATAAAAACCAAACCGATAAAAGCGGTATGCCATATGTGTTCCATCCGTTTCATTTGGCAGAACAGATGGAAACTGAGGAAACGACCGTAGTGGCTCTACTACACGACGTAGTTGAAGATACGGATTACACTCTTGAAGATTTGATTACTATGGGATTTAGTAAAGCAGTAACGGATGCCATTGCTCTGATGACTCACGATGATGATACTGAATATATGGACTATGTTCGAGCTATCAAAGATAACCCCATTGCAAAGGCAGTAAAACTTGCCGACCTAAATCACAACTCCGACCTAACCCGTTTGGATGTGGTTGACGAGAAGGCTTTGAAGAGAAGAGAAAAATATCTTAAGGCCATTGAACTATTAGAAAATTAAATAGATATAGTAAATCCCTCTGCCGACAGGCGGAGGGATTCTTGTGTACTCCACTATACAGTGTTAATATAGGACATATAGTGCTAATGAAGCAAAAAAATGGGCACCTCTTTTCGAGGTGCCTAGATGCTTATACATGTTATTTAATATTATATTTAGCTTTAATTTTGTAAATCATATTCAATCGCAGCATTTCTTGCAGCTGTAATGGTGTCAAGAATATTTTTGATTTTTTTATCACCCTTCACCTTATCAAAAAGCAAGCCCGATTTTGCCTTGAGTTTGCCTATTTCAATTTTGAAACTATCATATACGGGATCATCAAATTTCAGGATTAAGAAAGCTTGGCTTTCGACGGTAGGTTTTCCTGTTACCGTCATAGATTCTTTATTCTGAGAAAACTCAACATCGATATCCGTAAGATTTTTAAGTTTGAATACGGGCGGATTTTTTCCCAAAAGTTTCTTTTGGTTTGTTGCCAAAAAGTAGTCAACAAAGATAACCTTATGATTGTATTCATCTAAATGAATATTACTTCCCAAGGATTGGGTGCATTTAAAAGTTTCAAGTTCAGTTAAATTTTGCTTGCGAATTTCATAGCACAATTTAATATCATCCAAAGTCATTTTTTTATAATCAAGTTTTGTGCTGGCATGAATTCCTTGAAATAAATCGTGCATGTAATATGTTTCGCCCAAACAATTTCCGCAAATGTAATTTCCATCTGCTAACTTGGTTTTTGAAAAACGTGTTTCCTTTCCGCAAATAGCGCAAGTTACTTTAGTAAATAAACCCATAATAATTTCTCCTATTTTTTAATTTTTTACACGTTTTGGTGCAGCTCTGTCAAACAAGAATAAATCAGCAACATAAGCTACCGCAGTGCAACCGAGTAACATCATTGCTTGTGCAAAGTTACTCATAACTGGCATACCTAAATACATAGAAACAATTAGCATAAGAACAAAACCATAAATAACGGAAGACAGAACTCTTCCTATTCTAACGAATAGAGGCTTTGAAAAAAGCTTTGATGAATAAGACATTTCTTTAATTCTATCAATATCACGTAACCAATTGATGACTGTTACAATAGTAATACATAAACCTGATAATACTGCAAACCACCAAGTATCTTGGGAAGCTACTTCGGGCTTAAAGATTTTATCAAGAATCGCAGTGCCAAATCCAAGGGTTAACAAAGTGGTCAATAGTGAAACAAAGAATGTGCAGAGCGTTCCTATTGCAGGCTCTAATCTCGGTATGAAGGACGCTAACCAAAGAAGACCATAAACGATAGCAAGTCTTGCCAAGAAGTTTAAAAATCCGCTTTCGAAGATTTTGAAGTTAAATTCAGTGAAAAGTATGCCTGCAGAGATAAGAACCGAAATTGCCAACCGAGAAAATGTTACAGATAAAGTGGCGATTACAGACCATAATGTAACAGAGCTAACAGCAAGAAAAATTGCAAGCGCAGCTACTACAACAATTGCAACAACAAAGATAAAAAACTCTATACTTACCACAAATACCATATTATCGCCCCCTTACTTTACATATTTATGTAGAAGCTCATAAGCTTCATTGATTTTTTGTGCATATCTGGTATCTTCGTCCGAATTTGCATCGGGATGGAAACTTTTAATCAATCTGTTCCTCTGTGCCTTAAGAGTTTCGGCGGTCACATCGTTTATGCTATCAAACATAAACATTGCAAGAGCTTTTTGAAGCTGCGCCTCCTCGGTATTGTTGTTCGCAGAACTGTTATACTCGGAGTTTGCGCCACTTTGATCGCCGTGGACATATCTTTGACCTTCATGCATCTCTCTTATTGAATAATAATAATTCATAAACTGATTGCAGTCAAATTCTGAGCCAGTTGACAAAAGTTTTTCTTGAATTAGAAGGTATGGATTTATACATTCAAGAGTCATGGTTATTGAACTTGTGCCATTTTGAACAAGATGCGGATGGTATTCCAAATGGAAATCCGATATATTTTCAAGCTTTACATATAACGGATTAGCATTAGATGTTTTATAACGTAAAATACCATTAACTGCATCAAGTTGCAAATCTGAGAAAGTATGCTTTTTCTTGAATTGTTTTCCGAGTTCTTTTGATTCACCAGTCATATAGGATGCTATTACGTTATATGTTTCAAAAGATAAAGAACCATAATTCCTTTGAAAATAAGCAGGAATCACATTTTGACAATTAACACATAAGCATTTATCATCAAGCAACCATTGCCTTGTTATAATACCTGTTCTTGTGCCACATTTAGCACAATAAACATCTTTACCTGATTTTTTGAATATTTTCAACTTTTCAGATAGGTTTAAATTTTTAAATATCCCCATTGCAATACCCCTTTCGATCTTCTTTAAGCTCCGAGCATCGTTTTAATATATTTTGCTGCATCGTCATAGCTTATTTGTTCCATAATTTCCTGTGATGAAATATCGCAATGATATTCTACACCAGTGCTTGTTTTAACGATAAAACCACCTGAATAGTTGTCGGTGCGTTTTCCATCGGGAACAACTTGATAATTTCCAACTGTAAAGGCATTTTCTGTTTCAGGAGCATCAAATGTCATATCAATTTCTGACATAGTTATAAATTTTGCTATTAAACCGTTTTTCTGAGTATTTTTATCATCAAAATCATAGTGTGCTAAAACATAGTTGTTACTACCAGACATATTAAACGAGGTAGGGAGATTAAGACCATTATCCGCTAGTCTCTTATATAAAATGTCATTTGCAAAGGTCCAATTTTCAACATCGGAAGCGTTCGCACCTTTAGCAAAAACAGTTGCCTTTTTCAAGTTAAAGGTCGTATATGCAAAATTATTATTGTTTTCGAAGTTTTTACTTATCTTAGCGAAGGTGAAATGTTCTTTAACGGTATTATAGAAAGTCTTAAACGCTTCCTCATCTTTAATTTGAGTTCCGTTAAGGCCATCTGCTTTTATTAAAACTCCATTGGTTTTATCTGTTGCCCAAACCTCATAATCGTTATCTTTATTTATAAGAAGAAAATTACCATCATCAACAATAACTTGTGCATTATCCGAATTGATTTCTGATGCATCATAAACTTTGAGTTTGATTTCACCGTAACCTTTAAAGGTGAGATATGAACTATAATCAGAACTCATATGACTCTTGCCAAAAATGCGAAGTTTTAAATTGGAATTAAATAAGGTGCTATCGGCAGAGCTTTGAATGCCTTTTAAAAGTTCGGGCGCGTTAAGGTTAACAATCAACACTTCATTATCGGTCTCGCCGAAAGCAAAGGAAATATTATCTTGGCTTGTTATTGTTGCCTCGTTAATATAAGTGCTAAGTGTTGATTTATTTGAACTTGGCTTGTTTGCAGTCCCTTCACTGTCGCCAGAGCCGCCGCAGGCCGTTAGGGAAAGAGCAAGAACTAATGCAATTAAAATACTTATAATCTTTTTCATTTTATAATTCCTCAGGATTCATAATATTAAGATCTAATTTTAAATAAAATTTGCATCTGTATTAGTCGTTAAATAAAATCTTTTCAAGATATTCTTGTGCGTTATCAACCGTCAAATCTGATACGTTTCTAACATAAAAATAGCCTTTGTATTCCTTGCCAGATTTAGCTTTTATTACTATGTCAAAACTTCCTCTGCTTGCGTTAAATTTTTCAACTTTATATTGACAATTATCAATAGCAAATTCCTTTATAGACTCAACATCGTCATAATCTGCACGATTTTTGCCATGCTCATCTATTCGTAACATAAGATTTGGAACCAATTCTGTTTCTTGTTCTGTTTTGATGTCGCAATACATACACATCACAAGATCTTCTGCTCCTACTTCACATGAAGAAACTAAGTTTAATCCATTATCAGAAAAACTTTTGTATAATATATCGTTTGCAAATACCCAATCTTTCGCAAGAGATGTTGATTTATCTTCACCAAGAAGAGTTATGGTTTTCACATCGGGCGCTTGCCAAATAACATCGTTTTTAACAACTTCGTTAATGGTAACGCTTGCAAAAGTGAAGGACTCTTTTATGATGTTAAAAGCCTCTTTAGCTTCTTCTTCATCGCTTTTTGAACCAACAAAGCTACAATCTATCTCTATTTTACGATCACCATCTTTAGCACAAATATAATAACTGTTGATTTGCTTTACAAAAAGAAAATTATCATCCTCGGAAATGACTTCTATCTTTGCTTCATCTTCTTCACAAGGCCATGAAGTTGAGTTATAGTCATCATCAATTGTAAATTTATATCCTTTAAATATAAATCGTGGTCCAGCTGTTCCAACCTGTTCAATTTCGATTATATCGTTCTTAAGAAACGAAGAAACAGAATTATCACATTTTAAGTCTTTACTTATATCAGGCGCCTTAATGTTTAAAACGTATCCTTTGTTTTCGTTGTCAACTTTTTTGAGCAAAATTGTAATATTATCTGTATTGCTTAAAGCGTCTTCGTTGATATATTTGGTAAGCGCAGGTTTAAACAAACTGGGTTTATTTGTGGTTCCTTCACCGTCGCCAGAACCGCCGCAGGCGGTTAAGGAAACAGCAAGAATTAATGCTGTAAAAATACTTATAATCTTTTTCATTTTATTTACCTCGTTATGTTGAGCATTAATACTCTTTTACATATTCTTTTAAACTGTCAGTTACTGCAAGATGGTTAAAAGACTTTTCAACCTTTTCGTTTTTAAATATTGTTGTTACGTTGGTTACATTATAATAAGTGAAAGTTTCAATGCAATTTTTGATGGTTTGAGAACCTTCGTAATAAAGATTGTTGTAAGTGAAGTATGTTGCAGGACCAGTTTTGGTTTGTGTATGTTTTCTTTCGGAAATATAACTTCCTTCTGATGTTGGGAATTTTGTTTGAACCATAGATTTGCCGCCCCAAACGGTTTTTCTGGTGATTTTGCCATCTTCATCTTTATCGATTTTTATATATACCGACTCTACCGAAGGCATTGAGGGCGACATATAAGTATACCATCCGTCTGGCTCAATACCGTTTGTAACATGGAAAACAAGAACAAATCGGTTGTTTTTTTCATAGTTGGTTTTTGTAAAATCAATTGGATCAGTGTAGTAGTACATAGCACCAACGTATTCAACTTCAATATTACCAGCATATTTTTTATACTTATCTTTTACAGCTTCGATAACATTCTGCTTATCTTCATCACTGAAATATTCAAATATTTCTTGCGGGTTTTCGGTCGGGAAGTATCTCAAAGCCTCAAGTTTTAAATCAGCGGTAGTGCGAGTTAATTTAAGACCATGTTCTCTTGCTGCGGTTTCTTTGGCTTGTTCATTGTTTATCGAAAGAGAAATAGTGTCGCCATTGGACCAAGTGCCATTTTTAGATTTATCAAAATCTAAACTCCATTCAAGTTTAAATCCGCTTTCAGGAGTGTAAGTTGCAGTAGCTTTATTGATTGTACCGTTTCCACTAAAACCAGCGTCGCTATAATCAATATTTTCAAATGGATCAAATTCGGTTAATGCTTCAAGGTCTTTTACAGTATGAGCGAACTTGTCATATTTGATGTTAACTTCTAAAATTCCCTTGAGGGTATCGATTGCATTCTCATTAGTTTCCCAAGTAAATTCAACCTTATCACCATTTTTAAGAGTGTCGGACTTTTCGTAAGAAAGTTCATAAGGCTTTTGTGCTTCAAAAACAAAAGCTGCTGCTAATTTAGGTGTTTTAACTCCAAAAATTGAAGAATCAATATTTTTGTCGGTAAGTTTATCTTCATGATCTTCGATTAACTTTTCATAATCAAGCTTTACGGAAATCGTGCCGTATCCATCAAAACCTTCGTCGGTAATAACAACATAATCATTCAGGTTTACCGAGGAACTTCCGCAGCCTGTTAAGAGCATGCACATTAGAGTACATAAAACCAATAAAATTGATAATCCTTTTTTCATTTCAATACATCCTTTTCTAATTTATTTTTTGTTTTCAGCCGTTTTGTGTTTTTGCTGAGAGATTAGTGCTTTGTAAAAGTTTTCAAGATTCTGCCGAATGGTTTCATTTTTATCGGACCTAATGGGATTTGCTTCTCTGTCTTCTAAAAATAAGAAGTATAGATTTGCGTGGCGTGTCACGCTCTTTTTCCCCCTTTCTACTTATAAGGGGGATTGAAAACAGATTAGGTTTTATATTTTTGAAAAAATTTAAAAATTTTTATTTTTTCTCCATAACTACCTTATACTGCGTTCCAAATGGTATTTCAAAAGTTTCTTTTTCTAAATCATATTGAAGCCAAAAGCGGTCCAACATTATATCTCCAAGAAGATTTTTTTGTGTTCGGGGTGTTTCTAATAAAATTTCATAGCGAATAACACCGTCATCTTCATAACCACGCCCTGTGAACGTAGAATTATGGTCTGTTTTGCCCTCATAAGAAACTGTTAACGTTCCGTTAATATCCTCTTCGGTCAATTTTTGAATATTTAATTCAAACAGATGGTTTTGTGTCTTGTTTGCTTTATAAAAACCGTCTTTTCCGATTCCTGACCAAATTCCATTTTCGAGTAAGACTTTTGGCTTTTCTCTAGTATGACGTTCTAATTCTACATCATAATGCTGGTTGAAAGAAAACTCGTCATCGGACTTATCGTAAGTAACCTCTAACTGTTCATATTTATACTGAATAGTTGTGCCAACCTTAAGTGGTTCTTCAAGGTTTAAGGTATATGTCACTTCGTCTCCGTTCTTAATTCCCGTTCCTGTGAAATCAATATCGCTCACAGTTTCATATAAACAGGAAATCTCTAAATTGCCTGTTATACTTGTATCGTTCATTTCTTCAACGGTTATTTCAAACCTTTTTGTTGCAAGAGCATTTTCAGCTGCATAGCCACTCCAAATCATTGGGTTGGGTTCGGGGCCAAGTAAAACTGCGGCGCCAACTCCACCTGCGACAACAGTAGCAGCTGTAATTCCTGCAATCACTTTTTTTGCTGCAAATTTTCCTGCGGTTTTTGCACCTGCCTTTACGCCTTCTGCTACAACGGGTGTTGCGGCATTTGCTGCTGCATAAGTGGCCGAGGCAGTTGTAGAGGTGAGAGAAATACCGTTTGATACGGAAAGCTCTCGGAACAGCCACAACAGGAGAGGAATAACACCAGCACAGCGAAGCTTGACACCATGTTTCTTTTCGTAACCTTCGACAGCATCTTTAACAGCTTTTCTGCCGTAATTCAGTCGGCTCTTAACGGTTCCCTCGGTTACGCCTTGTATCTCGGCAATCTCTTTAACCGATATTTCATCAAAATACCGAAGCAGGAGAGCCGAACGTTGTTCTTCGGGAAGCTCGTCAATCATCTGGTGAATGGTTTGCTTCAAATCAGCCTTGTCCAGAGCTTCATCAGGAATGAACGCGGCATTGTCTTCTTCGATGGTATCAAATATAGAAAGCCCGTCCTCATTCTCATCGGCAAGTATATCCTTACGCCGTTTAAAATAAGCGGTACACTTATGGTAGGCGATTTGCTTGCTCCAAGAAAGAAAGGCAGCGGGCTCTTTAAGATTTTGAATTGTTCCGAGTATTTCAATAAATGCATCCTGCAACAAATCCTCCGCTAAGTGAGGATCGTTAACTGTTTTATATATAT
>JAZOTR010000025.1:0-8521 GCA_045657745.1 Acutalibacteraceae bacterium
CCGCTTAAAATAGGTTGGGTAATATCCTGGAGCGGAATAGCGACAATTTCAGAAATTAATAGTGTAATTACCAATTCGTTTGGTTGCATATCGCCGATTTGCCGTTTACCCATTATTCGTATAGCGAAGGTAACAAAGGCATAAAGAATTATTGTACGAATAATTGTTGTTATCATTAAATCACCAAAAATATTATTGGCAAAAATCCCTAAAATATTAAAAGCCGCTAAACTTAGCGGCTTTTAATTAATGAAGTATGAGTTGTTATAAATTCTATATCAAATTTTGTTGTTAATAAATCTTTTAAAGGTTCTATAACAACATCCTCGGTATTAAAGTGACCTGCATCAAAAAGAGCAATCCCGTAGTGCTGCGCCAATAAGAACTGACTGTGCTTTACATCGGCAGTAACTAATGCATCGCAATTAAAGCATTTCGCATCGTCAATAAAACCGCCGCCCGTACCCGAGCAAAAGAGTATAGTTTCAATCGGCTTGTCGCATGGTACATATTTTACCGAACCGCCTAAACGAGATTTAAGTAAATCGGCTAAATTATCGCTTAAAATGGGGGAAACAGCGCATTTTTTAAGAGTAAACCCGTCAGAAGCTGTAACAGTTTCCAATGTTTTAGGATTTAGTGTAGCGCAAAGGCTTTCGGTAACACCGCCTGTGGCAATATCAAGATTAGTATGCATAGATATTACCGAAATGCCGTTTTCTATAAGCTTGTAGACAATACTACCTTTAAGCACATTTTTAAGTGGGTTAAAGATAACGGGGTGGTGGGTAATAATTAAATTACAACCGTTTTCAACTGCTTCGTCTACCGTAATGCTTGTACAGTCAAGCGCGATTAATGCCTTTTTCACAACCGCATCCTTGTCGCCAACCAAAATACCAACATTGTCAAAATCACAAGCGGTACAAGTCGGGAATTTTTGGTTTAGAAAATCAAAAATATTTTGTACTGTCATATTTTAAGCCTTCTTAACAAATGAATCCTTAAGAGCAACTGTACGGTTGAATACAATATTATCCTTAGTAGAATCCTTATCAACACAGAAGTAACCCTGACGCATAAATTGGAAGGTATCGCCAATTTTTACATCGCTATAAGATTTATCAAGCTTACAGCCTTTCAAAATAGTTAAGGATTCGGGGTTAAGGTTATCTGCAAAGGAAGAAACGCCCTCTTCGTCACTTGGGTTTGGAACATTGAATAAACGCTCGTAAAGGCGAACCTCAGCGTCCATACAGTCATTAGCGTTAACCCAATGGAGTGTGCCCTTAACCTTTCTGCCGTCAGGTGATTCGCCGCCGAAGCTTTCGGGGTCGTAGGTAGCGTGAACAACAGTAATGTTACCGTTTTCATCGGTATCGTGGGAAGCGTATTTAATGTAATATGCACCCTTTAAACGAACCTCTTTTGCAGGACATAAGCGGAAATATTTTCCGGGTGGGTCAAGCATAAAGTCGTCATTTTCGATATAAATTTCACGAGAGAAGGTAACGGTCTTTTTGCCAAGTTCGGGCTTGTTGGGGTTAATGTCAACAGAAATATCTTCGGTTTTTCCTTCAGGGTAATTATCAATAACAACCTTTAAAGGACGGAGAACTGCCATTGAACGCTCAGCATTTTCGTTTAAATAATCTCTAACGCAGGATTCAAGTAAAGCATAGTCAATTACACTGTACGCTTTGGAAACACCAATCTTATCAACAAACGCGCGTACTGCTTCAGCGGGGTAACCGCGTCTTCTCATACCGCAGATTGTTGCCATTCTCGGATCATCCCAACCGCTTACAAGACCGTCATTAACAAGCTTTAAGCATTTACGCTTACTTGTTAAGGTGTAATTAACATTCATTCTTGCGAATTCAATCTGGCGTGGGGGTGTTGGAATATCTAAAACCTCTAAGAACCAATTATAAAGCGGTCTGTGGTTTTCAAATTCAAGTGAGCAAAGTGAGTGGGTAACACCTTCCTTAGCGTCACTTAAAGGATGTGCAAAGTCATACATCGGGTAAACGCACCATTTATCGCCTGTGCGGTGGTGGGTTGCTTTCATAATGCGGTAAATAATCGGGTCGCGCATATTAAGGTTAGATGATGACATATCAATTTTAGCGCGAAGTACCATTGCACCGTTTTCGAATTCGCCGTCGGTCATTCTTTTGAATAAATCCTTGGTTTCTTCGAGTGGACGGTCACGGTATGGTGAATTAACACCGGGTTCAGTTAAGGTGCCGCGCATTTCTCTGATTTCGTCGGGAGTGGATTCGTCGATATAAGCAAGACCTTTATCAATGAGCTTTAAAGCGCATTCATAAATAAAATCAAAATAGTCACTTGCATAATAAACATTATCCCACTGGAAGCCTAACCACTTAATGTCTTCCATAATAGCATCTACATATTCAACGTCTTCTTTGGTGGGGTTAGTGTCATCAAGACGGAGGTTACATTTACCGCTGTATTTTTCGGCAGTAGCAAAGTCAATGCAAATAGCCTTTGCGTGACCTATATGAAGGTATCCGTTTGGTTCGGGAGGGAAACGGGTTTGTACCTTTTGGTATACACCTTCTGCTAAATCCTCATCAATAAAATCGTGAATAAAGTTAGATGGTTTAACTTCTTCGTTGTTTAAAATAATTTCTTCCATAATTTAACCTCTTATCGCATTTTCAATACGTTCTATGCATTTATCTTTACCCAAAACCTGCATAATACTGCAAAGGTCGGGGGTGTTTCTTCTGCCTGTTATTGCAATTCTGAGAACTGTACTTAAATCGCCTGCGTGACCTTTATAAGCTTCGGGATTTGCTTTATATTCCTTAGTCTCACTTGCGAAATTAAGTTTTGGCGCAACTTCTTTAATCTTATTGAACCAAGTTTGCTTATCATCGTCTGGCGAGTAAACAGCCTTGTATTCATTAAGGAAAGCAATTGCATCATCTTTTGAAATGTTTTCGGGTAAAGTGAAATCGGGAGTATATAACTCATCAAACATATATGAGAAATAATCCTTAACCTCGTTCCATTTTGCAATATCCTTACGTGGTTTTGGAACGTCGCGGTCAATAGCAAATACCGCCTTTGTATATTCAGGGTCTTTTGTTAGAATTTCGTAAAATTCCTTGTCGAATTCAGAGGCCCACGCGGTTACGTAATCGTAAACTTGCTCACTCGAAAGTAAGCAAATGCGGTTTTTAGAAACGTCTAAAAGCTTAACCTCGTCAAACAATGCGCCCGAAACGCTCATTTTCTTTAAGTTAAACTTAAAGTCTTTATAAGAAGCGGTTTGGTTGCAACGGCGCCAATCTTCGAAGTCGGAAGCTGCAATAGTCATTAAATATTCAATAACGTTTTCACTTGGGAAGCCTTGTTCAGCAAAGAAATGAACAGCAGCTTCAGGGTCTTTACGTTTTGAAATTTTACGCTTCGCGCCGTTATCCAATTTCATAATCGGCGAAATGTGAGCAAATTTCGGAACCTTAAAGCCTAACAACTTAAATAATTGAATATGCTTCGGAACAGAGGAAATCCATTCGTCACCACGCATAACGTGAGTAGTGTGCATTAAATGGTCATCAACAGCGTGTGCAAAGTGGTAGGTAGGAATACCGTCAGACTTTAAAAGTACAAAATCCTCATCATTTTCAGGCATTTCAATTTTACCCTTAATTGCATCATCAAAAATAACCTTGTTTTTTTCGTTGCCGGGAGATTTTAGTCTTATAACAAAGGGTTTGCCTTGCTCTACTAATTCTTTTGCTTCTTGATAGGTTATGTTTCTGTGTTTTGCCCATTGTCCGTGATAGCCTGTACGTACCTTCTGATTTTCTTGAATATTTCTTACTTCTTCAAGTTCTTCAGCAGTACAGAAGCAAGGGTAAGCAAGACCCTCTTTAATTAATTTTTTAACATAGGTTTGGTATATTTCAGCGCGCATACTTTGTTGGTAAGGACCGTAATCGCCCTTTTGGTTGGTGCCGCTGAAAAAGCCTTCGTCAATTTCAATACCAAAGCGGTTAAGACCGTCAATAATATTTTCAATACCGCCTTCAATTTCACGTTTTTTGTCGGTATCTTCAATACGGGTGAAGAATACACCGCCTGAAGAGGTTGCGGTAATACGGTTTACAAGCGCCGCAAAAAGTGTACCTAAATGTAAATAACCTGTCGGACTTGGTGCTACACGAACAACCCTTGCGCCTTCGGGTAAATTACGGGCAGGGTAAAGGTTTTCGTAATATTCGGGGTCCTTGTTAATATCAGGTAAAAGTAAATCTGCTAATAGAATATTGTCTGTCATAATTTCTCCATCTTTAAAAAACAAAGGGTATTTTCATACCCTTTGAAGATTTATTTTGTTAAAAGCTTGTTGAGTTCGTGCATAAAGGTGTTAATGTCCTTAAACTGACGGTATACGGACGCAAAACGAACGTAGGCAACCTCGTCAATGCCCTTTAATTTTTCCATAACAAGCTCGCCGATTTTTTCACTTGAAACCTCGCGGTCGAGTGAGTTTTGAATGATAACCTCAATTTCATCAATCATATTGTCGAGCGTGTCGATAGATACGGGACGCTTTTCACAAGCGCGAAGCAAACCATTCATTAATTTATCGCGGTTGAAGGTTTCGCGCGATTTATCCTTCTTAATAACGATAATGGGCAAACTTTCAATGATTTCGTAGGTGGTAAAGCGCTTACCGCATTGTAAACACTCGCGCCTTCTGCGGATTCTTTGACCTTCATCGGTAGGTCTTGAATCGATTACCTTGCTTTCTTCGTAGCTGCAAAAAGGACAATTCATACTAAAAACTCCCTTAAACAAAAATTATTAAACAAATTACTTGTATTATACAATATATAGTGGTAAAATACAAGTATAAATTTTATTTTAGGAGGGCTATTATGCCGAATATTCAGTTAAATAAGCCAATTTCGGGTGATACTGTTGCAATTATGCACACCACAATGGGTGACATTAAGATTAAGTTATTTAAAGAGCAAACACCAAAAACCTTTGAAAACTTTACAACACACGCTAAAAACGGCTATTATAACGGTCTTATTTTCCACCGTGTTATTAAAGATTTTATGATTCAGGGCGGCGACCCGATGGGTTCAGGTATTGGCGGCGAATCTATTTGGGGTAGAAGCTTTGAGGATGAATTCACACCCGAGCTTCACAACCTTCGTGGTGCGCTTTCTATGGCTAATGCAGGTCCTAATACTAACGGTAGTCAGTTCTTTATCGTTCAAGCGAGTGAGGTTCCCGGCGGTATGTTAGAACAAATGAAGGATTTACCTGACGCGTATCCGCCTGAATGTGCAAAGGCTTACACAGAGCTTGGCGGTACACCTTGGCTTGATTTCCGTCATACTGTTTTCGGTCAGGTTTTTGAGGGTATGGACGTTGTTGATGCTATCGCTAATGTTAAGGTTGGTATGAACGACAAACCCGTAGAAGACGTTAAAATTGAAAGCATTGAAATTATAGAAATGTAATATATTTTGAATATTAAAACTCCTTTTGTGGCAAATTAACACAAAAGGAGTTGTTTTTATGCGACCAACAAATAAAGAGTATTCAAAATTAACTAAAAAAATGTCGCCGCCGTCACCAAAATTAAAGGATATGATTTGGGCGTATGGTGTTGGCGGTTTTATCTGCGTTTTAGGTCAGTTAATAGGTGAATTTTATAGGTCGGTATGCGGTTTGGAAGAGGAAATTGTGAAAATGCTTATCCCAATATCACTTATATTTTTAGCTGCCTTGCTTACGGGACTAAAGCTCTTTGATAAGATTGCAAAGCGAGCAGGTGCGGGAACATTAGTGCCAATTACAGGCTTTGCAAATGCGGTTGTTTCGCCCGCAATTGAATTTAAAAGCGAAGGGTGGATTTTAGGTCTTGGCGCTAAAATATTTACAATAGCAGGACCTGTTATCGTTTATGGTACATTAGCGAGTGTTGTGTATGGGGTTATTTATTGGATTTGTAAATTGATATAAGAAAAAGCTTGACCAATGGTCAAGCTTTTTTGTATCTTATCAGAGAAACGATAATTGAAATCATAACAAGCACCGTTCCAACCGCTGCGCCGTACGCCGTCGAAATGTAATTATAAATAAGCCAGAAAGGAGTGCCTAATAAAGCGCATTTACGAATGGTTTGCTCATTGTTAAACCAAAGTCCGCCCGTTTGGAAAATAGCGCCGATAACGGGGAATAGTTCGATTAATTTATTCTGAATAATTGCTAAGGTAACGCCGACGCAAATCATTATTACCATAATAATAAGCGAAGAAATTTTAATTAATTTGCGATGGGTTTCCTCGTTTTTCTTGTTGGCTAAAAAGGAAAAAATTGCCGACAAAAAGTCCAAAATCGCGCCCGAATAAGCGCCCAATAAGAAATATTGCAACACAAAGAAACCGTTTGAAACAAAGGTAGTAAAAACGATTTGTTTGCGCTTTTTTAGTTGAAAGCTTAACAGGTAAAGTCCAACGGCGGCAATGCCAAGAATTTGTGAGATTAAAAACATAATTATATTTCCTTAATATTTTTTAACGGTTTAAAGTTTCTTTTGAAACCGTATTTCCAAGATTATCCGTAAAAACTACTTCAATTTCGTTTTCTTTTAAAATCAAACCGCAACCGATAAATCCTTTTTGTGTTGGCTCTGAGCCTATAACTAACGGACAACCAATATCAAAACAATCGTTTTCTTTATTAGGTTTAATTATAACAGATTTATGGGTATGACCGCAAAGCATAAGGTCGGGCTTAATATTATCTCTTAAAAGGGAAGTCCATTCGTTATAAATATCCTTTTCAATATCAAAAGGTGGGTCAAATTCCAATGTAAACGGAATATGAGAAATCACAAACTTTGTTTTTACATCTTGGTGTTCATATTCTTTTTTTGCATTATCGATAACACTTTTAATATATTTTGTTTGCCTTTTTCTAAAGGTGTGACAAGCTACCGTAAAGCCGTATTCACAATGCGAATCTTCCTTATCCTCGCCGCAATCGAGAATTATTCCCCAAACGCTACCAATTCTGAATGTGTAATATGTATTTTTATTTTGACTTGGGGTGAAATCGGCAAATTTTTCAGCAAAATTACCGCGCATATCGTGATTACCGCGAGAAAAAACAACAGGAAAACCGCCGTTAGTTATTTTAGCGCAGATTTCATAAATATTCGAAAATTTCTTCGGGTCGCCGCTATGGTCAATAATATCACCATTTAGTATTAAAATGTCAATATCGCCAAAGGCTTTGGCTGTATTTACGGGTTCTTCAATTCTATTGTGAGTATCGGCTAAATGATAAATTCTAACATTGTTTTTTGGAACAGCTTTAAATTTAAATGTGTATTCTAATTGTTTTTCAGTTTCGGTAAAATATGGTTTACGCTCAATAATTGGTAAAATGCAAACTGTATACTCTTTAGCCTTGTCAAGCGCGCTTATTGGCACTGTTACGCGATGAATAGGGGAAAGTGAGTTTAGAATTCCATTAGATTCGTCATAATAAATTTCGTCTTGAATCTTAACGCTTAATAAAGCCTCTTTCTCAAGCTCAACCATTATTTGATATTCATTTCCTACCGCAAATACAGCGGGTGTAGTTTTAAGCATTTCAGTTCCTCAATTCATACGATATTTTTACTAATTTACCATTTAACATATAAACGGAAGAAAATTTTCACTTAATTTTAACATGCATTTTTGTAAATGTCTATAATTTTAAAAATATAACTTGTTTTTTGAGTTTTTAAGTGTTATAACAAAATTTGTAAAGAATATTTAAGTGTCAATTTCAAAAAATATTTTTGAGGTGGCATTAATGGGAAAACGAATCGGTAAAAGAACGATATTGCTTGAAAACAAACCGAAAATCATTAGTTACGGCTCAATTGTCGGAAAAAAGGAACACGAGGGACCTTTATCGGAAGAATTTGATGAGTATATTATAGATAGTTTTTTTGGAGAAAAGTCTTTTGAAAAAGCGGAAAGCAAGCTACAAAAGACCGCAGTTGAAATAGCACTTAAAAAAGCAAACCTTAACGAAAGGGATATTGATAATATCTTTGCGGGTGACCTTTTAAATCAATGCATAGGAAGCTCGTTTGGACTTCGTCAGTTTGGAATACCTTTCATAGGGCTTTACGGTGCTTGTTCGACAATGGCTCTGTCTACCGCGCTTGCATCTGTTTTTGTTGATAGCGGTATCTCTAAAAAAGCAATTGCGGTAACATCATCACACTTTTGTTCTGCTGAAAGACAGTACCGTTTTCCGCTTGATTACGGTTCACAGCGCACGCCAACAGCGCAATGGACAGTTACGGGTTCGGGAGCATTAATTATAGCCAATAAGGGCAACGGACCATTTATAAATTCCGTAACCTTTGGTGAAATTGAAGACTACGGCATAACCGACGCCAATAATATGGGCGCTGCAATGGCACCTGATGATGTTAAAATAAGACCATACCCAA
>JAZOTR010000026.1:0-3924 GCA_045657745.1 Acutalibacteraceae bacterium
ATCATATTCGGGGAATTCCTCTGCCGCAAGCTTGGAAGCAGAATAAACACTCGCGCCCGCTTCACTTACAACCATATACGATACCTCGCGGTCAATTTCCTTAATAACCTCTGCTGCAAAAACCTCGGTTTCGTGACTTGCGGTACCATTACCTATTGCAATAACATCTACATTATATTTTTCAATAAATCCTTTTACTATAATCTTAGAATTTACAATATCACTCTTAGGTGGTGCGGGGTAAATTACACCTGTATCAAGCACCTTGCCTGTACCGTCAACAACTGCTACCTTGCAACCTGTCCTGTAACCCGGGTCAAGACCTAACGTAACCTTATCTTTAACGGGAGGTTGCATAAGTAACTGCTTAAGATTTGTAGAAAATACCTTAATTGCCGAATCACTTGCCTTTTCGGTTAAGGACGAGCGTATTTCACGCTCGATAGACGGGAAAATAAGTCTTGTATATGCGTCATCAGCCGCCGCTTTTACAGTTTCGGTTGCGGGCGAGCCCTCTTTAATATGGTTTTTAGCAATTATAAACATTGCCTTGTCCTTATCAAAATCAATCGAAACCTTTAGGAATTCTTCCTTTTCGCCACGGTTAATCGCCAAAACTCTGTGGTCAGCAATTTTTGCAACGCTTTCAGAATATTCCTTGTACATTTCGTAAACGTCTAAATCCTCTTTAGCGCCCTTAACATTTAAAATACCGTGAGCCGCACAAACAAAGCGCATACGCTTTCTAACATCGGCATCATCTGAAATTTTTTCGGCAATAATATCCATTGCGCCCTGCAAAGCATCCTCGGCAGTTTCTACGCCAAGCTCTGCATTTATAAACTCTTCCGCCAAAACAATAGGCTCTTTACAATCGGGTGACTGCTCATAAATAATATCTGCCAAGGGTTCAAGGCCTTTTTCTTTAGCAACACTTGCCCTTGTTTTACGCTTTTTCTTGTATGGGCGGTAAATATCGTCAAGTTCGGTTAAGGTGACCGCATTTTCAATCGCTTCGATTAATTCCTCAGTCAAAGCGCCCTGTTCTTCAATAGATGCCTTCATCTTTTCCCTTGTTTCATCCATATTACGAAGATACATAAGGCGGTCGTGTAATTCACGCAACACCTGGTCGTCAAGCGAGCCTGTCGCTTCCTTACGGTATCTTGCGATAAAGGGTATAGTGTTACCGTCATCAATAAGCTTAACGGTATTTTCTACCTGAAAAGCTTTTAAATTAAATTCTTCGCAAAGTTTCTTTAAAATATCCATTTTACACCTCAAAATATTAACTCTATTTATTTTACCATTTTTTATAGCTTAAAACAACCATAAAATATCACTATTGTATTTTAAGCGAATTTGTTATATAATCTTTTAGTAAGTGAGGTTTAGATATGGGAATTACACTTAATATATTTGAAAATATTTTTTCATCCATTGGTGGCGCATACCCCGTAGCGAAGGTTATTTACGCGGCTATTGGCTCTGTGCTTAGCGCTATGCTTGTTTATAAAACGGCGTATAAAATTATTGGCTTTCTTTTTACAAGAAAATTTAAACCTGCAAAAAATAACCACAAATACGCTATTCTTATTGCCGCAAGAAACGAGCAATCGGTTATAGGCAATTTGCTTGACAGTATTGCAAATCAGGATTACCCTAAAGAGCTTTTAACGGTTTTTGTTATAGCCGATAACTGCACCGATAAAACCGCCGAAATAGCACGTCAAAAAGGCGCTATTTGCTACGAGCGATTTGATAACGAGCGTAAAACAAAGGGATTTGCCTTGCAATTTTTGTTTGACCGCATTGAAGAAGACTACGGCAGGCAGTCCTTTGAAGGCTATTTTATTTTTGATGCCGATAATCTGCTGAAAAAAGACTATATTTCCCGAATGAACGATTCCTTTGATGCGGGCGAAAAAATAATTACATCATACCGTAATACAAAGAATTTTTCAGAAAGTTGGATTGCTTCTACCTACGCGCTACATTGGCTTCGTTCTATACGCTACAATCACCGCGCAAGGTCGGTTTTACGTCTTGCCACCAATATTCAAGGCACAGGATTTTTATTTGCAAGTGAAATTGTAGAAAACGGTTGGAAATACACTTCCCTTACCGAAGACCGCGCTCTAACTGCAGATGCCGTAGCGCAAGGCTATAAAATCTCTTATAACGATGCGGCAGAATTTTACGACGAGCAACCGATAAGCTTAAAAATCGCACTTCGCCAACGCCTTCGTTGGTCTAAAGGTCACCTACTTGCCTTTTTGGAAACAGGTCCATACCTTTTTGTTAACATATTCTTTGGTAAGCTGTTTATAAGAAATCGCTTTACCAATGCAAAAAAAGAAAAGAAAAAGCTTACCTTTAAAACCGCTATATTAGGTTTTATAGAATCTGTTCGCCATAGACTCGCTTCCTATGATACGCTAATGCAGCTAACACCTCTTTCAGTATTCAATGTTGCAAGATGGCTTATTGTTCCTGTATTTATGTACGCTTGTTACTGCTTTACAGGCGGTGTCGAAAGTCTAACCTTCTTTGGCGGCGGCACCTATTTAGCAAAGTTTTTACGCTTCTTATTCCCCTTTAAAGTTACCTTAAATTCAGGCTTTGATGCTTTCTTAATCGGCTTTGGAATGCAGATTTGGTTAAGACTTTTATACCGAGCAGGTAAATATATTGAAAACACCGTAACTGCAATTTATCTATTTATTGTAGAGCATAAGCGTATTATTAAAATTCCGCTTCACAAAAAGTTACTTTATGTACTTACTTGGCCTATTTTTGATATTATAGGCAGATATACAACATATCTTGCACTATTTGTTAAGGTTACTTGGAAGCCCATCCCCCACGAAAGCAAAACCACTATTCAAGATATTGAAAAAGGCAAAGAAACCGTGCTTAAATAAATATACGGATACAAAAAACCACCCTTTCGGGTGGTTTTTTATTATGCTTCATAGGTTATTATTCAGCAATTTCTGCTACTTCTTCAAAAACCTCTTCGGTTTCTTCTTCGTAGGAAGCGGGGTTGATTTCCTCGCACTTCATACCTGTACCTGCAGGTACAAGCTTACCGATAATAACATTTTCCTTAAGGCCAAACAATGGGTCAACCTTACCCTTAATAGCAGCTTCGGTAAGAACACGGGTTGTTTCCTGGAAGGAAGCAGCCGACAAGAAGGATTCAGTAGCCAAAGAAGCCTTAGTAATACCAAGAAGTGTTGCCTGATAGGTGGCTTTTGTTAGACCCTCTTCACCTGCATCAATACGCGCCTGTATAGCGGCATTAGCATCGGCAATTTCTTTGTATTCGTAGCTTACATTCTGTAAAAGGTCGGTAGAGCCTGAATCAACAATGCGAAGTTTCTTCATCATTTGACGGATGATAACTTCAATGTGCTTATCGTTGATGTCAACACCTTGTGTACGGTAAGCGTTTTGAATTTCAGCAATGATATATTCCTGAACTGCTTCAGGTCCTTGTGCTTCAAGGATATCCTGCGGATACTTAGCACCGGGGATTAACATATCGCCTGCTTTTACATAATCGCCATCGTTAACAAGGCAACGTACACCGTAAGGAATGGTAACCTTTTCTTCGGTCTTAAGGTCGTCGTTAGTGATAACAACTACATTGCTTCTCTTTTCTTCGGTAATGCGAACAGTACCGTCAATCTTAGCGATAAGACCGCAACGCTTAGGTCTTCTTGCTTCGAAGAGTTCTTCAACTCTTGGAAGACCCTGTGTAATATCTTCGGTAGAAGCGATACCACCGGTATGGAAGGTACGCATTGTAAGCTGTGTACCAGGTTCACCGATAGACTGAGCAGCAACGATACCAACAGCTTCACCAGTAGTAACAGGCTTGCTTGTAGCAAGGTTTCTACCGTAACACTTCTTACATAC
>JAZOTR010000027.1:0-10086 GCA_045657745.1 Acutalibacteraceae bacterium
AATCGGCATTAATTTCGGAAATAGACTTAACTGTACCTGCAATATCAATTCTTACAGGGTGGTTTTTGTACATGCTAAGAAGCATATTAAACATTACGCGCCAAGCAGGACTATCGTCATACATAGTGATTTCCTGACCGATAATGCCTTGCTCTTTTTGTACGGTTTGCTCGGTAAAATAAGGGGATTGAACGAAATTAAGTAATATATTTAAGTTTTCGTAAAATCTGTTCGAGCAAGAAAAGAGATAACAGGTTTTATCAAACGAGGTAAAAGCATTAGCATAAGCGCCTGTTTCGGCATATTTTGTAAAGGCATCCCCATCCTCGCTTTCAAAGAGCTTGTGCTCTAAGAAATGGGCAATACCCTCGGGCACCTCGCATTTTTCGCCGTCTACCGAAAAGCAATTATCAATAGAGCCGTACTTGGTACCAAAAATCGCATAAGCCGAATTATATTGCGGTTTTTCAAGTATAAATATCTTAAGTCCCGACGGATGCTCTGCTTTTACATAATTTTCGCCGAAATCACTTTCGAAATATTCCTTTAGCATATCGGTCCCTCCTTAGGTAAAAGCTTATAAATGGTATGCAATTTAACACCCTTTGCAGCGTAAATTACATCCTCGCGGGTGATTTTCTTAATTTTTTCTGCTATATCCTCGGGTGAATAGAGGTTTTGGTTGTTGATTTTTAACGCGTACCATAAATCAAGCGAGTTTTGGCTATCGTAATAAGTGCTTAACGAATCGCAAATACTTTTAATAGAGGATTCAAACTCGAAATCTGAAAATTCGCCTTTTTTGATTATTTCAAGCTGATTTAAAATTTCTTTCTGGGCCTTTTCGGCGTTATCCATTTCAACACCTGAATCAACCGTTAAAAGACCCTTGTATCTTACCGAAGAAGCCGAACAGTAATAGCAAAGGCTCATTTTTTCGCGCACGTTGGAAAACAGTCTTGAATAAGGACCGCCGCCAAAAATATCGCACATAACCATAAGCGGAAGCGACAAATCGTCGTCCCCGTACATTTCACACGAAAAGCCCATAACAAGCTTACCTTGCTTAACATCCATTTTTTCAAAAACGGTTTTAGGCTTATCCAAAGTCTTTGTTGGAGCGCAAAGTGTGTAGTCAGTGATATTAAAACGGTCAACCGCTTCGAATTTTTCGGCAATGTCCTCAAAAAAGCGGTTAGGAAGCGCCGCGCCTACTACGTGAATACGCAAAAAAGCGGAGGATAACATATTTTTCCAAGCGGCATAAAGACTTTTGCTTGTGATTTTTTCAACCATTTCTACCGTACCGCATTTTGGAAGTCCGTAAGGAGAATCCTTATACATTTCGCTTATAAGGCGGTTTTTTGCATAAATACGCTTTTCGGCAATTTCGCCCTTTATATGCTCTATTGCCTTGCGCTTTTCTCGTTTAACATCATTTTCCGAAAATTCGCCGTTTTCGATATTGGGGTTAAAGATAAGACCCAATAGCAGTTCGCTTGCTTGCTTTACAAGTGAGTCGCTGTCAAAGGTAAAGCGGTCGTCAATAACCGAAATAGTCATACGCAAAAGCTGACAGTCGCCATATTTTTCGGTGCTCGCATCAAGTCTTGCGCCATAAAGCTTACTAAGCTTAAAGTTTAAAGCCGAAAATGAGGGGTAATCTTTTCCGCTTGAGGTTAAAATAAACGGCAACAAAGCATTTTCTGCTACATTTTCTTTTTTAAGCGGTAAATAAAAATTAAAAGATATACTTGTTGTGTTAAAGCGTTGGTTTTTGATAAACAAACCCTCTATGCCTTCTTTTAATTTTACGATTTTTTCAGACATTTGTTATCTCCTGTTCACAATGCGTTAAAAATTATATAGTAAAATATATTATATCATAGTCAAATATATTTTTCCACCATTAATTGAATTTTAACATTCGACATACTAAAAAAGAAGGGGTTTCATGAAAAAAAATAATAAACGCGGCATTCGAATTCAAAATAGAATAATAATATCCGCCTTGCTTTTAGCTGTACAAATTTTCTTTTTATTTGTAACTGTTTACAATTTTTCTTCTGCTACGGCTTGGTCGTTTGCGGCATCAACCGTGCTTGGTATTGTAACGGTTATTTTAATACTGAATAAGCGCGGCAACCCCGACCACAAGGTTGGTTGGATAATATTTATTCTTATTTTCCCGATTTTCGGTATTTCGGTTTATCTTTTGTGGGGTGGCGGCAGAGTTTTACCGCATTTAAGAAAGAAAATGCGTATTTGCGAGGCGCACTATTTTCAGTATCTAAGTGATAATGAGGAAGCGCAAAGCAAAATGAAATATTTTGATATTTCTCATTCGCGCCAATCTGATTATTTAACTAACGAATCGGGTTTCCCGATTTACGATAACACCTCGGCAGAATATCTTTCGTGCGGTGAAAAATTCTTCTCGCGACTTTTGGAAGAACTCGAAAATGCGCAAAAATATATCTACTTGGAATTTTTTATTATAGCCGAGGGCTATATGTGGGAAAGCATATATAAAATTTTAAAGCAAAAGGCGCAAAGCGGTGTTGAGGTTAAAGTGATTTTCGATGATTTCGGCTCAATAAAGCGCCAACGAAAAGACTTCTTAACAAAACTTAAAAACGACGGAATAGAGGTTTCGGTTTTTAACCCTATTTACCCGATATTCAATAACTTTATAAACAATAGAAATCACAGAAAAATAGTTGTAATTGACGGCAAAATCGCTATGACGGGTGGGGTTAATATTGGCGACGAATACATTAACCGCCAAAAGCGTTTCGGGCATTGGATGGATAGCGGTGTACTGATAAAAGGAAACGCCGTAAAAAGTTTTCTTTGTATGTTCCTTGCAATGTGGGAATTTATAACGGGTAATCGAATAGATATTAAATCTCGTTTAGCCGAAAACAATATTGTTGACGACGGCTTTTGCTTGCCTTATAGCGACGGACCGCTTAACGACCGCAACCCCGCTGAGGGAATTTATATGCAAATACTTAATTCTGCGCAGAAATATGTGTATATAATGACACCTTATTTGGTTATTGATAATATGATGATAGCTTCACTCTGTTTGGCGGCAAAATCGGGAATAGAGGTTTGTGTTGTGACTCCCCATATCCCCGATAAAAGCTATGTGCACAATGTTACGCAGTATAATTATCTTGAACTTTTGCGCGCAGGGGTTAAAATTTACGAATACACACCGGGATTTTTGCATTCTAAGGTGTTTTTGTCGGATGACTGCATTTCAACTGTCGGCTCCGTAAATATGGATTACCGCAGTTTCGTTTTCCATTTTGAATGCGGTGTTTGGCTTTGCAATAAGGATACCGCGCTTAATATCAAACAGCATTTTCGCGAGGTGATTTCACAATCTCGGGAAATTACGCTTGAAGATTGGGAAAAACGCCCGCTTATTAGAAAAATTAAACAAGGATTTCTTCATATTTTCGGCCCTTTAATGTGATTGACAATTTTAAAATTTATTGTTATAATAAATTAACAAATATTAATGAAAGGCGGTTTTAAGATGAAAGGCTTCTTAAAATTCTTGGTTTCCCTACTTGCACTTTTTGGTGCGGCTATCGGTGCGCTTGCCGTTTTCGATAATATTAAAAATAAAAACCGCATTAAAGGCGACTATCTTGAAATTAACGATGTTTACGAGCAAGAATAATTTTGATTAAAGGACTTTCTTCGGAAAGTCCTTTATTATTGCTGTAAAAACCGTATTTTTTGTACGAAATGCCGAACTTTTAATAAAAAATAAGATTTTTAAATATAAATTTATGCAAAATATACAAAAATGTACGAAATTATACTAATAGTTAGCACTTGCAAAATATTATTAATTGGTGTATAATATGTATCTAATGATGAATATTATTTAATTTTCTATATAACGGAGATGTTACAATGGCTAATATAACTGCTTCAAAGCTTTCTTCTATGATTGAAAAAAAGCTTTCGCACAATTTTGGTGTTACACCCGAACAGGCAAGTGACGAACTTTTTTATAAAGCTTCGGTTTTGAGCTTGCTTGAAATTATGAACGAACGCCGAGCAGAGTTTAAAAAATCTGTAAGCGAGCAAAACGCAAAAACAGTTTACTACTTAAGTATGGAATTCCTTATGGGCCGTTCCTTTAAGACCAATCTTTATAATCTTGACCTTACCGATACTATGGCAAAGGCGCTTAAAAAGTTTGATGTTAAGCTTGATAATCTTTTCGAATTAGAGCCCGATGCAGGTCTTGGTAACGGCGGTCTTGGTAGACTTGCAGCTTGTTTTTTGGATGCCCTTTCAAGCGGCGGTTATTCGGCAATGGGTTATTGCATACGCTATGAATTAGGTATTTTCCGCCAAAATCTTGTGGACGGTTGGCAAACCGAAATGCCTGATTTTTGGCTACCGGGCGGCAGTGTTTGGCTTGAAGCAAAGCCGGGAAGCGCTGTTGATGTTTATTTCGATGGTCAAATTAACGACTGGTGGGAAAACGGTCTTCACCGTATAGAATACAATAATTATCAAACCGTACGCGCAGTACCTTATGACCTTATGGTTGCAGGTAAGGACGGTAAAACTGTAAATGCGCTTCGTCTTTGGAGTGCTGAATGTCAGGATTTTGATATGTCGGCATTTAATCAAGGCGATTATTTGCGCGCAATTGAACAACGCGCTATGACCGAGAATATTTCTAAGGTATTATATCCTGCCGATAATCATATTGAGGGTAAATCATTGCGCCTTCGTCAGCAATATTTCTTGGTTTCTGCTTCAATTCAGGATATACTTAACCGTCATTTAAGACATTACAATACTCTTGAAAATCTACCCGAAAAGGTAGCAATTCATATTAACGATACCCACCCAACCCTTTCTATCCCCGAGCTCATGCGTTTTCTTCTTGATGAATGCGGTTATTCTTGGGAAAAGGCGTGGGATATTGTAAAGGGCACAGTGGCTTACACTAACCATACAATTATGCAAGAAGCTCTTGAATGTTGGCCCGAAAGCCTTATTCGCGAAAGATTACCGCGTATTTATCAAATCATTAAGGAAATTGATAACCGCTACCGCAAGGAAGTTATAGAAAAAACAGGCGATTTCGACCTTGCAGAGCGCACCGCGGTAGTTTCTAACGGTATTGTAAGAATGGCTAACCTTTGTGTTGCTACTTGCCATTCGGTAAACGGCGTTTCTAAGCTTCACAGCGAAATTATTGTTGATGAACTCTTTAAAGACTACGCTAAAATGACACCTGAAAAGTTTAAAAATGTTACAAACGGTATTGCTCACAGACGTTGGCTTTGCTGCGCTAACCCCGAGCTCACCTCGTTCCTTAGCGAAACTATCGGCGATGATTTTATAAAGGATGCTAGAAATCTTGAAAAATTAATGGCATTCTATGATGATAAGCAGGTGCTTACCCGCCTTGAAGAAATCAAACATTCAAACAAGGTGAGATTTGCAAAGTATGTTAAGGATAAACACGGCGTAATCCTTAACCCCGATTCTATTTTTGATATGCAGGTTAAGCGTTTGCACGAATACAAGCGTCAACACCTTAATGTTTTAAACATTATAAGCGAGTATTTGTTTATAAAAAATAACCCTAACGCAGAATTTACACCTAAAACCTATATTTTCGGCGCAAAGGCAGCCCCCGGTTACCTTTTTGCAAAACAGGTTATTCAAATGATTTACAAGCTCTCGCTTGTAATTGAAAACGACCCCGTTGTTCGCGATAAGCTTAAAATTTTCTTCTTGCAGGATTACCGCGTTACTATGGCAGAGCTTATGATACCCTCTGCCGATATAAGTGAGCAAATTTCACTTGCTTCTACCGAGGCTTCGGGAACAGGTAATATGAAGCTTATGATGAACGGCGCAATTACCTTAGGTACCGAGGACGGCGCAAATGTAGAAATTCACAAGGCAGTAGGAGACGATAATATTATCATCTTCGGTATGCAAACTCCTGAGGTTTTGGTGCTTCAAAAGCAAGGCTATTCACCCTACGAATACTACAATAATAATGCCGAGCTTCGCGCAGCGCTTGATTTTATAGGCGCAGGCTTTGCAGGTCAATCGTTTGACGATATCTACTACTCACTTAAAAATCACGATAATTATATGGCGCTTGCTGACTTTGCGGATTATCGCAAGGCGCAACAAACTGCAAGTGAGCTTTATCGCAACCGTGATAAGTGGAACAAAATGTCACTTACAAATACTGCGAAATCGGGCATTTTTGCCGCAGACCGCTCTATTGAAGACTATGCAAGAGATATTTGGAAGGTAGAACCGGTAAAATAGTTATGAATTACTATCCGTACGATTCAAGAAATCCTTTATACCGAAATAAATTTGGAGCCTTGGCCGAGGGGGATACCCTTCGGCTAAGGCTGTTGCTTCATAATAGCAATAGTGTAAAGTCAGCATTTTTGGTAATTAAGGGCGATAATGAGGAAAATGAAACCCAAATAGAAATGCGCCCTGTCGAAGCACTTGAAGATTACCGATTTTACGAATGTGAAGTAACCCTTGATGAAGGAATTTATTGGTATACCTTTAAATATACCTGTGACTACGGCGAGTTTTTCGTTACCAAAGACCAACATTCCTTAGGAATTGTATCTAAAAAGGGTGGCGCGTGGCAACTTACTGTTTATAAAAAGGATTACACCACGCCCGATTGGTTGGACGGCGGTATTATTTACCAAATTTTCCCCGATAGATTTTATAATTCGGGCAGCGTCAAGAAAAACATTCCGCAAGACCGTTATATTTGTAAAGATTGGTATAGCCAACCTGAATTCAGACAAGAGGATGATATTAAATTCTTAGGTAACGATTATTACGGCGGCGACCTTTTAGGTATTAAGGAGAAATTGCCGTATCTTAAGGAATTAGGTGTTAATTGTATTTACCTAAACCCTATTTTCGAAGCCCATTCCAACCACCGCTATAACACTGCCGATTATTTAAAGGTAGACCCACATTTAGGTACGGACGAGGATTTGGAATGTCTTATAAAGGCGGCAAAAAAGCTTGGAATTTATATTATTTTGGACGGTGTTTTCTCTCATACGGGGGATGACAGTATTTATTTCAACCGCCAAAGCCGTTATGAATCAAACGGCGCGTATAATTCCGAAAATTCGCCCTACCGAAGTTGGTATACCTTTAAAGGTAGTCGCGATGATTATAATGCTTGGTGGGGTGTACCCACTTTGCCCGAAACCAACGAAAATGACCCTGCCTTTACCGAATTTATAACGGGCGAAAACGGGGTTATTAAGCATTGGTTAAAAAAAGGAATTAAAGGCTTCAGGCTTGATGTTGCGGACGAATTACCCGACGAGTTTTTGGATAAAATCCGAAACGCGCTCAAGAGTGAAAGCGAACAAAACTTCCTTTTAGGCGAGGTTTGGGAGGATGCGACAAATAAAATCAGCTACGATAAGCGCAGAAGATTTTTAAGGGGTAATCAGCTTGATTCGGTTATGAATTATCCTTTTGCGAATGCGATTATAAGCTACTTAAAGGGTGGCAACTCGCGCGAGCTTATAGATACGGTTTTGGAAATTTTAGAAAACTATCCGCCGCAAGCGGTTAAGCTTTTAATGAACCATATAGGCACCCACGATACACCAAGAATTTTAACCGTTTTAGGTAACGACGGTGAATATAAAAACGACCGAGAGTGGCAAGCGGAATTTTCGCTCACCCCCGAACAATATAAAAAAGGTGTAGAACTTTTAAAAGTTGCGGCTGTTTTGCAGTATACTTTACCAGGTGTACCGTCACTTTATTATGGCGATGAAGCGGGCTTGCAGGGTTGTGGCGACCCATTCTGCCGCGCGGCTTACCCGTGGGGTGAAGAGGATATCGGGCTTTTGGAATTTTATAAAAAGCTTGGTACATTCCGCCGTCAAAGCGATGTTTTTGTGTCGGGCGAATTTATTCCCGTTTACGCTAATTTCGGTGAAATAGTTTATATAAGAAAAAGCGAAAAGGCATCTGTTTTAGTAGCGGTTAGCCGTTGGCACGAGCAAACGACCGTTCAAATTCCAAATGAATTTGAAAATGCAAAGGTTGTTTTTGGCAATAACCCGAGCGGTAACACCCTTACCTTGAACCCTTACGGCTACACTATATTAGAACTTAAAACAAAATAAAAAAAGACGGCGAAAGCCGTCTTTTTATTTTACTATTGTTATAGAGTAAACTGTAAAACACAGAATGCTGCATAAATTCCGAGTAATAAAATACCCTGCCAACGAGAAAGTTTTACTTTAATTAATGTTGGAACAGTAAGTATAAGCATTACTGCAAGCATAACAGGTATATCTAATACCAAAGAAGAATTGATACCGCCGATGAGACCTGAAACAGGAACATCAAACGGATTAAGAGTTACGGCAACACCGCTTACAAGAACTAAGTTAAAGAGGTTGGCGCCGATAATATTACCGAGCGATAACGAGCCGTGACCCTTTATGAGTGAAGTGATTGCAGTTACAAATTCGGGAAGTGAGGTTCCAAGCGCTACGATTGTAAGACCAATAACCTTTTCGGAAACACCGAATTTTTCAGCAATAATAATCGCATTATCTACAAGTAAATCCGCACCGAAAGCAATAACTGCCGCGCCAACAACCAAAAGCAAAATATCTTTTAAAAGGCTGTCCTTAGTGCCTTTTTCTTCAGATTCTACAACATGGTCTTCGCCGGTTGTAATCTCCATTTCGGCTTCGGTCTCGGTATCAGCCAAAACAGAAGCTGTGCTTTTCATACGCAAAACGGTAGACACCATATAAATTACGAATACCGAAAGAAGAACAATGCCCATTAAAAGTGAGAATGTGCCGAATACATAAGCGCCAAGGCAATAAATTACAGCAGCGCCAAAGAAAAATAAAACGGGAAGAACCATACTCTTTCTTGCGGCTGCGCCTGGCTTTATAGCAATAGTTAAAGCGGCAATTAAGGAAGTATTACATATAATAGAACCAATCGCGTTACCGTAAGCAATGGATCCGCTACCTTGAAGCGCTGCGCCTGCAGAAACCATTACCTCGGGAAGAGTGGTGCCAATTGAAACAACTGTTGCACCTATTAAAATTTCGGGAAGATGAAAGCGTCTTGCAATACCTGTGGCGCCGTCAACAAACCAGTCGCCGCCCTTAATTAACAACACAAAGCCTACTGCCAATAAAATAATTGGAACTATCATTTGATTAACCTCTCTTTAAACAAATTTAAATCCCCGCGTCTAACGACACGGGGACGCTTGGCTGGGGAATAGGGATTCGAACCCCAACAAACAGAGTCAGAGTCTGTCGTGCTACCGTTACACAATTCCCCAAAATTTTGCAACAAGAATATTATACCCGATTTTTGCGTGATGTCAAGTGATAAATTGAACTTTTTTCTTGAATTTAAAATAATAGTATGCTAATATATAGGTACTTGGGGGTATAGCTCAGCTGGGAGCGCAACGCACGCAGTCACGCACCCCACAATAAAATTTCATAAACCAATCACTTAGTGTGCCTATTTGGGGCATTAGCTCAGCTGGGATGAGCGCTTGACTGGCAGTCAAGAGGTCAGGGGTTCGATCCCCCTATGCTCCACCATCGACTTTTGACACACTAAGTGATTATTTTTTTGCTCGCTATCAAAGTAGCGGGCTTTAATTTTATGCGGCTTTATCTATTCCCGTCATGAATTGTTCAAAGTTAAAATTAAAATCAATTTTTAATTCGTATCCTTTGGTTACTTCAACTCGCTTTATCATATAATTCACAATCATTTTCTTCTTTTCAAAACTGGCATCATTATATAGTTCCGCCCAAGAAAGCAACTCATCGAAATTATCACTGAGTTCTTTAAGCAAGTTTTCGGTATCATCAACATCTTTTTGTGCATTGTCGCATAAATCTTTAAGGCGTTCGCACTCACACTCTGATTTTTTAATCAGTTCCGACAGCATCTCGCTCGAAAAGAAACTTATACCTTTAATAGATTTTACCACTTCGGATTTTAATGTGTTTAGGT
>JAZOTR010000028.1:0-4569 GCA_045657745.1 Acutalibacteraceae bacterium
GTCGGACTGACAGCTGCAAGAAGGTCCGTTTTCAACCTTACAGGGTCTTGGCGGGAAGAAATCGTCAATCGGGAATTTGATTTTGCTAAAGGTATCGCAAGGCTCTGCGCTTGAGTTTCTACAGGTTTTTTCGGGTATACAGAAATCGTAAACGGGTATTAGCATTTGTACATTTCTTATTAACTGTACTACTGTGAACAAGCCTATTGTAGCGTAAATGGTAGGTGTGCCGTTTTGGAGCTCGGTTACTACATTTCCGCCTATTGCTTCGCATACGCATTTAGGAATGTGGCAGGTATCGTAACAATCTTTTACCTCGCAAAGCTTTGCAGAAAGCGGTACGGGGTCTACGGTAGATACAACGCATTTTGGCATATTGTTGCTGCGTACCGTACCGTTTTCGCCGTTGCATTCAGCATTTGAGTAGTTGGAGAATGTTTTTACGCAACCGTCACTACCGTAAAGGATAACCTTTTTGCTAAAGGTAGCAATACCGTTTATAACCTTTGGGCAAGAGTGGGAAGAAGTGTATAAATCGAATGAAAGTAAAAAGAAGAAATTAAGGTCGCAGGAATAGAAGCCCTTGTTGAAATTTACTGGCTCCACATCAACAAACACATTAAGTACTTCGGCACTGCGTAATCTTACGCTCTTGGCGTGATTAATAAGCGCTTGGGTTTCGGGAAGAAAGAAGCAACGCAAATCCTCTAAGCAGTCTCTATCGCAACAGGAATCGTAAACTCTGCCGGCATCAATACAAACTGCTTGGTTTGCGTCTAAATCGGTTGGGCAACCGTTTCTTAAATCTGCCATAAAATAGCCTCCTAATAAGTTTTAAGCCGTATTTCTACGCACTTCTATAACATAATATGTTTATTTTTTTAAGGTGTGAAAATTAAAATATTGACTTGTAAGTTTAAAAATTGTAGAATAATGCAAGGTGATTGTTTTGGAAAATAAAAAATGGTATAAGAAAGGACTTCGCGACGGTGTGCCTATAGGACTTGGCTATTTCGCGGTGGCCTTTACCTTAGGAATAGTTGCAAAAAATGCAGGACTTACTGCGTTACAAACCTTTTTTGCAACCGCGCTTACAAATGCTTCGGCAGGTGGGTATGCGGGATTTACCGCTATTGCGGAGAATACTACTTATATTGATATAGCCCTTACTATGCTTATAGTAAATGCAAGATATTTGCTTATGTCGGCTTCGCTTAGTCAAAAGCTTGCCTCTAATACACCGCTTAGACACAGAATGTTAGTGGCATTTGATGTTACAGACGAAATATTCGGCATTTCGGTTGCAGTAAAAGGAACACTTAATCCTTATTATAATTACGGTGCTATGACAGTATCTATACCTTGTTGGGCAACAGGAGCTATGATGGGCGTACTTGTGGGTAACATTTTGCTACAAAGTATAGTTAGCGCATTAAGTGTAGGACTATATGGTATGTTTTTGGCTATCATTATACCTCCCGCAAGAAAAAATAAGGTTATTGCAAGTATTGTTGTAATTTCAATGGTTTTAAGTTTTGCGTTTGCGAAATTGCCTATTGTAAGCGGCTTATCTTCGGGAATAAGAGTTATTATTTTGACGGTTGTTATTGCTTTACTTGCGGCCATTCTGTTTCCTGTAAAGGAGGAAGAAAATGAAGGGTAATGTTTATATTTACATAGCGGTTATGGCGCTTGTTACCTTTTTAATAAGGGTTTTGCCATTAACCTTAATTCGTAAGAAAATAACCAATGTGACCTTGCGCTCGTTTCTTTATTATGTGCCGTATGTAACCCTTTCGGTTATGACCTTTCCTGCAATAATTGAGGCTACAAATAGCGTATGGTCGGGAATTGCGGCGCTTGTTTCGGGTGTATTACTTGCATATTTCGGCGTTAGCCTTTTCGGCGTTGCGGTATGCTCTTGCGCAGTAGTATTTGTACTTGAACTATTAATCAATATTGTATAAATATTGAAATTCTTAGTTTGATGTGATAAAATAAGAAAAATTTTTTAGAAGGCGATACTATGAAAAGAATACTTACAATCCAAGATTTTTCCTGTGTTGGAAAATGTTCGCTTACTGTAGCAATGCCAATAATTTCGGCCTTCGGTATTGAAGCTTGCGCTTTGCCGACTGCATTACTTTCAACCCATACTCAGTTTGAGCATTGGAGCTTTAAAAATCTTTGCGAAGAAATTAATCCTATTACAACTGCTTGGAAAAATGAAAATATTAAGTTTGACGGTATTTATACAGGATACTTAGGCGGTATTGATTTAATAGAAAGCGTTAAAGAAATAATTAAAGAGTTTAATTCTGATGATGGTATTATTATGATTGACCCCGCAATGGGAGATAACGGAAAGCTTTACGCTATATTTGATATGGATTATGTTAAGGCTACAAAAACTCTTTGCGCTATGGCGGATGTTATTACCCCTAATATTACCGAAGCTTCCTTTATGCTTGATATGGAATATAAGGAAGAATACGATAAAGATTATCTTTTGGAAATTTGCCAAAAGCTTCACGAAAATGGCGCGAGGGATGTAGTAATTACAGGCGTTAAAAGAAGCAAAACACAGGTTGGAGTTTTCTGCTTGCTTGGCGGTAAAGAGGTTTACGAATACTATACCGAAAGGGTAGTTAAGGATTTCCACGGTACAGGTGATATTTATTCCTCTGCACTTTACGGCGGTTTAATGAACGGCAAAACCTTGCAAGAGGCAGTAAGCTTTGCTTGTGATTATACAAAGCATTGTATTGCAGTTACCTTGGCTGAGCCTAACTATTCGGTTTATGGTGTAAACTTTGAACAGTGTACAGGCGATATAGTTGAATTTGTAAAATAAAAAAGACGGAAGCGTTTGCTTCCGTCTTTTCGATTATTAATTATTTCTTAGCAAAGTTTAAAACCCTTATAATTACAGGTGTTAAAACGATATTTACTAATAATTCAACTATAAAATTTCCGCCTGCAAGGCCTAAGAACATATACTCCACTGTGTTAGTAAATCCTAACGAAGCGCCCCAAGATGCTACTGCTTCAAAGAAGAATGCAAAGCAACCTAAAAGGAAGACGCCTGTGTTTACAACGGGGCAAACTATTGCCGCCAAGATTACCGCAATGTATTGATTGCGATTTTTGACCGCATTGTATACAAGTCCTGCCGCAAGTCCGCAAAGCGCACCCTTTAAAAGCACGGTTACTATTGTTCCCGCAACATCAATTGCAAGAAAGCTTGCTGCATCACCGCTTACAAGTACTGCTACGCCGAATATAAACCCTAGCCAAGTTCCAATTTTAGTTCCGCATATTGCCGCACCAATTATAATTGGTACTAAAACAAGCGAAATAGAGAACATACCAAAGCGTATAAAGGAGCCGAGTAGCTGTAAAACGATTACAAGGGCTGTTAAAATTGCGCCAAATACAAGTATTTGAGTCTGTTTTCTTCTGTCCTGTGAATTCTTCATAAAATTACCTCCGATACTGCCCTTGGTAATTGGGAAATGAAACTCCCTATGACTATTGGTGCAGTTCATAATTTATGTAATCCGAATAATTCGGGAATTACTGATGGTTTTTTTCATAAATCACACGAAGACCTTCGAGTAAAAGATTTTCGTTATATATTATATTTGTTTTGCAGTGCGCAATAACCTCTTTTGAAAGACCGCCTGTTGCAACAACTGTTGGCACTTCGCCGAGTTCACTGGTGATTTTTTCTAGAAGTCCGTCAATCATAGAAGCGGTACCTAAAACAAGACCTGCTTGCATAGATTCGGTTGTATTAGTGCCGATAACCGATTTAGGCGCTTCAATTGGAATTGAAGAAAGTAACGCGGTGTTTTCGGTTAATGCTTGTAATGTAAGTCTAACACCTGCTGCAATAACACCGCCTAAGAAAGCACCCTGCTTGTCCAACACACTTATAGTAGAAGCGGTGCCCATATCAATAACTACACAGGGCATTTTGTACGCGTCAATAGCGCCGACAGCACCTGCAACAAGGTCGCCGCCCAATTGAGCGGGATTATCTATTTTAATATTAAGTCCTGTTTTAACTCCGGGGCCTAATGTTAGTGGGACGATTTGGCAAAGCTTAGAAACCGCACGGCCTATACTTTTGCCGACAGCAGGTACTACTGAAGATATGATACAGTCCTCAATATCGTCGGTTGTAATATCGTAAAGTGATAATAACTGTTTTATTTCAATTGCATATTGGTCGTCGGTCTTGCGAATATCGGTAGCAAGTCGAGCGGTAAAGCTTAGGAAATTTGAATTATAAGCGCCTAAGGTAATATTAGTGTTTCCTATATCTGCTGTAAGAATCAAGATTGTCAACTCCATTTCAATGATTTTTTCATAGGGGATTATACTACATTACTTTTTATTTATCAATCTTTTATTGCAAAAAATATATTGAAAATTCAGTGCAATATGATATACTATACAGTATAAAAAAGTAAGGAGAAAGATTTATGAAGAAGTTTTTCGGCGAATTCAAAGAATTTATTTCAAAAGGTAACGTAATTGACTTAGCAGTCGGCGTTATCATCG
>JAZOTR010000029.1:0-2745 GCA_045657745.1 Acutalibacteraceae bacterium
CCCGATACAATACTTACAAGAGAAGTGAGCAGCGGTGTGAGCCGAGTCAAAGTTAATAACTAAAACAAAAAGTAGAGATTTATTTCAATATGTGCTATAATAAAGAAAATATTGTCAAGATCAAGGAGGGATTCTTTGTGCCGATGAGAAATAAAAAAACGCTTAAAAATCTTTTGAGCGTTGCTATATTGCTTATATTTGCATATTCCTTGCGTTATTTATTCAAAGTAGAAAATGTGCTTGTAGCTTCGCTTTTTATGGTGATTCGAAATGGCATTCATGTGTCTTTGTTAGTTGCGTGGTGCCTTTCTCTGTATCATCGTTTAATGAATCCTCAGATTCGTCGTATTTTAGTGTCAACGGGAACGCTAATGACCTTTTGGTTATTTACTAAAGCCGTAAAATATGAATTTATGGTTTCTATTACCGACCCAATCGGTAGATACATTTGGTATTCTTGGTACATACCTATGTTGTTGATTCCACTGTTCGGGCTTTACGTTGTTCACTACATCGGAAAACCTGAGGATTACCGTATGCCTAAATGGATGTGGAGTTTCTTCGGTTTAGCAATTGTGCTGATTGTTTTGGTACTTACAAACGATTTGCATCAGTGGGTGTTCCATTTTAAAAATGGCCTTGCCAATTACGATAAGGACTACGGCTACGGATTCCCATACTTTATATTGATGGCTTGGTATATTTTGCTGAGTGTTTATTTTGTTGTATCGTTGCTTAGAAAATGCCGTGTTCCGGGCAGTAAAAAGGTGCAAAGACTACCGCTTTATATTGCTTTGGGCGGCGTAGCGTTTTGGATTATTTACGTTCTCAAGCTTATCAAGGTTGACCTTACCGTTATTGACTGTTTGATTATCGCATTTCTTTTAGAAAGCGCACTCCAAACAGGTATGATTCCGTCAAATACAAATTACCGTGAAATCTTCAGTATTACTACCGTGCCGATTCAAGTTGTGGATTCCAATTATAATCCCCGTTACGTATCCGCAGGCGCGTTGCCTGTTTCCGTGAAACAACTTCGCGAAAGTGAAAACGGCGCTGTTACGTTGGGAGATACTTTGCTGAGCAGTGCGCCCATTACCGCGGGGCGTGTTGTATGGCAGGATGATATCCAAAAAATAAATCTTTTAAAGCAAAATTTGGAAGATATTAGGGAGCAATTGAGCGAAGAGGGTGTTTTGCTTCAAGCCGAAACCGAGCTCAAAGAAAACCGTGCAAAAACCGACGAACAAAACCGTTTGTATGACCAAATCGCACGTGAGGTGGAACCACAGCTTGATAAAGCGACTGAATTACTTAACCGTATGGAAAATGAAGGCGAAAATGCCGATTTTCTTTTGGCAAAGCTTTGTGTAATCGGCTCTTATATTAAACGTCGCGGTAATTTGCTTTTACTCGGCGAAGAATCTAAAAAAGTTAATGCTACCGAACTTGAATACTGCATTAGAGAATCCCTTGAAAACTTAAAATTAGGCGGTACTTATACTGCGCTTAACAGTAATTGCGCCGACACTCTTTTGCTTCCGCATATTATTGCGGTTTATGACTTTTTTGAAACGTTAATTGAGCGAATGTTAGAAGAAGTAACCGCATTGATGGTGAATCTTACTTGCGAAAAGGGAAATATTCGAATGAATATCCAGTTAGGTTGTACCGAAGAAATTGCAGAGCAGGTACTTTCTAACATTACCTTTGCGGTTGGCACTTTTAGTTATGAAATTATGGATGAAGACGTAGTTATTAACCTCACCACTAAAGGAGGTGCCGATAAATGATATCATTTACAAATCTCGCACCTTTAGCGCGTACATTAATAACAGCGCTTTGTTTTATTGCTTTTATGTCGGGTGTTACCCTTTTTATCGGCGCATATCGTAAGCCTTTTCGTTTGCTAAAATGGTTTCTTCCGATTTTCACCGTTCTAAATGGCGCGGTAACGGTATTGTTTGCCACATCGCTAAGGTGTGATAGAATGAATAAACCCGAATCCCCCATAGCCGAAAGGTTTTGCGATTTACCAATAATTTTTACAGCCGTTCTTATAGCGATAACACTTGTATATTATATTTTTATCATTCGTAAAGAGATTATTTTCCGTAAAACCACTATTACTCGTTCCGCAATCAAAGAAGGCATTGATAAGGTTTCGAGCGGCTTGTGTTTTTATCACAAAAGCGGAAGAATTATCTTGGCGAACAACCGTATGAACGAACTTTGCCATAATATAGTGGGTAGAGATTTGCAAAACGCTTCGCTGTTTTGGGAAATTTTAAATGATGGCAATCTTCAAGAAGATGTTACCAAGCTGCAAGATAATGAAAATCCAACTTTCCGCCTGAATGATGGTAGTGTGTGGACCTTCTATTGCGAAGATTTGGGCGATATTATGCAGCTTGTTGCCAGTGAAATCACCACTTTGCAAATGGCGACTGATGAACTTAAAGAAAAGAACGACCAACTCTCCGCTTTCAATCTCCGTCTTAAAAAATACGGTGAAAATGTGGATGAACTCACTCGTGCAAAGGAACGATTGGAAATCAAATCCCGCATTCATCGGGATTTAGGACAAGCCTTGTTGGCTTCTCGCAGATATTTGCTTAATGAAACCGAAAACCAGACTTCGCCAATTGAGCGTTGGCAACAAATTATTGCACTGCTTCACAAAGAAGCCGAACCCCAAGAAAACGAATCTCCTATGGCAATGCTTCACCGTGCCTCCAAAGCTAC
>JAZOTR010000030.1:0-5542 GCA_045657745.1 Acutalibacteraceae bacterium
ACCAACCAATACCCTTTTCATTACTAATCTTCCTTTTGACCATAATAATCTAAATTATACTTAACATTTTGAGTATAGTCAAGTAATTAAGTATGATAATATAAATTTGGTGATTAAAATGATTTCATACAAACCTTTTTATGAAACGCTCTTTAAAAAAGGGATTACTGAATACAATTTAATATTTAAACAAGGTTTTTCTGCGAATACACTGCACAGAATAAAAAAAGGTGAAGCAATAAATACAAAAACCCTTGATGCTCTTTGTTACGCACTTGACTGTGAAGTTAGCGATATAATTAAATTTATAAAGGAATAGCACCCTACCAAAATCGGTCAGGGTGCTATTCCTTTTAAGTTAAAATTTAGTTGCCAAAACGTATATTAATTCCGCCATCACTATTATTGTTATTAGAGTTATTGTTTATATCAAGATAAGGTTTTAAAACTCGCGCCGTATTTATAACAGGCATAGACTGTATGTAAACCTTGCCGGGACCTGTGACTTTAGTATTAAATAAACCCTCCCCACCGAAGAATATATTTTTAACACCTTTAACCGTTTGAACATCCATTGTACAGCTTTCACTCATGGCAGCAAGATAGCCGGTATCTACAATAATGCTTTCACCCGCCGCAAGCTCGTATTCTTTGCAGTAACCGTCAATCTCAATAAATACCATACCGTTACCGCTTATTTTTTGCATAATAAAACCTTCACCGCCAAAAAAGCCTCTACCCAAGCTTTTTTGGAAATATATAGATAAATCAAGCCCTTTTTCCATTGCAAGAAAGCCGCGTTTTTGAACAATAATTCCGTTACCCTCAGTTACCTGATAAGGTATAATAGAGCCGGGAAAGCTTGAAGCAAAAGCAATCATACCACCTGAGCCGACTGCGGTATACTCATTCATAAATATAGATTCGCCCGAAAAAAGTCTTCCAAGCGCCTTTTTAACTCCGCCGCCCGCATTGGTGTTCATAACCATATTGGGACTCATCCAACTCATCGCTCCGCTTTCGGTGCAAAGCGTTTGATTTTCCTCAGGATAACAAACAACAACCGGTAAATTACCGCCTTCGATTTCGTATTTTATCATAACAATAATTCCTTTCCGCCCTTTACGCGTAAGATACTAATATTTGCAAATTAATTATACTTTACACCCGTTTAAAAAGCAAGTCGGAAGATTTAAAAAACAGTAAAACCACACAAAAAAGCAACACCCTCTTCCGTTTGGAAAAGGGTGTTGCTTTTTTGTAAGGACAGGCGGTCTCGACTGTCCAAGTTATATTTTCAGAAAAATACACTAAATGATAACCATTTATTTAAAAATTATAATTTTAGTATTACGTATCATTTTCATTGTTTCCGGATGCTTTTACTATCCCACCAAGAATGGTTGCACCTACCATGAGTCCGCAAAATATTTTAACTCTTAAAAAATAAGCGTCACCCATTGAATCATTAAATAAATTTATAAAAAACAAAATGATACCAATAGCATACATCAATATTACAATTAATGTTAATATCGCTTTTGTTTCATCCTTCATATTTTACACCTCAATATTTTTATCTTTCTATTGATATGTCGTAAATCTCGCCGCATTCTTCACATTGGTGCATTCCGCTATAGTCCTCTCCTTCGCAAAGGTTCAACGATTTTGTGCGGCTTATATGTTTGCATTCGGGGCATTTCGGCTCAAAATATACCATATTATCGGTTGTGGTTATTCCTGTGATATTCTCACCTTTGGCTCCACCGCAACCCGCAAAACAAATCAACATTGCAAAAATTAGAATTCCTACCATAATTTTTTTCATAAAACAACCTCCTTTTTAAAACTCAACAAAATTCGAGCAAAACAATTATACTCAATCTTTGAGTAATTGTCAATACTCAATTTATGAGTATGATATGCTAATTTAGAGGTGAGATTATTGGAATATCGTGAAAGAATGCGTTCATTAAGAGAAGACAATGATATTACACAAGCGCAAATTGCAAAAATAATAAATAAATCTCAACAAGGCTATAACCATATCGAAACAGGTCGAGCAGAACTTAAAATAGAGGATTTAATAAAACTTTGCGATTTTTATAATGTATCTGCAGATTATTTTATAGGCAGGAAAGAAAAATAACACCTGACTCCGTTTGAGGAATCAGGTGTTATTTTATTGTTTTGATTTAACAGTATTTACCGATGAAATCAGCATTACACGAATACTTGTGCAAGCAGAATCAAGATTTTTGTAGGTTGATTCATCAATATAATTCGTTCTATATAAAAGTTCAATCCAATAACCTGTTTCGTTGGCTTCTTTAAGGGCAATTTGGAGTTTTGCAACAAAATCCGCTTTACCGTGGGCATACTGCGCTTCGCGAATATTCGCACCTATTGAAGTTCCGCTTCTGCCGATTTGGTTTGAGATTATATTTTCTTTTTTAAGTTTGAGTTCTTTTACAAGATTTATTATAGATACGGCAAAGTCCATTGATTGAACGGATAATTTATCATCACGCATAAAGGCACCTACTTTCAAATTTAGTATATCATAAACTTAGTGGTTTGTAAATGAAGCATTTGCTTCGCAAATATGAAGCAGAGTTTACACCCTGTGAAGCACGAGCTTACGCTCGCATGAAGCGAAGCGTTCCTTTATGTGCCGCAGTACACTTCATTAGCGCGAGCAACTTCATAGCCGAAGGCTGCTTAATGTTCCCGTAAGGGAGCGCTTCATCCCACCAAAACAAAAAACCGACCAATTGGTCGGTTTTTGTTTTGGTGGGAGCGGGTGGATTCGAACCACCGAAGTCGAAGACAACAGATTTACAGTCTGCCCCCTTTGGCCACTCGGGAACACTCCCATATTTAGTTATACGCTGGAGCTGGTGGACGGACTCGAACCCCCGACCTGCTGATTACAAATCAGCTGCTCTACCAACTGAGCTACACCAGCGTTTTTAAAGCGCCTAAATAATATACCACAATAATATACCAATGTCAAGCAATATTTTTTATTTTTTTACATTATTTTTTTGCCTTAAATATTTTTTGCATTTTGTGGAAAAGTATTAAAAGAAATCTTTCAAGGAGGCTTTTAAATGAAAAAGCAAATTACATCATTTATAATGTCAATTTTTTGCGTACTTTCTTGTTTCTCGCTTGCAGGATGTGGCGAGAAAAACACAACACAGGTTTACTTTTTAAACTTCAAACCCGAATCCGCTGCGGTTTATGAAGAAATCGCAAAGGAATACGAAAAAGAAACAAGTGTAAAGGTTAAGGTTGTGACTGCTGCCGCGAACACCTACGAACAAACCTTAAAATCAGAAATAGCCAAAACAAGCGCGCCTACTATTTTCCAAGTAAACGGACCTATTGGCTATGATTCATGGTCGGACTATTGCTTAAATATTAAAGACAGCAAGCTTTATTCATATTTAGCAGATGAATCTTTGGCAATAAAGGACGAAGACGGTGTTTATGCCATTCCTTATGTTGTAGAGGGCTACGGAATCATCTATAACAATGCAATTATGGATAGATATTTTGCATTGCCAAACAAAAAAACAGACATTAAAAGTATGGAAGAAATAAATAGCTTCGACACCTTAAAAAAGGTTGTAGAAGATATGACTGCTCACAAAAAAGAACTTGATATTGAGGGTGTATTCGCTTCCACATCACTTTCTTCGGGCGAAGATTGGCGTTGGCAAACACACTTATTAAATATACCTCTTTACTACGAATACCGCGACAACAAAGAAAATCTTAACCCAACATTAGCGCTTTTAGAATCCAAAGAAATACTTTTTAAATACTCTAAAAACTTTAAAAATATTTTCGACCTTTATATTGAAAATTCAATAACCTCTAAAAACCTTTTGGGCTCTAAATCGGTTGCGGATTCTATGGCAGAATTTGCGCTCGGTAAGGTTGCAATGGTGCAAAACGGCAACTGGGGTTGGTCGCAAATATCAGGCGTTGAGGGCAACACCGTAAAGGCAAGCGATATTAAAATGATGCCAATTTATACAGGTATTGACGGCGAAAAAGGTCAAGGTATATGTATAGGCACCGAAAACTACCTTGCAATCAACAAAAACGCTACCGAAGAGCAACAAAAAGCGTCTTTGGCATTTTTAGAATGGCTTTTCTCTAGCGAAAAGGGTAAAAAATATGTTACCGAAAAATTAGGCTTTATAACACCCTTTAACACCTTTAGCGAAGACCAAATACCCAACGACCCGTTAGCAAAAGAAATTACCCGTTATATGAACGATGATTCTACTACCACTATACCTTGGATTTTCACCGCATTCCCAAGTGACCAATTTAAAAAAGAAGTCGGAAGCGGATTACTTGACTATGTACAGGGCACAAAGAAGTGGGACGAGATTGAAAAAAGCATTACTGAAAAATGGAAGAGTGAACGAAAATAAATGAAATCGGTTAAAAAGTATTTTCCGATATTTGTAATGCCTACCCTTTTGGCGTTTTTGATTGCCTTTGTAATACCGTTTTTGTTAGGATTATACCTTTCCTTTACCGAATTTACCACCGTTACAAACGCGAAATTTGTAGGGTTTCAAAATTATTTGCAAATTTTTTCGAGCGATGACGGATTTCTTAATTCATTATGGTTTACGGTAAAATTCTCAATATCTGCTGTTATAAGCATTAACCTTTTTGCCTTTTTATTAGCCCTGCTTTTAACCCAAAACATTAAGGGAACAAATATATTCAGAACAGTATTTTTTATGCCAAACCTTATAGGCGGTATTGTTCTTGGATATATTTGGCAACTCATAATAAACGGCGTGCTTTATAAGTTTGATTACACCATAACCTCCAACGCAAGCTTCGGCTTTTGGGGGTTGGTAATCCTTATGAATTGGCAAATGATTGGTTATATGATGATAATTTATATCGCAGGCATTGGCAATATCCCAACAAGCATTACCGAAGCCGCGAAGGTAGACGGCGCAGGAAGCCTTACTACCCTTTTTAAAATTATAATCCCGTCGGTTATGCCGTCTATCACGATATGCTTATTCTTAACAATAACCAATTCGTTCAAGCTTTTTGACCAAAATCTTGCTTTAACCGCAGGCGCGCCCTCGGGCAGAACAAGAATGGTAGCGCTTGATATATACGAAACCTTTTATTCCCGAATAGGTTACGAGGGTGTAGGACAGGCTAAAGCGGTTATTTTCTTTTTAATTGTTGCGGTAATAGCTTTAACTCAGCTTATACTAACACGCAGAAAAGAGGTTGAGCATTAATGCACAGTAAAATTTTCAATACCGTATTTTTTATACTGTTAATTATAATTTCGTTGGTATTTATAGGCCCTGTACTAATTGTTCTTATAAATTCATTTAAATCGAAATTCTCTATTGCAACCGAGCCCTTTATTTTGCCCGATTCAAGTACCTTTGCGGGAATTTCAAACTACACTACAGGTATAACAAGCACAGGCTTTCCCACAGCATTCGGTTGGTCGTTATTTATTACGCTTTTCTCGGTT
>JAZOTR010000031.1:0-8712 GCA_045657745.1 Acutalibacteraceae bacterium
GATGAATTGAAACATTACATAGATTACTACAACAACGAAAGAATTTCCTTAAAACTAAAAGGAATGAGCCCGGTGCAATACCGAACTCATTCACAAGCAATTTAATATTTAATTTTGTCTAAACTTTGGGGTTCACTTCAAAAGCGGTGATTTTTTTATTTTATATTACCTGTAAAATCGCGGTCAAAGGTTATAACGCAACAAAAAGTCGGATTAATAAGCTTTGCCATAGTAGATATTTTTTGCTCCAAATCCTTTTCTTTGATTTTAAGATTAGAGGGAACAACAACATCAAATATCAAGTTGGTTCTTTTATCGCTCTGCGGTGTCATACGGAAATCGTGCAAGGTAAGGGCATCGTCAATTATTTTAAGACCTTCGATTAATGACGTTTTTGTGTTTGTTACGGTTTCGTTGTTAATGTCAATCGGGTCCATGTGAATAACAAGTGCAACGCCCAATTTTTCGCATATAAGTTTTTCGCAAAGGTCGATTTGTTCATGGCATTTAACAATGTCTATATCCTGCGGAACTTCAACATGCACAGATGCAAAGAGTCTTCCCGGACCGTAGTTATGTATAATAAGGTCGTGTATGCCAACGAATTCTTCGAAGGATAAAATTGTATTTTCAATATCGTCTATTAAAGATTTTTCGGGTGGTTTGCCTAAAATATGATTAATAGTTTCTTTAGCGGTATTTATTCCCGAAAGTAGAATAAATATTGCTACGAAAATACCCATTACAGCGTCAAGATTAAAAGGGAGGGTAAATATATAAGAAACTAACGCGCAAAGTAAAATTACGCTTGTTGCAATCATATCATTAAGAGAGTCCTGCGCGGTGGCTATTAATGTATCTGAATTAATTCTTTTACCTATTTTACGGTTAAATAAGAATAACCAAAATTTAATAAGTATTGAGACTACTAATACAATTAAAGCGAAAACAGTGTATTCGGGTTGTTTGTCGCCGTTTATAAGTGCACCCACAGAGGACTTTAAAAGCTCAAAGCCAACAAGGAAAATAAGAATAGCTACAATAAAAGCCGACATATATTCCATTCTTCCGTGGCCAAATGGATGGTCCTCGTCTGCAGGCTTATCTGCAAGCTTAAAGCCAAGCATTGCAATTACAGAAGAACCCATATCCGAAAGGTTGTTAAGACCGTCCGCTACAATAGAAATACTGCCTGTAATACCTCCTACTGCAATTTTAAACACGCAAAGTATCAAATTACAGAGGATACCGACAACGCTTCCAAGCGTACCGTAGTTTTTTCGGATACTATTATCTGAAACTTTATTTGAATCTTTAATAAATAACTTTATTAAAAGCTCACTCATTACATTTTTGCTCCCTTAGCGCCTTTGCTACCAAAAGATACCCCTGATAAAATGTTAGTATCAATAGTGAAGGTAAGGTTACCGCGACTGCGCTGTCTTTTAAACGCAAGGTCAACAAGGCGGTTTATAAGTTCGGGGTATTTAACACCGGTAGCTTCCCATAAATAGAAAGCAAGTGAGCCGGGGATAGTATTTATTTCGTTAGCATAAACGGTGTCAGTATCGGTATCAATCATAAAGTCAATTCGTACAACGCCGTTAGCTCCGATTGCTTTAAATATTTTACAAGCAAGCTCACGAATTTCAGTCGCTTTTTCTTCGCTTAAATCTGCAGGGATTTTTCTGCCGAGTGAAGCCATACCCTTACTTTGTCCGCCGTTTTTCGAATTACCCATATATTTATCCTCGTAGGATAAAATTTCGTCGTTCATAAAGGGTTCTTCGCAAACACTGGCTTCACATTCGTCTGCATCGCCCAAAACGGAGCAGTTAATCTCGCGAAGGGCAGTAATAGCATGTTCTATTAAAATGCGGTCTGTAAAGGAAAGGGCTAACATAATTGCATCGTCAAGCTCTTCTTTGGTATTAACCTTTGTAATACCGACGCTTGAACCTAAGTTTACAGGCTTAACAATAAGTGGGAAACCGATTTTCTCTTCTATTTTATCCTGTAAGGTTTGTTTGTCGGTTAAGTATTCCTTTGCTCTTATGCAAATACAATCAAGTGTAGGTAGTTCGGCATTTTTAAGTACATCCTTAAATACTGCTTTATCCATACCGACTGCGGAAGAAATAATATCGCAACCAACATAAGGTAAATTTAAGTATTCGAAGAAGCCTTGGATTGTACCGTCCTCGCAGTTGGTGCCGTGAACAACAGGGAAGGCAACATCTATGCGGGTATCGTTAGGCTTTGCAAATCTTTTCTTTGTTAATTCGCGCATTATAACAACGCCGTTTTCTCTGATAAAGGTTACCTTCTTACTTTTTGCTAAAAGCTCGGGTAAATTTCTGTATTCGCTTATTTCGTAAAGGCAGTCGCCTGTGTACATTTCGCCGTCCTTAGTAACATAAACAGGCGTAATGTCGTACTTTTCGCGGTCTACTGCACGCATCGCCTGAACGGCGGAAATAATAGAAACCTCGTGCTCAACCGAGCGGCAACCATAAAAGAAAGCAATATTTGTTTTCATAGTAATTCTCCTTAATACAAATAATTGTCAGGTAAATCGTTTTCAAATAAAACAACGGTGTTATTATCAGCTATTTTAGAATAAATCTCCATAGCTTCGTTAAAGCTTGCTACTATATGCAAATTTTCTTTATTGAATTTGCTTTTATTTACAGCGTCTGCCATAGGCTTAGAACGGTTTTTACCTACAAGTATAATAACATCGCAATTTTTTGCGGCTTCCTTACCAAGCGCATAGTTGCATTCGTATTCCTTTTCGCCAAGTTCTACAAGACCTGGGGTAACTATAACCTTTTTCATACCGTCAAACGAGCCTAAAACGCGAACTGCCTCTAAGCAACCCTCGGGGTTGGAATTGTAAGCATCGTCAATAAGTAAAGAACCGTTTGTAAAGGTTTTCATTTCAAGGCGGTGTTCAGCGGGTTTTAGGGATGCAACCGCGTATTTAATATCGGTAGCATTTACGCCTAAGGTATAGCTTAAAGCAGCTGCGCCTACAATATCAATAATACTGTGAAGACCTAAAAGCTTGGTTGTAAGATGAACCTTTTCTTTGCCTAAAACAACATCGAATTCTGAACCAAATCTACCATAAGAAATATTTTCGGCGTGGTATTTGAACTTTTTCTTTGTGCCGTAAATTTTAAAATCACCGTTTATACGGCTTGAAATTTCCTTACTGTCGCCGTTTACAAAGGTAAGACCATTGTTTTTTGCAACTGCATCGGCTAATTCGAATTTGGTTTTAAATACATTGTCAACCGACTTAAAGGTATCAAGATGCTGAGGGCCTACTGAGGTAATAATTCCGTAATGGGGACTTGCAATATCGCAAACCTCTTTAATATTACCAACGCTTTTAGCGCCCATTTCACAAACAAAAATTTCGGTTTGCGGCGGTATCATTTCGCGTATTGTTCTTACAACGCCCATAGGTGTATTAAAGCTATGAGGTGTACATACAACATTGAATTTTTCGCTTAAAATTCTTGTTAAAATAAACTTAGTTGTAGTTTTTCCGTAACTGCCTGTAACACCAATAACCTTCATACCGCTATGCTTTTTAAGAACTTTTTTAGCGTCGTAAATATACCAAGCGTTAATAAGCTTTTCAATAGGTAATGTAATACACCATATAACGAGAGTTAAAACGGGTGTAAAAAATGAAATTAAAAATAGTGCTATTGAAATATATCTGCCCAAAACTGTTGTATTATAGAGAATAAAAACGGTAAGTAAAGCACCCAAAAGAATTATTGAAGTGGCATATAGGCGTTTAACTCTTGCGGTAAATACAATCGGCTTTATGGATTTCTTCTGTTCTTTAAAGCAAAGCACAATACGAATTACCGTAAGTAAAGCGATAAATATAGTTTGAGCTATGTATAACTCAAAAATATAAAATACCGATGAAATTAAATAAAGTGCCGATGAAATTAAAACGGTGTTGATATAGCTTGAAAAAATCCAACCCAAGTAACGCGAAGGATAGTAGGAATTTTGCTGTAACATTTGAAATTGACGGGTTACAGCAAAAATTGCTGAAATTGAAATTAAGATAGTAGATATAATGTAAAAAATCATATTATCACCCTTATATAAAGCTATTAATTATAGCGTTTGCTTCGTAAGGTCTTTCGCAGAACGAATAATGCCCTGTGCCTTTTATAACGCAAAGACCGCAGTCTTTAATCAGGCTTTCAATTATTTTTGCATCACTAAGCGGTGTTGCAGTATCATTTTCGCCCCATATAAGCAACGTAGGACATTGAATATTCGGTAAAATATCTCTTAAATCGGTATTAACAAGTGAAACTAAGGTTTTTCTTAATACCTCGGGCGCAGCGTTATAATCTGCTGAGCCGTAGTGCTTTCTTGCTTTGTTTAGTAATTCTTCTGTATGATTTTTAAGAACTGGTAAGGTTAAAACGCTTTTTATAAGTTTAAAACTTTTAGCGCGGTATTTTTGTTTTAAGGTTTTCTTAGGTATAAGTCCTGCCGAATCAAGCAAAACTATTTTAGGCGGGTTTACCATACCGCTTGCAGCCATTTTTAAGGTAACTCTGCCACCGTGTGAATGACCGAACATTATTGGATTTTCTAAATTTACGGCTTTCATAAATTTAAGTACAAAATCACAGTAATCATCCAAATTCCAAGGACTTTCCATTGTTTGTGAATTACCGCAGCCGGGGAAGTTTACAGCAACAACGCGGCAACGGTCCTTTAAAGTATTTATAACACCGTTATAAACATCAAAGGAAGAACCCCAACCGTGTAAAAGAAGTACAGGAGTGCCACTTCCAACCTCGGTGTATTCAATATCAAGTCCGTCAATTTTAATATTCATATAATACCTCGAAAATACATAGACATATTTACATTTATTATACCAAATATTGTTGTAAAATAGAAGTATTTTTTTCAAAAAAATTAACATAAATAAAAGCCGTACTCAAAAAGCACGGCTTTTATTTATTTATTTATTTATTTATTATTTTTATTATTTTCGTCTACACCCTCGGTGCTTTCTTTCATAAACATAATCTTAATAGTCATAAGAATTAGTTTTATATCCAAAAACAAGGAATAATTTTGAATATACATTAAGTCAAGCTGAAGCTTGTCATAAGGTGTGGTATTGTATTTTCCGTAAAGCTGAGCATAACCTGTAAGTCCTGCCTTGGTTTTTAAGCGGTAACCGAATTCGGGTAAGGTTTTATAATAGTCTTCCGCAATTTCGGGACGTTCGGGGCGGGGACCGACCAAGGACATATCACCCTTCAAAACATTGATGAATTGGGGTAGCTCGTCCAAACGGGTGGCACGAACGAATTTGCCAACAGGGGTAATTCTTGAATCGTTTTTACTTGCAAGAACGGCACCGCTTTTTGATTCGGCATTTACAATCATACTTCTGAATTTATACACGAAGAATTTTTTACCGTTAAGAGTAAAGCGCTCCTGCTTATAAAAAATCGGACCGCCGTCATAAAGTTTAATTGCAAGACCTGTAAGTATCATAAACGGTAAAGCAATAATAAGACCGATTGTGGAAACCAAAATATCAAGTAAGCGTTTGAAGAAGCGTTGCTCGAAGGTTAAACCGATATTGCGGTATAAAAGCAACGGGGTATCAAACAAGTGAAGAGTATCCGCACCGCGTACCAAAATATCCGAAACCTTGGTTGTAGCATAGGTTCTTATATCGTTTTCGAAGCATATTTTAAGGATTTTATTTCGCTTTTCGGAGTGAATATCATAAAGAATAACCGCTTCGGATTTCTTTATGATTTCTTCTACCTTTTCTACACCTTCGCTAACATTTAAAATATCGCCTATAACAAACTTATCTTTTCTGGTTTTAAGCTTGTCTATAAATGTTTCGGGGGAGTATTCATCGTAAACAATAAGTGTTTTTTTTGCGGGGAATAGTTTTCTTAAAAGCCAACTGCCGCCAACAGTAATAGCAAGTATTAAAACAACGTCAATTACTAGTCCCAATAGTAGTGGCAACACAGTTACAAATTCGTAGGAAAGAAGTACGATTTGCAAATAAACAATAAATAGCGTTGCAAGTGTTGACAAAATTTGAGCGGTTATAAGATTACTTCTTCTATATACGCCGAATTTCAAAGCGTCAAACGCTGAAAGGAAAAGCGCAAAAATAATCATATAAACCAAATAGAAGAACCAGTTACCTTTTCTAAAAAATGGTGCGGTTATAAAATTGTTGTAGTGGTTAAGCCAAATATAAGCAAACACTGCAGTTTCTGAGAAAATCAATAAAATTTTAAGCATTGTGCGTAAGATTTTTTTGAACTGTTCGTTGTTTTTCAAACAATCACGTCCTTAAATTTATTATGCCTTTGAATTAAAGGTAATATTATTTCTTAAAAGAATTAAAAATAGAATATTTTGAAACTATTGCATAAAAGGGAATACCAAGACCGTAGCATACAAGGGTTTGCCCAACACCAACCTGTATAGCAGAAATTAAAAATCCGTATATGTGGAAGCCTTCGGGTAAGAAGAAAAGCGCAATTTCAAGGCCTATTATCAACGCGTTAACGATAATTGGTGGTGCGAATGCTAATAAAGGTATATTTTTGAATTTTATATCCTTTAATAAATAGGTTAAAATTGCTGCAATCAGTGTAGCAATTGTACCGAAAATAATATCTAATATGTTAAATGAAGCAAAGTTTGCTATAAAGCAGCCAACCGTAAGACCGGGTATTGCGGCGGGAGTAAATACAGGCAATATTGTTAATACTTCGGAAACTCTAAACTGTATTGGTCCGTACGCCAAACCGAAAATATTACTTAAAAAAGTAAGACCTACATAAACTGCTGCAATAAGAGCTGAATGAATTATGTAATTAAGTTTATTTCGTTTTTCTAACATAATTTTTCCTTTTTATAATACTACAATGACATTATACACTTTTTAAATACAAATTTCAAGTAGATAGTGAAAAGAAATGGTTGCTACAAAAGAAAAAAGCACCAACCATAAAAGTGCAATAGTAAAATAAAGGTTAGTGCTTTTGTTTTGGAGCCGCTAACCGCAAGAGAGCGAACTAAGTTCGATTCCCGTCTATATAAAGAAAAAGAGAAGTCATACCTAATGGTACAACTTCTCTTTTGGAGCGGGTGATGGGAATCGAACCCACACAACCAGCTTGGAAGGCTGGGATTCTAGCCGTTGAACTACACCCGCATTTGAACGAAAATTATAATATCATATAAATCCATTCAAGTCAAGTGTTTTTAGGATATTTTTTGAAATATTTGAAAGGTTTTATTAATTTATACGGCTTTTGTGCGGAATACAAGCTAATATTACCTGAAAGAGCATACGAAATAATAGAAGCTATTATCATATAAACCGCGCCGATACCTGAAAATAATTCAAGTGATAGCACTATTGCGGCAATAGGACAATTTGTAACGCCGCTGAAAAGCGCAGTCATACCAACGGCGGCACCTAATGCGACAGGTAGACCTATAAGTGATGCGATAAGACTGCCGAAGGTGGCGCCGATAAATAGGGTAGGTACTATTTCACCGCCTTTATAGCCTGAAGCAACTGCGATACAAGTAAGCACAAGTTTTATGAAGAAAGCCTCGCCTTTAAAGGTGCCTGATTCAAAAATATTTTCTATAATATGTACGCCTGCACCGTTATAATCGTTATTTTTTAATAAAACAGTTATAAAAACTGTAATAATACCGCCTGCGATTATTCTAAAATACGGATTTTTAAATAATTTTTCAAATGAAACTTCAAACCACTTTATTGAGTAGCAAAACAGCATTGCTACAAGTGCTGCAAGTGACGAAATAACAATTACTTTTAAAATTACAACTAAAGAAATTGAGGGGATATTGCCGATATTAAAGCGTTCAGCGTGTGCGCCTAATAAAGTAGCAACCAAGTATGCACTTATAGAAGAAACCAGTGTAGGTAAAATAGCATTTAAGCGTATTTTCCATACATAAGCAATTTGTAGAGTAAATACGAAGGCTGCAAACGGTGTGCCGAAAACTGCGGAAAATAAGCCTGCCATACCGCAGTATGTAAGAATTTGCATATATTTAACATCAAGCTTAAAAATACGGCTCAAAAACGCGGCTAAGCCGCCGCCTAATTGGAGCGCCGCGCCCTCTCTGCCAACCGATGCGCCAAACAAGTGTGAAATAGCTGACCCCAAAAATATGGCGGGTGTTATAAGTGGTGAAAGCTTTGCTTCGCCCGTACAGCTTTTAATTACTTGATTTGTGCCGACCCCTGTAACCTTAAGCTTATCATACATAAATACAATAAGTAAGCCCGCTATCGGTAAAAGGTAAATAATAAAGTTGTTTTGTGAGCGGATATTTGTAACTAACGCAATGGTTTTTGAAAATAGTGTGCCGAGCGCTCCACTAAGGATACCTGTTAACAAATATAAGCCGATTAATTTAAGTGCGCTTTTTATTTTATCAATAAGCAATATAATTCCTCATTAAATTTCGAATTTTTAGATTATAATGGAAAAGGTTAGGCGAAACAATCCTGTTTCGCCACAAAATCTTTGATTTTGCGACAAATTTTAAGTGAAAATTTGTCCTTATCCATTGAAATGAATGTCGTGCAAAATTAAATCTTATAATTTAATTTTGCTTATG